>DASQOZ010000085.1:0-55877 GCA_035644195.1 Candidatus Methylomirabilota bacterium | reverse complement strand
GCTTAAAATGAAAAATCTTTTTCAACGCGGCCTCTTTGCGATTTTATTTTCAACTGCATTTGTCGCCGCGCCGTTGCACGCCGACGACACGATGGCTCAACCAGGCCAGCCGGTAAAATTAAGCCGTCTCCATTATCTCGCCGCCGGAAAACCGGATGCCATCGCCCTGCTCGCGCCGCCGCCGCTGCCGGATTCCGCCGAACAAGCCGCCGACATGGCAACCGTCCGCGAAGTTTATCACGCCGCCACCAGCAATGAAATTGCCGCCGCCTACTCGGAAAAGAAATTTTCAACCTTCAATTTCACGCCCGCCATCGGCGCGTTTTTTGTTTCAACTAATTTGCCTAAAACCGTCGCATTTTTTGAGCGCGTCCAAGCCGATGCCGAAACGGTGACCGACAATGCCAAGGATTTTTACAAGCGTCCGCGTCCCTACACGGCCGACACAAATCTCATCAATGGAAAATTGGAAAAAAGTTTCAGTTATCCCAGCGGCCATTCCACAGAATCCATGACGCTCGCGCTGGTCCTCGCCGATTTATTTCCCGACAGGCACGACGCCATCATCGCCAAGGCGCGCAGCATCGGCTGGCATCGCGTCCAGACCGCGCGGCATTATCCGACGGACATTTACGCCGGGCGCGTCCTTGCTCAAGCCATCGTCAAGCAAATGAAAAAGAGCGATAAGTTTGAGAGAGATTTTGCCGAAGCAAAGGCAGAAGTTGCCGCAGCGCAATTGGCGGCGAAAAATTAAATCAAACCCGGCGAATGGTTTGTAACATCATCTGGCTTTTCTGTTTTCTATTTTAATTTGGATTATTGTGGCGGGTTACAAACGGAACAGGGCGTATATCCTTCAGCCTTAGCAGTTGCCAAATCTATCGGAATATCGCTTCGTGACAGATAACGACAACCCGCCCGATGATATTTCTTTCCAGTTTTTGTTATGTGAACTGTTATTGTTTGCGGCTGTGACTGTGCTGATGACTGTCCGTTCGTTTGAGCTGAACTATCGCCGCAGCCGGTAATTAGTAATCCAACAGTAATTACAACCAACGAGAGAATTGTTTTTAGCTGTTTCATGCTTACGGAATTATCACTATCTGCATGACAGCACAACAACTAAAATTGGGGTCAAGACGGTTCAGGAAACGCTGTTTCTTTCACGCTTAATTCCAATCGCGGCATTCAAGTCGGCCCGACGGCAGGCACTTCAATCAGCATTAAAGGCAGCACCGGGACTCTCACTTGCAACAGCGTTATCGCCGACAAACCAAGTTCGACCGGCATTCTCGTCAAACAAGGCGCTGGCAAACTGGCTCTTGGCGGCGTAAGCACTTATTCTGGCGATACCAGCATCAACAACGGCACAATACAATTGACCACCGGCGACAATCGTTTGCCAACCGGCGCCGCGCTCAATGTCGGCCAGTCCGCCAGCGCGAACCTCGGCACATTTGATCTCAACGGTTTCAATCAGCAGGTCGCAGGACTTAACTCGGTTTCCGGCATCAATACCACGTCGGTAAAAAATACGGTCACTAATTCCGTCGCTTCACCTGTCACACTCACGCTTTCGGGCAGTGGCGTATATGCTTATGGCGGCGGCTCAACGAATAATCCCGGCGTCATCGTCGGGCAAATCAATCTCGTGAAGGGCGGCAGTGGAACGCAAACCCTGGGCGACACCAACACTTATACCGGAAATACCACCATCAGCGGCGGCATATTGTCATTAGGCGCAGTTGGCTCTATCGCCACCAGTCCAAAAATCATCCTTGCCGGCGGCGCGACATTCGATGTGTCCGGGCTTCTAAACACGAACGCGGTGGCAAATTTCACGAACATCTTCCTGCTCGGTTCAGGCCAGACATTGAGCAACAATACGTCAACGGCGGCGCTTAATGGCAGCGCTAACACGGGTTCGGGAACTGTTTCATTGACTTACGCTTCCGGCACACCGTCGTTGACCGTGACCAACGGCACGCTGACGCTCTCCGCCTCCACCGCTTTCAAGGTCAACAACACCGGCGCAACGTTGACCCACGGCAGTTACAAAATTATTTCCAAGGCCACGACGGGCAACGCGGGTTTGGTCGCGGGAACTGCACCATCGGTCACCGTGGGTGGAAACGGCGTCACTTCCGGCGCGACACCTTCACTGTCCATCAACAGCAGTGAATTGAATTTGGTGGTTCCAAATCAAGCGCCGACGATTAACAACATCGTGACGAACAACGTCACCTCCGGTTTTATGTGGAAAACAGCCATAACGAATTTGGCAACTGCCGCAGGCTGGAGCGATCCAGACGGAGACGCAGTAAGTTTGAGCAGCGTAGCCAACAGTGCCAACGGCGTGAGCGTGACCAAAGACAGCATTTACGTTTATTACAACGCGCCGGTCACCAATGAAGACCATTTCGATTACACCATTGGCGATGGAAATCTGACAGTAAATGGAACGGTGTATCTGGAAGCCATCGCATCAAATGGTTACTTTACGCAGAATTATACCACGCCCCCTTTGGTCAATGGCAATGGCAGTGTAACATTGAATCTCGCCAGCATTCCAGACAGCACGAACATCGTGCAAGTGGCGACGAATTTGACTCCGCCAATCAATTGGATTTCCATCAGCACAAACGTCGCCGGCACAAACGGCCTGTGGCAATTTACAGACACAAATCCGCCAAGCACTGCATTTTATCGAACGGCGAAACCTTGAACTGAAATTGCCATGAAGAAAATTGATTTCGCCGCAATCGTCGTCGCAGCCGCGCTTTGCGCGGGAACGGCGCTCGCGCAGGTCAATGAATACAACTTCACTTTCACAAACGGTTTCAACAACGGCGGCATCGTGCCAGATGCAAACGCCAATGGACTCGCGCTGTCAACCAATCTGACCGGCCTCAGCGGTTCCATCAGCAATCTGACATTGAGCCTGAACATCAATGGCGGATACAATGGAGATTTGTATGCTTATCTGGCCGGTCCAAATGGCGGCTTTGTCGTCTTGTTGAATCGCCCGGGCGTCACCAACGGCGTTCCCTTTGGCTACAATAATGGCGGCTTCAATGTGACATTCAGCGACAGTGCGGCGAACAACTTTCATTATTACCAAACTGTTCCCGGATACGACATTTCAAGTGGAACGACAATTTGGCAGCCTGATGGCCGAAATATTAATCCGCAGAGCGATCCCGGCGTGTTGGGCGCATTTACCACAAATAGTTTTTTGAGCTCGTTCGACAACAGCAGTCCCGATGGAACCTGGACGTTGTTTCTGGCCGATTTGTCGGGCGGCGGACAATCCACTGTCGTCAGTTGGAACCTCGACATCACCACCGTGCCCGAACCGTCTTCCTTTGTCCTGACAGGTATTGCATTTGCCGCACTGCTGAATTTTCATCGTCGAAAATTCTAAAGGCACGCTGTCCGATTTATCTGGCTGAAGAATTTGCTTCCGCCCACCGCGCAAAGAGCCAGAGCAAATCCGACAAACGGTTGAGATAAATAATTATTTCGTCATTTTTCAATTCGCCTGTGTCTTTCAAATCACAAACGCGCCGCTCCGCGCGCCGACAAATCGTGCGCGCAACGTCCAAAGCAGCCGAATTTTCCGTCGCGCCCGGCGTCGCCCAGCCTTTGAAACTGACGTTCTGCGATTCGATTTCCTTTACTAATTTTTCCAACTTTGCCGTCATTTCGGAAGTCACGAGCGAAAACCCATCTTTGACGTAGCGCGGCAAATCTTCCGGCTGCACGCACAGTTCGCCCATCAGCGTGACCAAATCCTTTTGAATCGAAAATAAATTGTCGCGAATGAAATTTTCTTTTGTCGTCGCCCGCGCAAGACCGAGCGCGGCGTTCAATTCGTCCACCGTGCCGTAGGCCTCCACGCGCGGATGATTTTTCGGCACGCGCCGGCCATACATCAACGCCGTCGTTCCTGAATCTCCCGTTTTGGTCACAATGCTCATTGCAAATCTATTTTCGTGCGCTGTCGTGGACTTGAAAATTTATCATTTTTTGCCGGCAGCGCGGAATTTTTAATTCCCGTTGGATTTGTCGAGGGCAACGCCGCGGACTTCGGGAACGTGGTCAATTTTTGATAATTCAAAATCCCTTTCACAATCGCCGCCGCCATTTGCTGCCGCCACGCTGCGTCGTAAATTTTTTTACTTTCGGTCGGGTTCGTCATGTAACCGCCTTCGATCAAAATCGCCGGCATCGCTGCGTCTCGCAACACGGCAAATCGCGCGCGCCGCACGTCGCGATCTTCGACACGCAAGTTTTGCGCGAGCGATTTTTGGATTTGATACGCGAGCATCAAACTTTTGTCTTGAACGCGGTTCGCAATCGTCGCGCCGTGATCCGCGCCTTCGCCTTGCGAATTCGACGACGCCGCGCCCACCGGCGTGATGCAATAAGTTTCCGGCCCCTGAACTTCGCCTTTGCTGGATTGCGCCGCGTTGAAATGCAAACTGATGAACAAATCCGCGCCGGCGCGATTCGCAATTGCCGGACGCGTCGGCAATTCAACGAATGTGTCGCTGCTGCGCGTGAGAATGACATTGAAGCCAAGCGCCTTCAATTGTTCGCGCAATTCCAGCGCCAGCGGCAGCGTGTAATTTTTTTCGTTGTGCCAGAAAAATCCGGGAACGCGATTGCCTGTGTCTTTTCCGCCGTGACCCGGATCGAGGCAAATCGTCGTAATTTTTTTTGGGGAAAATTTTTGTAGAAAAACCAGCGGGCGAACCGCCGTGTCCAAATCCAATTGCGAAATGAGCGCGCCTTTTGCAATTGGAAATGAAAGCCGCACGTTGACGCCGTTGATTTTTGCGTCCGCCGAATCGGTGTCGAAAACGAGCCGCGACGTTTTGTTCGTCAAAATAATTTCATCGCGCGCGAGCAATGCGACACGAAAACTATTCACGCGCGCCCAATCCGTCAGTGAAACATAACTTTGGCCGTTGATGAAAGCAGCGCACGAAGTCAGCGGAAGCAAAATCGCGAGCAGCAGGAAAATTCTTTTCATCGCCGCGCAAGTTGCCCTTGCACGGCGAAGGTTTCAATTTAATTCTGCAGGAGCCGAGGTAACGAAGCTCAAATAAAAACAAGCCAGAGCCTTCTCATGCCGGCTGCTACGTTAAAAGTTTGATTTTCAGCGGCAATCGTTTTTAATTCGCAGTTCAATTTTGAAATGAACATCCACGAATATCAGGCTAAACAACTTCTCGCAAAATTCGGCGTCGCCGTCCCGCTCGAAATTCCCGCCAAGTCGCTCGCCGAGGTGCGCCCGGCGGCGGACAAGATTGTCGCCAGCGGCAGCGCGAAAGTCGTCGTCAAATCGCAAATTCACGCGGGCGGACGCGGCAAGGGAACTTTCAAATCAGGTTTCCAAGGCGGCGTAAAAGTCGCCGGTTCGGTGGACGAAGCGGTTGGCTTCGCCGAAAAAATGCTCGGCAATGTTTTGGTTACGAAACAGACCGGCGCGGATGGACGCAAAGTGCAAACGTTGTTGCTTGCGGCGGGCGCGAAGATCAAAAAGGAATTTTATCTTGCCGTGCTGCTCAACCGCGAAACGTCCCGCCCGCTTATCATGGCCAGCACCGAAGGCGGCATGGACATCGAGGAAGTCGCCGAGAAGCATCCCGAAAAGATTTTTAAGGAAACGATTGATCCCGCCGTCGGCATCATGCCATATCAAGCGCGCAAGATTGCCGCCGCGCTTGGACTCAAAGGCGATCTGTTCAACGCGGGCGTGAAACTCATCACCGGCGTCTATAACACCTGGTGGGAATGTGATGCCGCGATGGTGGAACTCAATCCGCTCGCGGTGGTGGAACTCGCCGATGGCAAGGAAACCGTCATGGCGCTTGATGCGAAAATTTCCTTGGACGACAACGCGCTCTATCGCCATAAGGATATTTTGAAGATGCGCGATTTGAACGAAGAAGCGCCGCTCGAAATCGAGGCGTCAAAATTTTCGCTCAATTACATCAAGCTCGACGGCAGCATCGCGTGCCTCGTAAACGGCGCTGGCCTCGCGATGGCGACGATGGACATCATCCAGCATTTCGGCGGCAGCCCGGCGAACTTCCTCGACGTCGGCGGCGGCGCGAGCAAGGAGCAGGTCACGGCGGCGTTCAAGATCATTTTGAGCGACCCGCACGTGAATGGCATCCTCGTGAACATTTTCGGCGGCATCATGGATTGCAACGTCATCGCCACGGGCATCGTCGCGGCGGTGAAGGAAACGCACTTGAAAATTCCGCTCGTCGTCCGGCTCGAAGGCAACAACGTCCTCGCCGGCAAAAAAACTCTGGCCGAATCCGGCGTCGCCATCATCACCGGCGATTCAATGGCGGATGCGGCGCAGAAGGTTGTGAAGGCGGTTGGAAAATAAAATTGAATTCGGCTACGAATCTTTTTTCGCCAGCCAAAATTCTCTGACCTTTTCAAACTTGCTGATGCGCTTGGTGATTTTTCCAATTTCTCTCGGATAAAATTCGAGAACATTGTTGCAAAATTTCAGCATCCAGTCGCGACGGCTTTTTGCCGCATCAATTTCAATGTGTTTGGAATTGGCAATTTGAATTTGGCCTGTGCCAAGCGCGCCGATTGTCAGACAACTCCATTTCAAATGTTCAATTGGCACGAAATGCACTTTCCGAACCGTGACGCGCGTGACAGTCACACTGTATTTCACCATGAGCATGACGAAAAAATTCGTGTCGTCTTCATAAAAACGGGCAAGCCGATCAACCGAAGTGAGATTCGGCATATTTAACGCCGTTTCTTCGCGATGCGTTTTAACATCCACGACGTAATAATTTCCATGTTTATCTTTGAAGGCCAAATCCGCCATCGCGCGACGGGCAAAACTGGATGAATACTCGCCGCCATGCTCGCCAAGGATTTTTTCAAAATTGCTTTCGATGATATGCTGCATCGCGTCACCGGCGGCACGGGTGCTTTCCGCCGTGATTTCAGATAGAAAATCAACCTGCTGATTTAAGAGACTTAAAAACAAAGGCTTCGGCGAGACAGGGAGGCGCAGAGAAGGCTTTTTCCATAGATTGCGCTGATTTTCGCAGATTGGGATTCAAGTTCTTATAATCTGCGGTGGCCTGCGAAATCTGCGGATGGTTTTTGGATTTTAACGGCTCGCGGGGACGCTCGCCCCACCGGAAGGCGGAAGACAGAGGACGGAGGTTGGAAGACTGGCTTCTGGCTTGGTGTCTTTGTGGTTGAAACCGGCTAGAGACTCGTGACCTCGTCTCCTACAAAGCTTGAAACTGAAAACTGAAAGCCGGATGATGCGCGCGTGCAGGATTTGCTGAAAAAAATTGAAGCGGCGGCGAAGGAGCGTTTGTCGCTGCCGCCGAACAGCACGGTCGCGGAAAAGCTCGCGTGCTATAAAGGGTTTCTCAAGGTGGAAACGCACCGGGTAAAAATCCAGCATCGCGCGGGCGCGGGCGGGCAGGAAATCTGCCGGGCGCGGGCGGCAATCCTCGACGCGTTGTTGCGGCATTTGTGGGAATCGGCACGCGACAGCTTGTCGCCACAGGCGCAAAAGGAATTTCCGCCGCTCGCGCTGGCGGCCATCGGCGGTTATGGCCGCGCGGAATTGAATCCGCACAGTGACATTGATTTCATGTTTTTGCACGACGGCCAGATCGCGGCGGACAAGGCGTTGCCGCATCTTTCCAAATTGATTGACGGCGTGCTGTATCCGCTTTGGGACGTGGGTTTGAAGGTCGGCCACGCGGTGCGCAGCATTGATGATTGCATCAAGGTCGCAAATACGGACATGCAATCCAAGACGTCGCTCATCGAGTCGCGGCTGATCATCGGCGACGAAAAATTATTCGCAAAATTTCAAAAAGCGCTCGTGGCGAAATGTGTGGAGGGTTTCGAGGAAAAATACATCGCGATGCGCGTGGAAGACCAGGACACGCGCCGCGCGAAATTCGGCAATTCGCCGATGATGCAGGAGCCGAACATCAAGAACGGCTGCGGCGGCCTGCGCGATTTTCAAAATCTTTTGTGGATGACGTTTTTCAAATATCGCACGCGCTCGCTGCGCGAATTGGAGCAAAAAGAATTTGTCAGCGAGGCGGAGCGCAAACAACTGGAGGCGGCTTACGATTTTCTGCTGAAGGTGCGGACGGAATTGCATTATCACGTCAACCGCCCGCTGGATGTGCTGGGGAAAAATTTGCAGCCCGCTGTCGCGCTGAATCTCGGCTACACGGAACGTTCGCCGAGCAAACGGATCGAAAAATTCATGCGCGAGCTTTACACGCATATGCGGAACATTTTTCTCATCACGCGCACGCTTGAGCAGCGCATGGCGTTGATTCCGCCGTCGTTGGGAAAACTTTCATTGCGTCGCTGGCTACCCAAACGCCGGGTGACGGCCGAGCCGGTGGACGGATTTTTATTTGTTGACGGCGAAATCCGCGCGACGTCAAACCGGATTTTTCGTGATTCGCCCGCGCGATTGATGCGTGTTTTTCTGCACGCGCAATCGCGCCAGTTGGAATTGCACCCCGATTTGGCGCAGTTGATCCGCAACCAGGTTTTGCTCGTGGACAGGGATTTTTTGAACGACGAGCATGTGCGCGAGACGTTTTTGACCATTTTGGAACGTCGCGGCGAAGTCGCAAGAATCCTCCGCGCGATGCACGAAACGAACTTGCTCGGCAAATATATTCCTGAATTCGGCAAATTGACCTGCCTGGTGCAGCATGAATTTTATCATCAGTATGCGGCGGACGAACACACGCTGGTCTGCCTGGAGCAATTGGACAAAACGTGGGAGGCGAAGGAGCCGCCTTACAACAATTACGCGCCGCTGTTCCAAAGTTTGGAACGGCCCGGCATCCTTTATCTCGCGCTGCTGCTGCACGACGTGGGCAAATCCGAGCCGCATAAAAAAGGCGGGCATTCGGAGGTCAGCGCGGACATGGCGATGCGCGCGGCGAAACGGCTGCGGCTCGATGTGCTGGCGACGCATACGCTGCGCCTGCTCATCGAGAATCATCTGGCGATGGCAACCATTTCGCAACGGCGCGATTTGGACGACGCATCGGTCATAAAAAACTTTGCGCGCCAAATCGAGACGCCGGAGAATTTGAACCTGCTCACGCTGCTGACATTCGCCGATTCGCAGGGCACGAGCGATAAATTATGGAACGGCTTCAAAGATTCGCTGTTGTGGCAATTATATTCCCGCACCATGCCGTTGTTGACGGGCGGAACGGAATTTGTCCGCGCCTCGGAAAAGCATCGCGAATTGTTGCTGGACGAAGTCCGTGAGCTGGCGCCCAAACGCATCAGCGACGAAGAGATGACCGCCCATTTTGAAACGCTGCCGCCGCGTTATTTTGAGATCCACAACGCGAAAGAAATTCTTGCCGACATCGAAATGGCGCACAGTTTCATCGAGCAATTGGTATTTGAAGGTGAACACGCGCTGTCGCCGATCATCGCGTGGAGCGATGAAGCCGACCGCGGTTACAGCCTCGTGAAAATCTGCACATGGGACCGCGCCGGATTGTTCAGCAAAATCGCGGGCGCATTGAGCGCGAACGGATTGAACATCTTGAGCGCGCAGATTTTCACGCGCGCCGACGGCATCGTGCTGGATGAATTTTTTGTCGTTGACGCCAGCACGGGCAATCTTGCCGCGCGCGAGCAGCATGAAAAATTTGATGCGTTGATGGAAAAAGTTTTGACCGGCCTCGACATTGATTTGACCGCCACCATCAAAAAACAGATCGCGACGCAGCCGCTTTATCTGCCGTATGCGGGCGAACGGATGCCGACGCAAATCCATTTTGACAATGAGTCTTCCGACACGCGCACGCTCATTGAAATCGAAACCGAAGACCATCTCGGCCTCCTTTACGCGATTTCGCAGACGTTCGCGAAATTCGACGTGGATGTGACGGGCGCGCGCATCGTGACCGAACGCGGCGCGGCAATTGACAATTTTTATGTGCGCGAACTGGACGGCGGCAAGATTGAAGCGCCGTCGCGGCGAGTTTTGATTGAGAATAAATTGCGCGAGGCGATCAAACAATTGGACGCCACGGCGTGAACCAGTCTTGACACATAAAAGGCGGTGTTTGAAACTTCCGGCATGGCGGGTGTGGTTCAATGGTAGAATGTGGCCTTCCCAAGGCTGAGACGAGGGTTCGATTCCCTTCACCCGCTCCATTGTCTTTGTTGGTGTTTATTGCAGTGTAGCTAAAATGTAGCCTGAAACGGCGGCGGGAAAGAACTTTTAGTTTCGGCCAAAAAAACTTTTCCCGCCGTTTTTTGTTTCCCAAAATCGTGCGCGGCGCAGGACGACAAAAAACTGCGCAAAGATTTTTCTTGGCAAAAATAATTTTCGGCGTAAAACAGATGCGTTCTTTGAAACGGCAAAAGAAATTTTGCCACCGATGCAGTCGAATGTCAGGGAATCCGGTGAGAATCCGGAACGGTTGCGCCACTGTAACGGCTACAAATTCCAATGCCACCGGCAACGGGAAGGCGGAATGAGGTTTGAAGCCGAAGTCAGGATACCGGTTCGATTGCGCTCGTCGTCGGGGAAACTCGACAACTTCTCCGCAAAGAGAAGGATGAGGCCAGTCCACCAAACTGTTTTTTGGTGGAATCGTCGAATGCCTTCATTCCCGTCTTGCGGAATTGAAGGTTTTTTTATCTTCAAATTCCGCTCTGGTCTCTCAACTAAAACCGTTCGCGCGAATTTTTTGCGTGGACAAATTGAAAGATCAGCACATGAAAAAATTGTCCGTCACGCTGGCAATCGCCGGCTTGTTCACATTCGTTGCCGCAGATTGCGGCGCAAATACCATTACTGAAAACTTCTCCGCCGACCCGTTGCAAAACGGCTGGCAGATTTTCGGCGACACAAATCTGTTCCAATGGGATTCGGCCAATCAAAATCTGAATGTCATCTGGGATTCATCGCAACCGAATAGTTATTTCTTCCATTCCCTCGGAGTCACGCTCACAAAAGATTACGACTTCAGCATCCAATTCGATTTGGAACTGGCGGACATCACCAGCGGCAATGAAGAAGGCAAAACCAGTCCCATGCCGATTGGAATCGGCTTTTTGAATTTCGCCGATGCGGCCAACACCGGCTTTGGCCGCTGGATGTATGGCGGCGCGCCAAATATTGCGGAATTGGATTATTTTGCGCCCGGAAGTTATTCGGACGACACCGGCACTCATCTGATTGCGCCAACGTTGACGCCGACGTTCATTTCGAACGACGGATTTGTTTATGCCCCGAGTGTTTATATTCCATATGAAGTCTCACTTCCAACCAGCCAAATAATTCATGTGACTTTGACATACACGGGAACCAATCAGACATTGACCGCCACGTTCCAAACCAACGGCGTGGATTGCCTCGAAATACCGCCGGTCGTCCTGCCGGATGATTTTGGCGCGAATGACAATTTTGCCGTGGATACTTTTTCCATCAGCAGTTATAGCAGCGCAGGCGATCCGTATGATTCCGTTTTGGCTCACGGCACGGTCGGCAACATCGTCGTGACAGTTCCGCCGCCGGCGATTCAAAACTTTACCGCCGCCGTCAGCAATTCCGTCAGCCGCGTGATATTTACCAGCCAGCCGGTTTGGAATTACACCTTGCAGCGCACGGCGGATTTTCAGGCCTGGACAGACATCGTCACCGCGCCCGGCGGAAATGGAACGCCATTATCCCTGTCCGACACAAACCCGCCAACCGACAAGGCGTTTTATCGCGTGAAAGCAGAACGGCCATGAAAGAACAAATCGTCTTTTGCTGGAGCGGCGGAAAAGATTCCGCGCTCGCGCTGAACCGGATTCTCCGCGACGAGCGTTACGAAGTCGTCTCGCTGCTCACGACCTGCAACGAGCAATTCCAGCGTGTGTCCATGCACGGCGTGCGGCTGGAATTGCTCGACGCGCAGGCGCAAGCCATCGGTTTGCCGCTCGAAAAAATTTTCGTCAGCCAGCGCAGTTCCAACGACGAGTATCAGCAAAAAATGTCCGCGTGCCTACTCGCGCATAAGGCGCGCGGCGTCACAGCCTGCGTGTTCGGCGATATTTTTCTCGAAGATTTGAAGAAGTGGCGCGATGAAAATCTGGCAAAGGTCGGGATGCGCGGCATCTATCCGATCTGGAAAATGGATTCACGCGAACTCATCCGCGAATTTCTCGAATTGAAATTCGGCACAATTATTTGTTGCGTGAACGACGCGCATCTTGGCGAAGAATTCGTTGGCCGGAACATTGATGAAGAATTTATTCGCTTACTGCCGGCGAGTGTTGATCCGTGCGGCGAAAATGGCGAATTTCATTCCTTCGCCTTCGCCGGGCCGGTTTTCAAACAGCCGGTGAAATTCAAAGTCGGCGAAAAAGTTTATCGTCCGGTCGAAGTCACGCATCCGAGCGATTCGACAAGTTCTTATGCCTGCCCGTCCAGTCCGAAACAAACAAAAGGATTTTGGTTTTGCGATTTATTGCCCTTATGAATGCTGCCTCGCCATGCATGGATATTTGCAAGCTTGATAAAGGCGGTTTTTGTATTGGCTGCTTTCGGACGAAGGAAGAAATTGCGCGCTGGTCGCAAATAAGTGACTTTGCGAAATCGTTCATCAATGATGTCGCTGACGAACGTCGCCATCTGCACTTGCAAAATTCCGGGAATGATGAGCCGTGAAAAATCTCCGCATCGTTTCTTTTTTGCCCGCAGCGACCGAAATGGTTTTTGCGCTTGGTCTTGGCGACAATCTTGCTGGCGTTTCACACGAATGTGATTTTCCACCGCAAGCCAAACAAAAGCCAATTGTCGTAAAACCGGCTCTGGCATTGGATAAAATGACCCTTCGCGAAATTGACATTGCCGTCGCCGAACGTATTGGCAGCGGGCAAAGCCTGTATCAGGTGGACGAAATTTTGTTGCGCGGACTGAAGCCGGACTTGATTGTTACTCAAAATTTATGCCAGGTCTGCGCGCCATCGGGCAACGAACTTACCGTCGCACTCAAAACGCTCGGATCAAAACCGGAAATCGTCTGGATGAGTCCGCATTCAATTGAAGAAATTTTCCAGAACATCCTTGAGCTTGGCCGCGCGACGAATCGTTTGCGTGAAGCTGAAAAAATTATTTCCGAATGCCGGGCGCGATTGGAAAAAATTTCCTCGCAAACAAAAAATCTGTCGCGTCCAAAAATTTTTTGCGTGGAATGGGCAGACCCGGTTTATTGCGCCGGCCATTGGGTGCCGGAAATGGTCGAGATCGCCGGCGGCGTGGATGAACTCGCGCGCAAAGGAACGGATTCCGTCCGCATCAAATGGGACGGCGTGCGCAAATACGCGCCGGAAATTCTGATTCTCTCGCCGTGCGGATTTCATCTCGCGCAGGCGCTCGAACAAATTTCGATTTTGAAATCGCTGCCGGGCTGGGCGGAAATTCCAGCAGTTCGCAACGGAAAAGTTTTTTGCGCGGACGCCAATTCTTATTTTGCGCGACCGGGCCCGCGCGTGGTCGAAGGCACGGAACTTCTGGCGCATCTGATTCATCCTGAACTTTTTGGCTGGAACGGCCCGACGAACGCATTTCAGCGCGTGCCATGAATTCCGAAGCGACAACGCGAATCAAAATCTGCCCGCAATGCGGTGAATCATTTTCCTGCAAAGCGGGCGGTTGCTGGTGCGACCATTTTCCGCCGTTGCCGCCGTCGTCCGAGTCGCGCGCCGATTGCTTTTGTCCGGATTGTTTGGCGAAAGAAATTGAAAAACGGAAATCAAAATCTGCCTTCACACTGATTGAACTGCTCGTCGTCATCGCCATCATCGCAATTTTGGCAGCGATGCTATTGCCCGCGCTGGCCAAAGGCAAATCGTCCGCGCAGCGTGCCGTGTGCGAAAGCAACTTGCGCCAGCTTGGATTCACGGCACAGCTTTACTGGGACGACAACGCCGGGAATTGCTTTCAAACATCCATCGGTGTCACCAACGGTGGCCAGCTCTGGTGGTTCGGCTGGATTGACGGCACAAGGCCGGAAGGACATCGCCCGTTCGACTTGTCCACCGGATTTTTATTTCCGTATCTCGATGGCAGCGATGTCCGGTTGTGTCCATCGCCGGCATGGTCGTCGCCGCAATTCAAACTCAAAGGCACGAACGTAATTTTCAGCTATGGCTACAATAATTTTTTGTCAGGTCGGACAATGCAAAAAATTTTACATCCAGATGGCTCCGCCCTTTTCGCGGATGCCGCGCAGGTCAACGATTTTCAAACCTACAACGGCATCAATCTGCACAACCATCCGATGTTTGAAGAATTTTATTATCTGACCGTCAATACAAATTTCAACGCAGCGAATTATTATCCCAACGGCCACTTCCGCCATTCGCAAAAGGCCAACGTCGCTTTTGCTGATGGCCATGTTGATTTGGAAAAAGCAGCGCCCAGTTCGTTCGATAAACGATTGCCGAATCAATTCATCGGCCAGTTGCGCCCGGAAATCTTGACCGTGCCTTATTGAAAAGCGACTGCCTGGTGGGATTGTCTTGAAGAGGCAGGCAATCGCGGTGAGCCGCGTGGCTCTGGAGCGCAAACCGCAACCTGATATCAATCCCGATTGTTTCGGGATGAATCGGTTGCCATGATTATTTGTGGCTGCTAAAAGCTATAGCTGACACCGGCCTCGACAAAGAGTGACTGGCTCAAATCCAATTCAACTCCACGGCCTTGATAGCTGTGGTTGAATTTGCCGATGTCTTGAAATTGCGCGCCGACATCGAGTCCCCAGCGTTCGCTGAGTTGATAAGTTGCGTCGAGGCTGGCGTAGCCGCCCCAAAGCACGTCGAAATTATTTCCGCCGCCGCTCATGCTGCCAACGCTGACCATGGTTTGCTGCCATGACATGCTGCTGTAAAGCAAGCCAATCGCAAGGCCGCCGCTGGCGCGCAACGCCAATTTTTCTGTCAGCGGAATTTCCGCGTAAGGTCCAAGCCGTCCGCCAAAAAGGTCGCCGTTGAAATCATCGTGCGAAAGAAACGCGCCAGGCGTGCTGCTGATGGGCGGCACGGAGATAACAGGGTCGCCGGGATTCCCGTTGAAGCTGCCTTGAAATCCAGGTGGCGGTGGAACCGGCGCTGGAAATTGATAAACGTCTGTGTTCCCTGAAACATCGTTGTCCGACAAAGAAATTTTCATGTAATTGACCGCCGCTTCCAAACCGTAACGCACGTTGTGCCAATCTTCTTTCTCGCCGAATTGCCGGTCATAGGTCAGTTCGACGCCAAGCGGTTTGTCGTTGTCCGAATGCGCGGACGGCGCAGAATGAAAAGTAAATGTGTTCGCGCCGGCATTGTATTGTCCGGCGTCGTTGTAGCCCCAATAAGAACTGAATCCACCTGCATTGCCAGTAGAATCGTTCAGCACATAGCCGTCGGTGTAATTGTAACGGTCGCCGTTCGGCGTCGTAGAGCCAGCACCGGAGGAATTGGGCACGAGGCCGGTGCCAACGCCTTTGAATTTCGCGTTGATGTTTAATCCGAATCGGAGCGACAACGTCAGGCGATTGGTCGAGTCGAGATAAATAATTTTATCCGAATCCATTGAGGAGGCTGCGGCGTTGAGGCAAACCATTCCGGTCAGCGAAACAGCCAGGAGATATTTTTTATTCATGAATGCAATTAAGGATTGAGTAACACGCGATAATATCGGGTCGTGGAACCTGAAATCGGTTTGCTGATAGTTTCCGGAGGGCCGTCGTCATACCAGAATGTCGTTGTTGCGCTGGCGACGATGGATGGCACGGCAATATTTGTGATTGAACCCAAATCGTCCCCGTATTCGATGGTATAAGTCCGGCCGGGAATGCTTGTGAATTCCACCAGGAAACGGACGTTGTCCGGATTGCGCGTGTCGGTGAAACCGGATTGCAAAATCGTGACCGGCGTTCCATTTGGCGGCGCGACGGTCGGCGGATTGATGGCCACAGCCGTCAATGAATTGGTGAACGGCTTCCGGTCGCTCACGAAAAATTCCAACGCAAATGTAACGTTGTTTCCAGCCGCCGGGAACGGATGCAACGGCGCGTTATATGGCGGATCATATTCCACATACGGCACGCCGTTATTGGTGCCGGTGGCGTTGTAAAGCCTTACACCGCTGCGCAAGCCGCCGACATAAAGCCGCAAAGCATGAACATCAACCAATCCCAAATTCGTGACTGACACAAATTCTTCGTAAAGTTGCGTCTGCGGATTGAATGCGCTCGTGCCGACAACGAAGAGATTTCCGCCCAGCGGAATAATCGTGTTCGTCACAACGACATTGGTCGGATATGTGTTCGTCGCGAGGAAAATGCTGAACACACCCGGCACGATGACGGTTTGCACTTGCGCGTTGGTGTAGGCGGACGACGCGCTGTTGTTCGTCAAATTCGGGTCGAACGTTGTTCCGAATGCGGATGCGGTATTTGTCAGGATTCCGAAAATGGAAGTTGTGTTCGTTTCGATAAAATTAAATTTATTGCCCGTGCCGGAAATTAGATTCGTTGAGCCGAGCGTGGAAGGTGTGACGTTGATGGTCAAATTGGTCGAACCGCCTGCGGCCAGCGATGTGAGGATAGGCCATTTGACGAGGCTGTTGAAATAAGTTCCGCCGCCAGTCGCGCTTTGGAAAACGATATTCGTCGGCAATCTGTTCGTGATTGAAATGTTCGCCGCCGTTGACGGTCCGGCATTGCTCACGATGACGGTGTAGAAGAATCCATCGCCCGCTGTGACGTTCGTCGGGCCGAAAACAGATACCTGCACGTCCGCGACTGGCACGACGGATGTCGTCACTTTCGAGCCGGCAGCGGTGCCGTTGTTATTGTTCGTATTTGAATCCGCCGTATCGGAAGTGCTTGAAGCAATGTTCACAAATGAGCCGCTGGCTGGCGCAGTTGCCGACACGGTAAATGTTGTTGAACTGCCTGTTGCCAAACTTGAGAGCGACCAGATGACGATGTTATTGCTCAAGCTATACCCGCCGGATGCACTTTGGAACGTCACGGTTCCGGGCAACGTGTCGTTCACCACGACGTTTGTCGCCGTCGAAGGCCCGCTGTTCGTCACGGTGATGGTGTAATTGGCCGTGCCATTCGCCGCGACACTTGTCGTGCCGGCCTTGAACACAGCCACGTCGGCCAACGGCGTCACAAAAGTCACAGTCTGCGAATTGGTGGAAGTGCCGTTGTTGTTGTTCGTATTTGAATCAATCGTCGTCGCCGTCGCAAAAGCGATGTTCGTCAAATTGCCGCCTTCGGCAGAAACGACTGTCACGGTAAAATTGGTTTTCGCGTTTTTGGCGAGCACACCGACTGCCGGCCATGTGACCAAATTGCTTGAAACGATTGCCGCCGGTGATGCGCTTACAAAGGTGAATCCAGCGGGCAATTGGTCAAACGCGACAACGTTCGTCGCCGACGATGGACCGAGATTCGTCACGGTAACTGTGTAAGTCAAATTAAGGCCGGCAATCCCGTTCGTCGGGCCTGTTTTGAAAACGGCGATGTCTGCCGCCGGCAAAACGGAAATGGTCACGGTTGCCGGTGCGCTGTTGGTCAGGCCGTTGTTGACGTAGAATGTAAAGCTGTCCGCGCCGGTGTAATTATTGTTCGGCGTGTAAGTCACCGCGCCGCTGTTCGTGTTCAGATTGCTCAACACGCCATTGGTCGGATTGTTCACAATCACAAACGTCAGCGGGAAGCTGTTTGCATCACTGCCGGTCAGCGCGATTGCCGTCGCAGTATTTTCAAACACTGACACACTTTGCGCATTTGCAGTCGGCGGCGTGCTGGCTACAACGATCGTGATTACGGCGCTGTTCGTGCCACCGACGTTGTCAATGATGGTGTAACCGACCGTCGCCGTGCCGATGAAATTAGTCGCCGGTGTGAAAAGAATATTTGTGTCGACAATCGAAGCCGTGCCGTTGGTCGGGTTGACGGAAATAATGGTCAATGTTCCGCCTGGTGTTTGCACCACGTCATTTGTCAATGGCGACAGCGTGACAGAAACATTTTCCGGCGCCGTGACATTGTCAGGATTTGCCAAAGGCGGACGATTCGTGACCGTCACTGTAATTAGCGAAGAATTTGTGCCGCCGATATTATCGGTAATCGTGTAGCCAATTGTTGCCGTCCCGATGAAGCTCGTCGCGGGCGTGAACAAAACATTTGTTCCAGAAATCGTGGCCGTGCCGTTGGTCGGATTGACGGCAATAATAGTCAAACTGCCGCCCGGCGTTTGCACTGAATCGTTAATCAACGGCGACAACGAATCGTTCGCACTATTTTCGCTGGCGCTGTCGCTGTCTGGATTCGCCAACGGCGGAATGTTTGTGACCGTAATTGTAATCAATGAACTGTTCGTGCCGCCGACATTATCGGTAATCGTGTAGCCAATCGTCGCGGTGCCGATAAAATTCACGTCCGGCGTGAACAGAATATTTGTGCCATCGGTTGTTGCCGCGCCATTTGTCGCGTCAACTTCGATAATCGTCAACGTGCCGCCCGGTGTCTGCACCACGTCGTTGTCCAGCGGCGACAGCGAATTGTTCGCGCTGTTTTCTGTGACAGAATAATTATCTGGATTTGCAACGGGCGGTGCGTTGGTAATCGTCGTGATCACCGGCGGCGTTGCATTATTTGCCGGCGTCGGGTCAAGTGTCGGACTTCCCGCTGACGCAACGTTGGTCACAGTCGTTTCCAAAGTCGAAATCACCGTCAGCGTCAAATTCGTCGTCGTGTTCGCCGCCAAATCGCCGATGTTCGTCCAAATCACTTGTCCGCTTCCATTTGTTGCTGCGGACGGCGACGCGCTGACAAAAATCAACCCGACCGGCAAGTCGTCCGTCACCGAAAGAGAAGTCGCCGTGGACGGGCCGAAGTTCGTCACAGAAATCGTGTAATCGAAATTCGTGTTGAACGTAACACCTGCCGGCCCGCTCTTGCCGATGGCAACGTCCGCCAGCGGCGTCACCGTGGTTGTGACTTGCGGGCTTGTGTTGTTCGCTAAATTTATGTCGGAAGTCAAAGAAGTCACGCTTGCGGTGTTGGAAATGGTTCCGCTTCCTGGTGCCGTCACGGTCAACGTCAAATTGGTCGTCGCGCCAGCGGCCAAATCGCCTAGCGACCAAATCACGGTTCCAAACGTCAGCGTTCCGCCGCCGCTCGCGCTTACGAATGTGACGTTCAGCGGCAGCGTGTCGCTGGCGATAACATTGCTGGAGACCGATGGACCGTCATTTGTTATCGTCAATGTGTAATTAAAATTCGTTCCCGCGAAAACATTTGCCGGGCCGCTCTTCGACACCGCCACATCCGCCACCAGCATGACGGTCGTGATCACCGGTGGAGTTGTATTGTTAATCAAATTGGTATCGAGCGTCGGTGAACTGACGACCGCAAAATTGGTCAGCGTGCCGTTTGCCGGAGCGATCACGGTCAAAGTCAAATTGCTCGTTTGGCCGGAAATCAAATTACCGAGCGACCAATTCACGACGCCGGAATTGTTCACGCCGCCGCCGCTTGCGCTTACGAATGTTGCGCCCACAGGAATTGCGTCAGTGACAACCACGGCGCTCGCGGTGGATGGCCCAAGATTTGTGACTGAAATGTTATATGTCAAATTGCTCGCTGCCAAAATCGAGGCCGGCGCTGTTTTGCCGATGGCAAGATTCGCGGCCGGCGTCACTGTCGTCACGACCGGCAAGCTGACACCGCCCGCAGTATCAACATTTATCGTGGATGAAGTTACACTTGCAGTATTGGTGATTGAGCCGCTCGCCGGCGCTGTCACAGTCACGGTCAAATTAGTCGCAACGTTCGTCGTCAGGATTCCCAAATTCCATGTCACCGTTCCTGAAGTGTTGGCACCGTTGCCGCTGGCGCTGACAAATGTTAATCCCGCAGGCAAAACGTCGGTGACGACCACGTTCGTCGCGCGCAACGGGCCGGCATTTGTCACTGTGATGGTGTAAGTGAAATTTGTCCCGGCATAAACATTTGCCGGCCCGGTTTTACTGATGCCCAAATCCGTCGCGGTGATGACATTGACGGTGACAATCGTCAATGGGTCTCCGAAGTCGGAATTATAATGGTAGGAAGAATTGGACAAATCGTAGATGACCGCCGCGTTGCTGCTGGTCGTGCCCGCGTTGCCAACAACTTTTATTTGATAATTATTGGTGAACACCTTGCCCGCGTTGGTTTGATAAGTCTGGTTGGTTACGATGATGCCGCCGGGCAATTGGAACAATTGGTTCATCGTCAGAATGTGAACCAATGTATTCGGGAACGGAATCATCGGCTCGCAATCGTCATACTGTGCAGATGTTTTGCCGAGCATTGAAAAATTTACAATTTGTCCGCTGGCAACTTGCAGGGTGTTGGTGAGGATGAATCCATCAACCGTGTTGCGGTTCTGGCTGACCAATTTTTGGCAGACCAACGTTCCACCCGACGCGTTCGTCGTCGAAATGTTGCTGCCTGTGACGTGAAATTGATAATCACGCGAAGCATTTGTCTGCGCTGCGGAATATTTGCCGCCCGATTGCACGGTGCTGATGCCGATTAAAAAATGCGCCATCGCCATGCCGCCGGCGGGAATGGGCGCGTCCATCACGAAATTCGTCGAATCGGCGTTGGTGATGAGCGTGCTTCCGGTCAGCAACGCCAATTGAACGACGACATTGGATGCCGCCTGATTGCCGGTATTCATGATGTTGACCATGACCGGAAAAACCGCCGGGGTAGGCGAACTGCCATTGCTGTCCAAACCAATCGTGTCCCAGGATGTTGTTTGGAAATTCAAAACCGGCGCTGCATTTGCCGCAAAAATGGCTGACGAAAAAAACACCGCAGCCAACCAACGTTTCCAATGATACTTCATGCTGTTTTGGGTATTTGAATCCGGCGAGTTTTTGGCAACGGGAATGTCCGTTAAAAAACAGATGCGCCGAAATTCAAGTTATTCTGATTCTGACTAATTATAGATACTTATCGCAAATCCACTTACGATAAGCAAGCACTTTCGCTGCTGCGGCAAAATTACTCCTTTGGCAAAAATGCAAAGACGCCGCCATGAGACAAACGAATGCGGTCATAATTCCAACGGACAATTTTCGATTGCCTTTGCGCGTATCAGCAGGCAAACTTGATGGTTCAATGGTGCGGGGCGTAGCGTAGTCTGGCTAGCGCGCTTGGTTCGGGTCCAAGAGGTCGTGAGTTCAAATCTCACCGCCCCGACCATTTTTTCAACCCGATTTTTTTGCTGGTTTTCACGGTGGCATGCGGCTAATGTCGAAACACAAAAGACCCGTTCCTGCTTATGGAAATTATTTTCAATTGCCCGCATTGCGATCAGGAATTATCGGTGGATGCCGAGGGCGCCGGTTCGGAGATTCCCTGCCCCACGTGCGGTGAAGTCATCGTCATTCCTGAAAAATCTGAAAAGGCTGCGCCCACTTCCGCGCCGGCTGCGTCTGGACAAGAAACATCCCCAAATCTCGCGCCCAGCGCCATCGCGTCGTCTGCCGCCGCGAAAGTTGTCATGCATCTGAAAGTGCCGGTTCACGCCAAGCCGGGCGAAAGCCTCATCAAAAAACCCGCCGTGCCGCTCGACGCCGTGGCCAAAGGGGCGGACAAACAGATTCGCGTGAAAACCATGCGCCACGACAAATGCGTCGAATCCGGCCATGACAAGTTCGATGAAATGGTGACAAAAGTTTTAGCCGACATCGGGGAACAAAACATCATCGGCATTCACCCGATCAGTTACGAACATTTCGACGTGCAGACGCAAAAGGTGATGACCGATTATGGCTTGGTGATTATTTATCGCGGGTAGTTTGGTAGTGTCCTAATTTGAAATTGCGCTTTCTGTAAAGCGGCTGTAAATTGACTCTGTATTTTGGATGGGGACGGAAGGATTCCAACCTTCAACCTCGTCCGCGCAGTTGTTCAGGCCGCTCGAACGGACGTGTTCATTGCAAATTGAACTTCGTCCCCAAAAAGTAACTCCTCGTTTGCGTTGAGCAGGCGGGGAGTTTCTCTCCCAACCATTCCTTCGCCGCCCATGTGCTAAACATAGCACCAATTTCATCAAAAGTCAAGGTAAAACACCGCTTCGCATTTTCATTTTCCGGCAAGCGGCCACGCTTTTATCGCTAATTCAGCCATCTTTTCTTCTGATTCTCTCGCCGCCTACGCCGACGCAATGGAGCGCGGCTTTGGTGCAAATGTGGACTATGGACAAATTTCAAAAACCTACGCATTCGAGAACTTAAACCAAAACGCGGCTGGCCGTTACAGTCCGGCGGAAGTTGTCAAAGTTGAAAGAGCCATCATTTCCGGTATGCCGGACGTGAATCGCATTTGCACGTCTCATATTGAAAAGCAAAATCACACTCTCCGTATGCACTGTCGCAGACTGACTCGGCTCACAAACGCTTTCAGCAAAAAGTTTGAAAACTTTCAAGCTGCGGTCGCATTGAATTTTTGTTATTACAACTTCGTGAAAACTCACGGCGCAATTCGCATGACACCCGCACAAGCGGCTGGCGTGGAAAACAGCGCATGGACGGTCACGGAATTGGTTGAACGCTGCGGTGAATAAATCTGATTACATTGCACAAGTTCAAGTCGCGGTTTCGCAGTTGCATAATTGTGGCGCGACGTGGAGCAAAACCGTGCCTGTTCACGAAGTCTTTCAGGGCAAAACGGTTTGGCAAGGTGACGTTGAGGTTTTTGATCTGACGGGACACTCAAAGGCCAAACGCGCCTACGCATGGAGTCATTTAGACGGCGCAAACGACGAGCGGACGCGCTTCGTTGCCGTGCTGGAAATTCCGCCCGTCGTTTCGGCTGAAACTGCCGTGCGGGTTCAAATCGTCAAAGATGTGAAGGAAGGAAAATAAAATTGTGGATAAAGACACTGTGAATTTTTTTGTGACGGTGATGGAAAGGATAATTCATATTGAGCAGTTGCAAATCGCCTCGATGAAAAGTTTTATGGGCAGGTTTGAAACAATCGAACAGATGGAAAAAATGCGTGCTGATTTGGATAAAATGGACAATGCCGAAGCTACCAAATCCTTACGCGAGCAATTGGCGGAATTGGAAAATAAAAATATCCAGACAAATGCAGCGTTCAATAAGCAATTATGCGATGTAATAGCCCGCGCAGAATCCGAGCATGAGAAGCTTGAAGCACTTTTGGTAACATTAAAATCTATTAAATGATTTCAAATTAGGACACTACCGGTAGTTTGCCCGCCTTGACTTGCTGATTTCAGACCCTTAACGTTCACTCAATGAATCGCCGTTTTGCTTTTTTATTTTTGTTGATCGCATTTGTCGCGTTACTGCCGTTCCGTTCGCCCGCGCCATTATATTATACGCCGGGCGAAGGCTGGTATTACGAACCTTACGGCGAAAAGGCCGACTGGCAGCGCCCGCGCGCCAAAGAACAATTGGATGTCGCGGAACAATCGTTCACGAATAAAAATTACGACGTGACGCTCCACGCCGCGCATCGCATCGTGCGTGCATGGCCGCTTTCCGATTACGCGCCACGGGCGGAATATCTCATCGGCCGCTCCCTCGAAATGCAGCGCAAAGACGAGGCGGCGTTCAACGCTTACGAGGCCATCATCCAAAAATATCCGAACAGCGACAGTTACACGGACGTGCTGTGGCGGCAATATGGAATCGCCAATCGTTTTCTCGGCGGCGAATTTTTTCGCATTTGGGGGACGATTCCTCTTTATCGCTCGATGGATTCAACGGCGAAATTATTCAGCACGATTGTCACCAACGGCCCTTACAGCGAAGTCGCGCCGCACGCGCAAATGCAGATCGGCGCCGCGCGCGAAAAACAAAAAGATTATGAAAGCGCGGTGAAAGCTTATGAAGTAGCCGCAGATCGTTACTACAACCAGCCGGCAATCGCGTCAGACGCGCTGTTCCGCGAAGGCCTGGCCTATCAAAAACAGGCGACGGCCGCAGAGTATGACCAGGGCACGGCGGGAAAGGCGATTGCGGCTTACACGGATTTCATCACGCTTTACCCCGACGACCAGCGCGTGCCGGAAGCGCAAAAATCCATGTCCGCGCTCAAGGCCGTGCAAGTCGCCGGCAATTTCAAAATCGCGCAATTCTACGAGCGCGGGAAAAAATGGGCGGGCGCCGTCGTTTATTACAACGAAGTGTTGCAGCTCGATCCCAATTCTCCCTATGCCGCGCCCGCGCGCCAGCACATCGAACTTCTCAAGCCGCGATTGCAGACGGCGATGAATTGAAAAATGCGCGCGCCGATTTTTCTATTTTGCGCGCTGGCAATTTTTTCCGCCGGTTGCGCCGGTTATCATCTCGGCCCGGTGAATCCCAACGTTCGCGCCGGAGAAAAAACGATTGAAGTTGTCCCGTTCAACAATCAGACGCTTCAGCCGCGCTTGGGCGATGCCGTGACGCAAGCGCTCCGCGAGCGGTTTCAAACGGATGCCACTTATGGGCTGGCGACGCGTAATCCGGGCGATGTCGTCGTCACCGGCGTCATCACGGCTTATTCGCGAAGAGCCGTAAGCTTTTTGAAAACCGACGTGACCACGGCGAAAAATTATCGCATCACCGTCACCGCGCACGTCATCGCGCGCGACCGCGAAACGGGAAAGATTTTACTCGAAAAAAATGTGAACGGTTACTCGCTGACGCAAACCGGGACGGAACTGGCCGAAGAAGAACGGCAATCGTTGCCATTGCTGGCCGAAGATTTGGCGCGCAACATCGTGGAACAAATCACCGAAGGTTCGTGGTGATCAAACTGAATTCGCAACACTCGCTTTTTTCACTCAAGCGCGTTTCCACCAACTGGTAAGACCTTTGGGTTTCTGTTTTTGCGGCGACATGGATTGTTGATGCAGCAACAGACTGCGCGCCGCTTCGAGCGCCATGACAAATTCATCGTAGCTCAAAAAACGGTCGGCGGGACTTTTCGCCAGCGCGCGAACGAGGGCATCGCTCGCCGGTTGCGTGATTTCGGGCAGAACCAAATTCGGCGGCGTGAGCGGCGTGTTGACTTGCGCGATAATGACTTCCTCCGGCGTCGGCGCATCGAACGGCACATGGCCGGTCATCGCGTGATACAACGTTGCGCCGAGGCTATACATGTCGGATAAAAATGTTTCCGGCTCGCGTTTGATTTTTTCCGGCGCGACATAATAAGGCGTTCCCCAAATCATGTCGCTCGGTTCCTGTTCCGCGTCGGCTTTGCGGGCAAGGCCGAAATCCACGAGCTTCGGTTCGTGATCGGCGTTGAACAAAATGTTGCCCGGCTTGATGTCGCGGTGAAGCAAATCGTATCGCAATGCCATGTCGAGCGCGGAGGCGATTTTGATGCCGATGTCGAGCACGTCCAATTCCGGCAACTCATGCAATTTCTCGATGCGCGCATCAAGGCTGCCGCGGTCGGCCAGTTCCATCACGAGATACTGTTGGCCTTCCCATTCATCGAACGTGTAAATGTGGACGATGTTCGTATGATTGAGCCGGGCGCAAGCGCGCGCTTCGCGATAAAAACCTTCCAACGCCGTGGCGTCTTCGAGCAATTCCTTTTTCATCAACTTCACCGCCACCATGCGTTCGAGCGTGATGTCCCAGGCGCGATAAACCGTGCCCATGCCGCCGGACGCGATGACGTTGCGCAATTCAAATTGCCGCAACCGCATCGGCATCATGATGGGATGGCCGCATTTCGTGCAAGGCACCGTGCCAAGCGGTGGAAGGTCGCCGGGAATGAAAACTTTCGTTTCACACCAGCCGCAAGTGACCATGCGCAAAGGTTTGTCGCTCATGTTTGATTCAATTTAACATCGCGCGCAAATCCGACAACGATTTTCCTTCGCTCAAGTTTATCCACAGATTGCACAGATTTTCGCAGATGAAATAATAAATCTGCGTCAATCAGCGTAATCTGCGGATTTTCGAATCACCACCACAAAAATCCATTTGACAAATGCGGCGAAATGCTATTTCTTATGCGCGGTTAAAGAAATGAAAACCACGTTTGCAACAATGACGAAGCACGCACCGGTTAATGGCTGGATGGCCATTTGCCAGCGCGACTCCCGTCTTTTGGGCATCGTGGGAATGAAATTCTGATTTAAGAAAATAATTTTCAAAAACCCGCGATTGCCAAGGCAGTCGCGGGTTTTTTGCTTTTTAACCAAACACGAAAGGACACAAATGAACAAAAACAGAATCAACGTGCCGACAGAATTCGCCGCAGAAACGCGGTTTGAAGTGCGGCCAAATCCATTTCTCGCCGCGCGAGAAAATGAATTCGAGCGGCTCAAAACCAGATTGCTCGTCGAGCAATTGCGCGAAGCCGAGGCGGAATTGAACGCTCCGCTCCGGCGCGCCGCCAACGAGGCCGCCGCGATTGCATGGGCGACGCTTTTTCCGTTGCTCGTGTTCCCGGCGTTGTTCGAGGAAAAAATTGCCGCCGCCTTCCGCCAGACCGAACGGCAGGCGCGCATTCTAAAGAACAGCCGCGAACTCGTTGTTGTCGCATGAAAACGACGAGGCAAAACGATAGGTGATGAGTGAGAAGTGACGAGCACGGCTTCGCGCCAACTCATCACTTGTCACTCATCACTGAATTTGTGGGGAAACAAATTGGAGCGCGGACAGTTCCTCGCAGTGGAGTTTCAAGCGTCCGCTTGATGCGACACTATCCGCGTTCCTACGCCGGTGAAATAAAAAACTTGCCGGGAGGCAAAAAATAGTCTATGTAGAATCTGCATGAAGAATACATTGACCATCACGAAAGGCCAGGCGCGGTTTCCCGCGCTGTGCCGGAGCGGCAAAACCTCCGCCATCACGCGGAACGGCGAAGTCGTCGCCTTCATCGTGCCACGGAAGCGGATGGCCGACTTGCTGGAGCAGATGGAGATTTTGTCCAACCCGGCGGCCATGAGAGCCATAAACAATGCCAAGGCAGGCAAAGGCAAATACTATCCGTCAAGCGTGCTCGATGAAGACGAAAAAGATTGAAGTCATCGTCGAAGAACAGCCGCTTGCTTTCATCCGCCGCCAATCGCCGGACGCGCGCAAGCGGCTCCGCGCGGCCATTCACGCCATTGAACACGGCGATTCCTTTCCCGACCCGCTGGACGACGAACTGGAAGGATTTTACAAACTGCGTGTGGAAAACTGCCGCCTGATTCTCCAGCACGAATCTGGGGACAAAGCCCCGCTCTTCAAAGTCGTCTTTGCCGAACGCCGCAGCGTCGTCTACGAAATGTTCCGCCAGATCATCGCACTGGAATAAAAATGTCTGCACTGTTTTGGAAAACTTTTTCAATTGGCGAAAATTCCAGCAATTCGCGTCAAAAAAATTGTCGCGGAGCGACGCGGGAAATTAGCCAGCTACGAAGTGGCTGGTGTCGGCGGACAAAATAAATTTGTCCCGAAAGGGACGGTGGAATTGTTGTAGCGTTCGGCCTGTGGCCGAATCTTGTCGAGCCACAGGCTCGACGCTACAACCGTGATTTGCGGGCGCGAGTCCAGCCACAATGTGGCTGGCTAATTTCCGGCGCTCCTTCGGAGTAAAAAGCGCGGACAGTTCCTCGCAGTGGAGTTTCAAGCGTCCGCTTGATGCGACACTGTCCGCGTTCCTAATCAAATGATGTTTCCACGACAATCCTGCCATGTTTCCAATACGACAGAGTGTTCAAATTTAATTATATCTTCGTAGGTGAAATTTTCCGGTGTGAGAAGAAATGGCGTCGGGTAAAGCCGCACTGGAATTTCGCCGTGCTGACTTTGATAGGTAACGTTTGCGCCCGGTGCTTGTGCGATGCGTAAAAGCAAATGGTTGAACTGAACAATAAATTTGAAGCCATCCCCACTTTTCATCACCTGACTTTGAACGGGTTGTATTCCGTTTTTGACGTAAAAGCATCTTGTTATCGTTCCACCAACAGCGGATAAAACTGATTTTGAAAAAGCTAAATCAATCCAGCAATCTTTAGGCAAGATTCCATCTTTGATTTTTTGTGTGACGGCTGGAGAGAATTCGACTGAATGTTCGCCTTGCAAGCTGGCAAGACTAAACATCACGGCAGTTTTCATTAGCCATTGCGCCAATTTGTTGCGCTCTGATTTTAGTGCCTCAATCATCGGCAATGCCAGTTGAGGCCATTGCGGTTCAATGAGGAAGCCGAGCCGCAGTTCAAACCATGCTTCGAGGTCATTCATCCAAGTATTGTTGCAAGTATTGCAAACATAACGAACTTGGACGGCTTCAATATGATGCTCGTTTCGTGTGACATTCTCTTGGCCTTCGATGGATAGTCCGGCGATAACTGGATACTTGACTGCACCGGCTCGCTTGCAAAGACGTTTGGCAAAAACGTGTTCCAAACTGTCAGCCGGAGAGCCACAGAAAACACAGCAACGGTTGGCATTAACTTTCATTTTTCCTCAACGCGCTGAATCCGCGCTCCGAGCTTCCGCAGTTTCGCGTCCATCTTTTCGTAGCCGCGATCCAGATGATAAATGCGGTTCACCTGCGTCGCGCCCTTCGCGGCAAGTCCGGCGATCACCAGCGCCGCGCTCGCGCGCAAATCGCTCGCCATCACCGGCGCGCCGCTCAACGGCCGGCCGCCCTTGACAATCGCGCTCGGCCCTTCGATCTCGATGTCCGCGCCGAGCCGCGCCAGTTCACTGACGTGCATGAAGCGCGATTCAAAAATCCGCTCCGTGATGATGCTGATGCCCGGCGCGAGCGCGAGCAGCGACATCATCTGCGCCTGCGCGTCCGTCGGAAAACCGGAATACGGCAGCGTCGTCACGTCCGCCGCGCGCAATTTTTTTCCGCGACGGACAATCAAATTTCCGCCACGCTGCTGAATTGAAACTCCAGCTTCGTTCAATTTATCCAAAACCGCGCGCAAATGGTCAGCACGACAATTTTTAATTATGACTTCGCCATTTGTCGCGGCGGCGGCAATTGCAAATGTCGCCGTTTCAATTCTGTCGGGAATAATTTGATGCTCTGCGCCGTGCAATTTTTCAACGCCGGAAATTGTAATCGTCGGACTGCCCGCGCCGGAAATGTCTGCGCCCATCGCGTTCAAGAAATTTGCGAGGTCAACGACTTCCGGCTCGCACGCCGCGCTTTCGATGACCGTCACGCCGTCGGCCAAAGTCGCCGCCATCATCACATTTGCCGTTCCCAAAACCGTCGAACCGGAGCGCCCGCCGAGAAACATTGTCGAGCCGACAAGTTTTTTCGTAGTCGCGTCAACGTAGCCGCCTTCGATTTTTATTTTCGCGCCGAGCGATTCAAAACCTTTCAAATGCAGATTGATTGGCCGCGCGCCAATGATGCAACCGCCCGGCAAAGAAATCCGCGCTTTGCGCAATCGCGCCAGCAGCGGCCCGGCAATGCAAATCGAGCCGCGCATTTTGCGGACAAGTTCATAATCCGCGTAGCCGCGAATTTTTTTTGCCCAAACCGTCAGCATTCCATTTGTAAATTTCACTTGCGCGCCAAGCGATTCAAGAATTTGTGCCATGAACTGCGTGTCGCTCAAATCAGGAACGCCGCGAATGACGCACGGCTCGTCTGTCAGCAGCGTCGCCGCCATGATAGGCAGCGCGGCGTTTTTGCTGCCGCTGATTTCGACTTCGCCATGCAGCGGCACGCCACCTTTGATCAAAAAACTTTCCATGAAATTATTTCCGCGCGATTAAAATTCTGGCACGCTGACTGTAATCTTCCTTCACGGCTTCGACAATCCACTTTTCATTCTCAAAAATTTTCCGAATGACCTCGGCTTGACCGTCGCCGAATTCGAGTATGATTTTTCCGTCCGCTTTCAGAAACGGTTTCGCTTCCGCCGCGAGCTTTCGATAAAAATCCAAACCGTCCGCGCCACCGTCCAAAGCCGCGTGCGGATCAAAATCGCGGACTTCCGGTTCAAGCGTTTCAATTTCTGCGGAGGAAATGTAAGGCGGATTGCTGATGATTAAATCGAATTGCATTTGTGACAGTGCGACAAATCCATCGCCCTGCAAAAATTCAATTTGTTCTGAAACTTTATTTCGTGCCGCATTTTCTTTGGCCAATGCAAGCGCTTCTGCTGAAATATCCGTCGCAATAATATTTGCATTCGGACATTTCGCGGCAAGCGCGATGGCGATGCAGCCGGTGCCGGTTCCGAAATCAAGGACAGTGACGAGTGACGAGTGACGAGTGACGAGAAAATTCCAGCCGAGTTCGGCGAGCAATTCCGTTTCCGGTCGCGGCACCAGCGCGTGACGGTTCACAGCCATTTCAAATCCGCAAAACGAAGTTGTCCCGACAATGTGTTGAAGCGGTTCGCGCTGTCCACGACGTTTAATCATTTCCCGCAACGCGTCAGTTTCCGTCGGCGTAAGCGCGCGCTCGAAATTCAGATACAATTTCATGCGCGGCATTTTGAGCAGATGCGCGAGAAGCAGTTCAGTTTGCAGACGCGGCGATTCGACATTTTTTTTGCCGAGAAATTCGGCGCTTTTCTGAATCGCTTGGAGAACAGTCACTGGAAAATTTTAACTTCCGAAGGCAAATGGAGCAAACCGATTTGTAGAAGATTAGACTCGTTACCTCGTCTCTTACGAAAAAATCAAAACGGCCAGTTGATGCCGGCGGTGATATAAACTTGCCCGCTTAAATCCAATTTGCCCGAGCGCCCGCCGCCGCTGATGGTCGCGCTGTTCAACGGCATGAATTGCGCACCGAGATAAAAATCACCGCCTTCGACAGCGTGATAGACGAGCGTGGCGTTGACGTAGCCGCCGTAAACAACGCCCGTTCCATTGATTTGTCCGTGACTATGCGCAGTGACGTCAGGGCCGGAGGTTGGATAGGTCGGATTGTAAGTAATTGCATCACGATATTCCAAATTGCCTGAAACTAATCCAACGGCAGGGCCGGCGCTGGCATACGCGCCGATGCGTTCACTGATGTCCCAATACATTGCCGGCCCAAGTCGAGCCGTGTAAAGCATCACGTCCAACGATTCAGTGTTATTGATCGTTGCGCCGGGAATTGATGAACTTCCTCCCGGAGTTGAATTAAAATAAAGCAGCGGACCAATTCCGCTTGCCGGGCCATTATACGGGTTACCAGGCGACACATCTGGCGGAATGACCGGACCATTCGGTCCCGTGGGAAATTGAAAAGTGTAAGCGGTGCTGGAAACGCTTCCTGACATTGTCGAACTGCTCGACAGATGAATGGGCAACGATCCAAAGCCAAATTCCCAGCCGAGTTTTGCGTGATCCCAATACCAATAACTGTCGCCGTAAGCCAAATCGAGTCCGGGGCTGACTGAATCATTGGCACTTCCACTGCTGCCGCTCGTCGTTGAAAATGATGTCGCGCTGTGCATCGTCAATGTGTTCGCGCCCGAATCGTATTGCGACGAATTTTGATAGCCCCAATAGCTGGTCGCAGGCTGACCGTTATACGGCGCATTGCCCGTGTCATCCGTGCGAACGTAACCGTCATCATAAATGCCGTTTGCCGGATTGTTGCCGGAAATGAGAAAACTGCCGCTGTTCATCTTGAAATTGCCCTTGATGTTCAATCCCGCAACACCGCCCAGCCGAAAATGGCGCGTCCAATCGTCGTCTGGAGAAATGTGTTCAAGCCGCCACGGATGATTGATGAAATCATCGGTATTTTGCTGTTGCTGCAAAGATTCCTGCGCTGAAATCACGAGCGCAGCATTTGCGCAGCCGAACAAAAACAATCGGCGCAAAATGAGAAATAAATTTCGGCTCATGGGTTCAGGAATACCTTGTAAAATCGGCCTGAAGGAAAACTGATAGTTTTTGGCGGGCCATCGTCAATCCACTGTGTCCGGTTTGCCTGTGCGGTGATTGAAGGTTGCGCCGCCAGCCACGTTACCATGTCATCGCTGTAATAAATCGTGTAAACACGTCCGGGTGTGGACGCAAACTCGATCAAGACCGCGCCGTTTGTAAAAACGTGCGGTGGATTCTTAACTTCAAACGTTCCGTTAGTGCCGACCGGCGCTGAAAAATTTGTCGAATCAATTCCCACCGCCATGTATTGCGAATTGCTCACGGTGAACGCTACTCGCGTTGGCGTAAAATATTCCAATATCAAATTCACACTTTGATTCGTGTCCAGCGTATTGCCATAGACGACAAACGGATTTCCATTGTTCGTTCCCACAGCGTTGTAGAGCCGGTTGGTCAATCCCGAGACGATGACGCGCGCAGACGGAACGGCATTGCTTCCAATGTTCGACAGACGAATGGTTTGATATTCCAGTCCGGTTTGCGGATCGAGTTGCATTACCGAAAAATTCGTGGCAATCAATGTGCCGATAAAATCCTCCACTGTGATGTCGCTGCTGACCGTTTCGCTGGCGCTGCTGGCATCGAACAAACCACCTGCACTGACGAATGCGGAAAATGTCAAAACGCCCGAGTTAGTCGGCTGAACTGTTACCTGAACATTTGTGAAAGAATCGGCTGCCAGTGCGCCCAAATGATAAATCAAAATATTGTTGGTGAACGGTGCTTGATTTGCGGGTGAACTGCCGATGAATTTTACACCGGCAGGCAGGATGTTAGTCGCCACGACACTTTGAATCGAACTGGCGCTGGAATTGGTGACCACAATGCGATAAGTCACCCGGTCATTGATGAAAATATTTTGCGGAAAACCTGTCAACGTCACAGACAGATTCGTTTGTTCACCGATTACAGTCGTAATAGCGTTGGTAACGACAATATTGGTCGCGCTGGAACTGCTGGCCGAAAAGAAATTTGTTTGAAATCCCGTCGCCAGTGGCAACATGACAATGGTCATTTGAGTGACAGAGCCGGCGTTGAGCGCGCCAAAAACAAACACCAGATTGCTTGTTGTTTGCGTGTATGAATTCGTGGGAAAAGCGCTGGCAAATTGCGTTTGGGGAACCGGAATGTTCGTTACGGTGACATCTGGCAACGTGCTGGCCGTCCCATTGCTTACAATAATAGTCAGCGTCAGCGAATTACTGACAACGACCGGATTGGGCGATGCCGCGACCAAAAGGCCAATGCCTTGCGCGCCCGCTCGCGAACAAATAAAAAGAGCCAGCGCAACAACAAGCAGCGTTCGGAAAAAAGTTCTCACAAGTTCTCACGTCAATGAACCCGGAATTAAACGCCGCGAAGATGCAAAAGTTTCGAGCACTTGCAATGCGGAAGAAATTCGCGCCGCGCAATCGCTGCGTTTTGAAATTTTCAACATCGAACTGAACGAAGGATTGGAAGAATCCTATGCGACCGGCCTCGACGAAGACCCGTTCGATGCCGTTTGCGATCATCTCATCGTCGAACATGTTCCGTCGAAAAAAATTGTCGGCACGTATCGTTTGCAAACCGGTTTAAGCGCCGCGCAAAATCTTGGTTATTACTCTGCGCAGGAATTTGAATTTCAAGCCTTCGAACCGTTGCGCGCAGAAATTGTCGAGCTTGGCCGCGCGTGCGTTCACCGAAATCATCGCAATCTCGTCGTGCTTGGATTGCTGTGGAAAGGAATTGCCGATTATGCGAAAAATCGCGGCGCGCATTATCTTTTCGGCTGCAGTTCCATCACGTCGCAAGACGCCGCCGTCGGCGCGTCGGTGTATTCTGAATTGTGCCGCAAACATCTTGCGTCCGTTGAATGGCGAACAAAGCCCCTACCCGCTTATGATTGTTCGCTGGCACAACTTGCCGCCGAACCGGTGGAAATTCCGAAACTGTTGCGCGCTTACCTTTCGCTCGGCGCAAAAATTTGTGGGCCGCCCGCGCTGGATCGCCATTTCAAAACGATTGATTTCCTCACGATGCTGGATTTGGAAGCCATGCCGCCGCTCGCTCGCCAGCGTTTTCTTGGTTGACCGCCGCGCCTGCGGTGTTTGAAAATCGGGGATGAAAGGTTTGCTTCGGCATCCGCTCCGCGTCACCGGAAGATTTATCTGGTTCCTCGGCTTCCTGCTCACCGCTGCTTTGGATTTTCTCGTTCATTGCGCGTTCCGAAAAAATTCCACGCTCGCCGTTCGTTCGCTGTGGTTGCAGCGCAATTCGCGTCGCGTCCTGAACATTTTCAGATTGCAGCCGCAGGTTGTCGGCACGATTCCATCGCACGGATTGCTCGTTTCAAATCATTTGAGCTATGTGGACGTGCCGGTGATCGCGTCTATCATGCCCGCCGTGTTTGTCGCCAAGCGCGAAATCAAATACTGGCCGGCCATCGGCTGGCTGACGCAAATGGCGGGGACATTGTTCGTGGACCGCGAACGGCGCACGCAAGTCGGCAAAATGAATAATGAAATTCAAAGGGCGCTCGATGACGGCGCGCTCGTGGTTTTGTTTCCCGAAGGAACCAGTTCAAACGGCGAAACGCTTTTGCCATTCAAATCCGCGCTCCTGCAACCGGCTGTCAAACCAACGCAACCGCTTTTCATCTGCTGTGTTCAATATGCACTCGAAGACGGCGATGCCAGCAACGACATTTGTTATTGGGGCGACCACACATTTTTTCCGCACCTGCTGAACCTGATGAGCCAGCGCAATATCCGCGCCACCGTGCGGTTCGCGCCGTTTCAATCGCAAACCACCGATCGCAAAGAACTCGCGCGACAATTGCGTGAGGAAGTTTTGAAATTGAAAAACGGATGAATGCAGTTTGTCGCGCTGTAATTTACGAAAGCGGAAATTGACGTCGCAAATTTTCCCGCGCACACTTTGCTACATGGCAAAAGAATCGGAAGCCAAAAATTCTACACCTGAAATGTATGGCCAGTGGATTGGTTCAACATTTGAGCAAAACAGCGAAACACGAACTACTGTTAACATCGAAAAGAGAAATCCAAGGGTAGTTCAAATTCTTAGCCAAGTGAGAAACGAAAAGTGATTGATGAATTGCGTCTCATGGGAATTACAGCAGGCTCATTATTTCCTGGCATGGACGGTTTATGCCGTTCATTAAAGGAAAAATATTTTGAATGCGAATAAAACTGCAAAGATAGATACTATTCCCACTCAATCGTGCCCGGCGGCTTGCTCGTGATGTCGAAGACGCAACGGTTCACGCCTTTGACTTCGTTGATGATGCGGCTCGCGAGTTTTTCCAGAAGGTCGTAAGGCAATTTCACCCAGTCCGCCGTCATGCCGTCCTGCGATTCCACGGCGCGAATCGCAATCGTGTAATCGTAAGTCCGTTCGTCGCCCATCACGCCCACGCTGCGCACGGGCAACAGCACGGCGAAGCTCTGCCAGATTTTGTAATACAAGCCCGACAACTTCATTTCTTCGACGACAATGGCGTCCGCGTTCCGCAAAATTTCGCAGCGCGACGGCGTGACTTCGCCGAGAATCCGCACGGCAAGTCCGGGACCGGGGAATGGCTGGCGCAAAACAATTTCGCGCGGCAATCCTAATTCCAATCCCAGCTCGCGCACTTCGTCCTTGAACAAACATTTGAGCGGCTCGACCAATTCAAATTTCATCTTCTTCGGCAATCCGCCAACGTTGTGATGGCTCTTGATGAGCGCGGCGGGATTCCCGGCAATCGGCACGGACTCAATCACGTCGGGATACAAAGTTCCTTGCGCGAGAAATTTGTAGTGGGACAGGCTTCCAGCCTGTCTCTTGTTTGACAGGCAAGATGCCTGTCCCACTGCGCTTTGAAAAACTTCGATGAACGTCTTGCCGATGATTTTACGTTTGCGTTCGGGGTCGGTGACGCCTTTGAGTTGCTTCAAAAATAATTTCGACGCGTTTTCATATTGCAATTTGATTTTGAAATGACGTCCGAAAACTTCCTGAACGACTTCCGCCTCGCGCGCGCGAAGCAAACCGTTGTTGACGAAAATGCACGTCAATTGATCGCCAATCGCCTTGTGCAGTAATGCCGCCGCGACACTGGAATCCACGCCGCCGCTCAAGCCGAGAATCACATTTTCCTTCCCGACTTGCGCGCGGATTTCGTCCACGGCCTGTTCGATATAACTGCGCATCGTCCAACTTTTTCCGCAGCCGCAGATGTTGTGGACGAAATTGACGATGATCTCCTTGCCGCGCGGTGTGTGCGCGACTTCAGGATGAAATTGCAGGCCGAAAAATTTCCGTTCGCGGTTTTCAATCGCCGCGTATTCGGAGTTTTCAGTGACGGCGACGCTTTTGAAATCGCGCGGCAATTTCGTTAGCTTATCGCCGTGCGAATTCCAGACCTGCAACGTCTCCGGCAGATTCGTGAACAGCGGGCAATAGTTGTCCGTCACGCGCAACGTGCCTTTGCCGTATTCGCGCTTGAGACCGCGTTCGACTTTGCCGCCAAGAAATTCCGCGAGCAATTGGACGCCAAAACAAATGCCAAGCACCGGTATGCCGAGCTTGAAAATATTTTTATCCGGCAGCGGCGCATCTTTTGCATAAACGCTCGAAGGTCCGCCGGATAAAATGATTCCGCTGGGTTTGAGCCGCGCGATTTCTGTCGCTGGCGTGTCGTAGCGCAAAATTTGCGAATAGACGTTGCATTCGCGCACGCGCCGCGCGATGACCTGCGTGTATTGCGACCCGAAATCGAGAATGATGATTTGTTCCAGCATCTGCGGAAGTTTGTTTGTTGTAGAAATTTTTGCGAGAAAAAACAAATCGCCAGCCGCTTTTCCGACTGGCGAATGAATTTTCAGATTAAACTTACTGCTTCACGACTGAGACCGTGTAAGCGTTCGTGTCATAAACGATTTTGTAGCCGTAGGGCACGATGGGCATTTTGCCGAGATAATTCGGGATGAGTTCCTGCAAATCTTTCGGATAGCGCCCTTCCGATGCGTTGAACAACTGGATGTCCTGATTGATGTAAGACACGTCAATGACCTTTTCAGCATGTTTCTGGGCTTCCACGACCGCGCCCACATAATTCAATGGCGCATCAACAACATTTGAAACTGTATTGACCGCCTTCGTTGCCGTGGAATCTTTGCCGCAACCGGTCAAAAGCGTCGCCACCGCAATCGAAAGCAGAAAGGATATTTTCATACAGTTAATTTAATCGTTTCAGACAAAAATCCAAAACAAAATTCTCCGCGCCTCGGCGTCTCTGCGGTAAAATTTTTGGAAACTAATTCCCGCGCCTGTCGGATCAAATCCAAATCTTCCGCCAGATTTCCGAAACGAAATTTCGGCAAACCGCTTTGCTCGCGGCCAAGCAATTCGCCAGGCCCGCGCAATTTCAAATCCGCTTCGGCGATTTTGAAACCGTCGTTCGTCTCTTCCAAAATTTTCAACCGTTCGCGCGCTTCCAAATTTTTCGCGTCCGAAATCAAAATGCAAAATGATTCGTGCGCGCCGCGACCAATCCGTCCGCGCAATTGATGCAACTGCGCCAGACCAAATTGTTCTGCATTTTCGATGAGCATGACCGTCGCGTTAGGCACGTCCACGCCGACTTCAATCAGCGAAGTCGAAAGTAAAATTTGAATCTTGTTCGCGCGAAAATCGGCCATGACATTTTCCTTTTCAGCCGATTTCAATCGCCCGTGCAAAAGACCGACGCGAAATGGCGCGAGCAATTTTTTAAGATTTTCAAATTCCGTCACGACCGCTTTCAATTCCTTCGCGCCCGAATCTTCGACGCGCGGATAAACGACATAGGCCTGCCGCCCGCCGGAAATTTTTTCGCGGATGAACTCAAAAACTTTCGGCAATTTGTCCACCATTCGCACAAAAGTTTTGATTTTGCCGCGACCGGCGGGCATTTCGGAAATCGTCGAAACATCCAAGTCACCGTAAAGCGTCAGGCCGAGCGTGCGCGGAATCGGCGTCGCCGTCATCACGAGCAGATGCGGATAATTTCCTTTGCGCACGAGCGTTTCGCGCTGCGCCACGCCGAATTTATGCTGCTCATCAACGATCACGAGGCCAAGATTTTCGATAGCAAAATCCGATTCAATCAACGCGTGCGTTCCGATGAACAAGCTTTGGACTTTGGACTTTGGACTTTGGACAATTTTCCGGCTTCCGGTTTGCAATTCAACTTTCACACCGAGCGGCTCAAACCAATTTGAAAAATTTCTGAAATGCTGTTCCGCCAGAATTTCCGTCGGCGCCATGAGCGCGACATTGAATCCGCTTTCAATCGCCATCAACGCCGAGCATGCGGCAACCGCAGTTTTTCCAGAACCAACATCGCCTTGCAACAATCGCCGCATCGGATGGGAGCCACTCATGTCGTGACGGATTTCGCGAAGCACTTTCGTTTGCGATTCAGTCAACTTGAAACCGAGCCGCGACAGAAACGGTTTCATCAAACGATTGTCGCCGCCGCATGGCAATGCCTTCGCATTCGATTCAAATTTTTTACGACGCGACTGCATTTCCAGTTGCAAGCCGATGAATTCATCCAGTGCCAGCCGTTGTCGCGCGATTTCAGTGTCCGAAAGTTCTTCTGGAAAATGGATCATATGGACGGCGTTCGCGCGCGATGGCAACGTAGCGGCGTCTCGGCAGAGCGCCGCAATTCGCGCATCAAATTTATTCCATTCGGGAAAATTTGCCGCGCTCTGCCGAGGCGCGGCTACGAATTTCTCCAGCGTGCGCCAAATCAATCCGCGCAGCCAGCGTTGCGGCAACCCTTCCGTGAGCGGATAAATCGGCGCGATGCGGTTGATGTGGATGAAACTTTCTTCGCCGCCTTCGATGACCTCTGTTTCGGGATGATCCATCGTGCGCGGCTTGGTTTCCTTCAATTTTCCGAAAACAAAAACTTCATCGCCCATCGCAAAATAATTTTCCATGAACGGCAGATTCCACCAGCGGCAATGCAATCGCGCCGAGCCGTCGTCCAAAATGATTTCAAAAACGGATTTGCCACCGCCGCGAAAACGTTTGAGGCCGAGCGCGACAATTTTTCCGCGTGCGGTGAACGGCTCGTCTTTGGTGAGTTCGGAAATTTTTCGGAAATGGCGGCGGTCTTCGCAACGCTTGGGCCGGTGCAGCAGCAAATCTTCAATCGTAAAAATTTCCAGCCGCGCGAGTTGCGCCGCGCGTTCCGCGCCGACGCCCCAAAGCGAAGTGATCGGCATTTTAAGCGAAGAGATTTTATTTTCCGGCGGCGACATTGGCCGCCACGATACAGACGGCGAAATTAAATCTCAATCACGGTAATTTCCGGCCTGCAATTGAAGCGAGTGTTAATGTAGAACCATCTGATGACGGAGCCGACGTAAAGCGGGCTGTAGTTTTTACGCCGGCTGATTTTCATTTTGCGGGATTTTATACGGCAAGTGAATCTTGAAATGAAAAACTGACTGCGTCAATGGTTCAGTTCGTGGACTCGTCATTGAGTCGGCTTATCGGCGGTCCATAAGTCTTTTCTAATTGCATCGGCGATAAGATGTCCGGCCAGAGCATGTCCGTCTGCATTCCAATGCTGGTCATGCACAAAGAAAAGCACGTTGGTGCGATTGCCGGCCGTTTTGCGAAAATCATCGGTCAGGTCAAGAAGACGGACGTCGTTTTTGTTGCACAGTGATTTCAAGACCATGCGATTTTGTGAAGCGGATTTTTCCACGTCGTCGTGTGACGGCACATAGATAAAATACAATTTGATGCCGGCTTCGTCGCAAGTTTTTTTGAATTGTTTCAGGCAATGATCCACGGCTTGCTGCGGCCCGGCGGCGACTGAATTGTCCACGAAAGTTGTTTGTTGCAAATTTTCAATGCGGCTTTTCTCTTTGGCGAAATCAAACACATATGCAATTGTGGAAAGAAGATACGATGCTTTGACAGATTTGGTCCAAAGGCCGATTGCCCGTCCTTTCGTGGGATAATTTTGCATCACTACGTTGGTTCCCGTTACGGACAGCCATGGTCTTCGGATGTCGTGGTCAACGTTGTCGTAGTAATCGTTTTGGTAAAACATGATGATGACAGATTTGGGACGCAGACCATTGGCAAGGCATCGCTTGAACAGGAGCAATTCCTGCAATGTGCCGTAGGCATCAATGCCAAAATTTCGGACATCGGCATTCGTGCCCAATTCATTTTGCATTACGTCGGTAAAAACTTTTCCATTTTCAACGCCCCAACCCCATGTGAAAGAATCGCCGAAAGCTGCAATTACCGGACTTCCTGCGGCGGGTTGCGCCGCAGATTGGCGGGCACGAAAGCCTTCGACGTTGGCGCGGATTGTGACGTCAAAATCTGTTTTTTTAAACTTTGCTGTCCAATTTGGGACACCAATCCAGCCAACTTCCGGATCAAAGCGGTGAAACGATGCCAGCGGACTGACGAATGTTTGAACTGGAGAAATCAAACGCAACGCAATCTCCAGAATGAGACAACACAATAAGGTCGTCACGACGGAGACGGTCAATTTCAAAAGGAATTGCCTCGACCATTTATTCATTGGAATTCAACAAATATTTATTCCGTGCGGCTAAAGCAACTTTATCTGCGCGCGTTCTTGCGCCAGTGTTTCGCCCAGGCTCACGCCGCGGCCGTTGCGGCGTTCGATGATGTGTTTGTCCACGGCGGGATCGTATGGCACGGGATAATTGCCGTCGTAACACGCCATGCAGAATGAATTTTTCGGCAAGCCGGTCGCTTTCACCATTCCGTCCTGCGACAAATAATAAAGCGAATCGGCGTTGAGATATTTTCGGATTTCTTCGAGCGAATGATTCGCCGCCATCAATTTGCTGCGGTCGGGAAAATCAATTCCATACACGCACGGGTTCATGTGCGGCGGACAACTCACAAGCACGTGGACTTCCTTCGCGCCGGCTTCTTTCAAATTGTTCACGCGCGCTTTGCAGGTCGTGCCGCGCACGATGGAATCGTCCACGACGATGACGCGCTTGCCTTTCACGAGTTCGGAAATGAGATTCAATTTCACGCGCACGTTGAAATCGCGGATTAGTTGCGACGGCTGCAAAAAACTGCGCCCGACGTAGTGATTGCGCACGAAGGCCATCTCGAATGGAATGCCGGATTCGAGCGAATAGCCGAGCGCGGCACAGTTGCCGCTGTCGGGCACGGGCACGACGACATCGGCCTTGATCGGAAATTCGCGCGCGAGTTCGCGTCCCATGTCCACGCGGACTTTATAGACGTTGCGGTTGGCGATGTTGCTGTCGGGACGCGCGAAATAAACGTATTCAAAAATGCAAAACGCGCGGCGTTCCTGTTCGGGAAATGCCTGAAGGCTCGTCAATCCCTGTTCGTTGATGACGACGATTTCGCCCGGCTCGACGTCGCGGATAAATTTCGCGTGAATCAAATCGAGCGCGCAGGTTTCGCTGGCGAGAACGTAGGCGTCGCCAAGTTTGCCGATGCACAGCGGACGAAAACCGAAAGGATCGCGCGCGCCGATGAGTTCCTTTTCCGTCATGATGACGAGCGAATACGCGCCTTCGATTTTGCGAAGCGTGTGGACGAACGGATTTTTGCTGCCGTTGGCATCCGGCTGCGCGAGCAGATGCAAAATGATTTCGCTGTCAACGGTCGTCTGAAAAATCGAGCCGCGCGCTTCGAGTTCGTCGCGAAGTTTTGAGGCGTTCGTCAAATTGCCATTGTGCGCGATGGCGATCTGGCCGCGCGCGCAATCCACGGTGAGCGGCTGCGCGTTTTTCAATTGCGACGAGCCGGTGGTGGAATAACGCGTGTGGCCGACGGCGATGTTGCCGACGAGGTCGTGCAAAACGTCACCGTTGAAAATCTGCGAGACGAGGCCCATGCCTTTGTGCTGGCGAAAATTTTTGCCGTCGCTGGTGACGATGCCGGCGCTTTCCTGTCCGCGATGTTGCAGCGCGTAAAGTCCGTAGTAAGTCAATTCGGCAGCATTCGGATGGCCGAAAATGCCGAAGACTCCGCAGTAATGTTTGGGATAATTTTGCATCGAACCGGCGTAAAACTGGTTCACGCCTACGCTCAATTCTCGCAGAAAAAAATTGCGTGCGCAACTTGGAACAAAGAAATACGGAAGAAAATTTACAGGGCAAATCGCTTTAATTTTATCTGACAAGCACTGTGATTTACATAGCAAATCAGCGGGATATTTGCTGCGCCTTCCGCACAAGCGTGAGAAATTCCGAGCGATACCCTTCGACATCCGCTCCTTTTGCTTCCGTCGCCAATTCAAGAACGCTTCCGCAACTTGAATTTCCCTTGAATTCTGAATCCCGCAGCAACATCCCGAATTCCGCGACGGCTGTCGCAAATTTGAAATCGGTCGAAGCCCGTTCAAAACTTTTTCCACCATCGGTCACAGGAAACACAAGCAGCTTGCTTGTATCGCCATCCGGTTGTTTGTAGCGCAGTTTCAGCGTCAACAATTCTTTGCTGCCGGTCGCCACATAACGCTCCTGTTTTTCTTCGTCCGGCAGTTGATATTTCAGCGGGTCAACGCTGCCTTCGGGAATTTTTTCGCCAACCGGGACAATTTCATAAAGCGCGGTAACAGTGTGGCCCGCGCCGATTTCGCCGGCGTCTTTTTTGTCGTTGTTGAAATCTTCCTTGCGCAGCATCCGCTTCTCGTAACCGATGAGCCGATACGCGCCGACTTGCGCGGAATTGAATTCCACCTGAATCTTCACGTCCTTCGCAATCGTCACGAGCGTGCCGCTCATCTGGTCAATGAGCACCTTTTGCGCTTCTTCGAGTGAATCGAGATAGGCGTAATTTCCATTGCCCTTGTCGGCGAGTTTTTGCATCAACGCGTCTTTGTAATTGTCCGTGCCGACGCCGAGCGTCGTCAGAAAAACTCCGCTCTTTGCCTTTTCCTCAATCATCCGGACGAGTTGGTTCTGGTCGGTCATGCCGACGTTGAAATCGCCGTCGGTGCAAAGCAGCACGCGGTTCACGCCGCCCTTGATGAAATTTTCCTGCGCGACTTCATACGCCGCCTGAATTCCTGCCGCGCCCGCAGTCGAACCGCCCGCGCCCAATTCATCAATCGCTTCAAGAATTTTTTCTTTTTGCGTGCAGGAAGTGGATGGAAGCCTGACTCCGGCTGCGCTGGCATAAACCACAATCGCCACGCGATCATTTTCAGTCATCTTTTTCACCAGTTGATGCAACGCCTGTTTGATGAGCGGCAACCGTTCCGGCGGCATCATTGAACCGGAGACATCAATGAGGAATACGAAGTTGCTTGGCGGACGTTTGTCCTGCGCGATTTCACGGCCTTTGAGTCCGATGCGCACGAGGCGATGTGCGGAATTCCACGGGCAACCGGCGATTTCGATGTTGGCCGAGAACGGGTCTTCGCCGCGCGGCTGCGGATAATCATATTTGAAATAATTGATCATTTCCTCGATACGCACCGCATCCTGCGGCGGCATCCGGCCTTCGTTCAGAAAACGGCGCACGTTCGCGTAAGACGCCGTGTCAACGTCAATGGAAAATGTCGAGAGAGGATGATTCAGCGCCGTGAGAAATGAATTTTCAATCAGGTGCGGATAGGTGGTGGTTTCATTGCCGGGAGCGTAGTAGTGATAACGGCTGTCGTTCCGAAAAGATTCGCTTTCGCTAATAGGAATGTCGCTCAAAGTGCTAATTCCACTCACCGAACGAAATGTTGCATCTCTATTCCTGCTGACACGGCCACCACTTTCGCCGGCAAATGTATTAGCGCCATTAAGTGCTACGCTGTTATTTAATGTCACGGTGCTCGGTTTTTCAGTTGGTTGCAACGTGTCGAACGAATTCGGTGGTATGGCTGACGGTTCCGGCGGAGTCAAAGGCGATGCACCTGAAAGTGCGTAGAGTTTGCCATCTGCATTTGCTGATGCGGTTGGCGAATTATTTACAATTGAACCGGTCGCAACTACAGATGAACTACTTTTATCTTTCTTCGTTTTGTCATCCAGCGTTTGCGTTTCCGGCTGAATTTGTTTTTGTCCATCTGGATTTATTAATGGCAAGGGATTTGGCTGCGATTGCGACTTTGCAATGTTCTCGCTAAACACCAACGTATGCCCTTTGCGTTTACCACCACTTGATAATGCTGGCAAAAACATCGCCGCAATCAAACACGCGGCGGCTGTGCTCAATCCGCCATAAAATAAAATGCGCCACCAATTGGTTCGTGGCTTTTCAGCAGATTGCTTGAGTTGATTTTCAATCTTTCGCTGTTGTGCAAACGCGAGTTCCGGCATTTCTTCCGTCGCCAATTTTTTTTTCAACGACGCCGCCATCTCGCGGATTTCTTCAACCGCTTGCTGGCAGGCAAATGATTTTTCCAATTCGGCTTCGATGGCTGCGCGTTCGGATTTATCCAATTCGCCCAGCGCATAAGCGGTCAGTTTCGGATCGTCGGGAGTAATTTTCATGGCATCTTCCTCGGGTTGGCGGCAAGGCCGGGTTGCATTTTCTGGCGCAATGTCTTGAGCGCCGTATGAATCAGAAAGCCGACGTTGCTCACGGTCAGATTCGTAATGTCGCTGATTTCCTGGTAGCTCAAGCCATTTTGAAATTTCAATCGCACGACTTCCTGCTGGTTCTTTGAAAGCGTGCCGAGCAATTGCGATACTTCATTGCTCGCTTCGCGCCGTTCCATTTCCGCTGCGGGCGATGGCGCGGTGCCCGGCATCGAATTCATTTCCGTTTCATCAAAATTTTTCATGCGGCTTTCTTTTCGCTGAACGTCCAGCGCGCGGTTGCGGCAGACTTTGAACAGCCATTGCGCCAGATGCGGTTCGACCTTGCTTTGCTTTTCGTTGCAAAGGCGGATGAACGTGTCCTGCACCACGTCGCGCGCCCGGTCGAGGTCGCCGGTGATTTGCGCGGCATAGTGGATCAGCGGTCCCTCATATTGACGGAGCGCGGCATGCACCCAATCAGCTTTTGTTGAATTGGCTTCGTTCACAATCAAAGTCACCGTCAACTGCGCTTCTAATGGATTAACGCGCCAGACGAAAATTTATTAGGAGAAAAGTGAAGATTGCAGATGCGGCTGGATTTTCGCGGCCAATTCTTCAGGCACGCGCTTTGGTTTTTCGTCAATGCCGGTGCAGACGTGAAAAGTCTCCGCTTCGAGAATCAGTTTTCCATTTTGATTCAAAATGCGGTGACCGAAATTGACGCGGACTTTTTCGACGAGCGTCGGCCAGACTTCAATGGTCAGCAAATCGTCGTAGCGCGCGGGAGCTTTGTAGCGCAATCTGGCTTCGACGACGGGGAAAATGCAATCGCGTTCCTGCAATTCCAAAACGGTCGTTCCAAGCGAGCGGAGAAATTCACCGCGCGCGGCTTCGAGCAAATCAAGATAGCGCGAGTGATAAATGTGATTGCCGACAGTGCATTCGGCATAACTGACGCGGTGCTGGTGGCGGAACATTTTCCAAGTTTAGGGTTCAGCCTCCGGAGTTCAAAGTTCAAAAATATCATTTGCGCAATCGCCATTCGCGATTATGTTGCGAGCGTAAATCAGCGGCAGGCGCGTTGCTTGCTTAAACGAATTTTTACGCTACAATTTTCATCATGGCCGTAACCAAAGTCAGTTCGACGGTTCATTTCGCTTCGCGCGGCTCGGCGGTGAGCGGGCGTCACGGCGCGGCCAGCGGCCATTGGGTTCCCAACACGGACGTCTACGCGACCGATACCGGCCTCGTCGTGAAAGTCGAATTGCCCGGCATGAAGAGCGAAAACCTGGAAATCACCGTCGAAGGAAACCGTCTGCGCATCGCGGGCAATCGTCCCGACGGCTGCCGCCCGCCCAATTGCAGCTTCCTTGTGATGGAAATTTCTTACGGCCCTTTTGAAAGTGTGTTGGAATTGCCGTCAGGTTACGATTTGAGCCAGGCCAAGGCGATTTATGTGAATGGATTTTTGCGGATTGACGTGCCGCAAGCACGCCAGACACAATCTAGGACGACGAAAGTTCCGATCGCCGAAGGAAATTAGCCGCGCATGGAATCTTTTTGGGGGCTGCGGCGTCTTACTGGGAAGATTTGCGATTCACTCGCGGGTTGCAGTTTCAAATAAAATCGTAAATCATCTATCGGAAATGCAATGACTTCGCCTGAAACAGAGTTTGTCAGCATTCTCGGCGCGGCCGAAAAATCGGACACGCCGCCGCGCATCTCCGCGCGTTCATTGCCTGACACCCTCCCGATCCTTGGCCTTTCCGACATCGTCATCTTTCCCGGCGCAGTCGTGCCGCTGCTTGTCGAAACCGGGCCGAGCCTCAAATTGATTGACGACATCGTCAGCGGCGACCGTTTGTTCGGCGCGGTGTTGCAACGCAAACCGGAAATCGTCGAACCGTTGCCCGCCGACTTGCATGAGGTCGGCTGCGTGTCGCGCCTCGCCAAAATGGTGAAATTTCCCGACGGCACCGCACGCGTGCTTGTCGAAGGACTTTGGCGGATTCGCATCAAAAATTATTCCCATCCAGCGCCGTATTTGCGCGCGAACTATGAATTGTTGCGCGACGAAACCGAAGATTCCATCGAATTGCAGGCGATGCTCCGCAACGCGCACAAGCAATTCGAGGAAATCGCCAAGATGTCCACCGCGCTGACCGAGCAGGTCAAAATCGCCGCGCTCAACACCGAGCATCCGGGACATTTCGCCGATCTGATCGCCGCGAATTTGAATTTAAGTTTGGAAGACCGCCAGAAATTGCTCGAAACGATTTCCGTCCGTGAACGATTGCAAAAGCTTTTGCCGATGCTCAATCGCGAACAGGAAGTGCTGACCTTGAGTTCAAAAATCCAAAATGATGTCGCCTCCTCAATTGCCAAAACGCAGCGCGACTTTTTTCTGCGCGAACAATTGCGCGCCATCCAGCGCGAACTTGGCGAAGGCGAGCAAGGTTCGGGCGAACTCAAAATCCTCCGCGACAAGATTGACCTGACCATCATGCCCGAAGATGCGCGCAAGGCCGCCTTGCAGGAACTCGAACGCCTCCAGCAAACGCCGCCCGCCGCCGCCGAATACGCCGTCGCACGAAATTATCTCGACTGGATTTTGACGTTGCCGTGGGAAAAAACGACTGAAGACAAATTGGATTTGAAGGAAGCGGAAAAAGTTTTGAACGAGCAACATTTTGGCGTCACAAAAATCAAAGACCGGCTGCTCGAATTTCTCGCCGTCATCAAACGCCGTCGTCTCATCAAAGGCCCGATTCTGTGCCTCGTTGGGCCGCCCGGCGTCGGGAAAACGTCGCTCGGCAAAAGCGTCGCCGATGCGCTTGGCCGAAAATTTGCACGCATCTCGCTTGGGGGAATGCGGGACGAAGCAGAAATCCGCGGTCATCGCCGCACTTACGTCGGATCAATGCCCGGACGCATCATCCAAACACTTCGCCGCGTCGAGAGCCGCAATCCAGTAATCTTGCTCGACGAATTGGACAAAGTCGGCGCGGATTTTCGCGGCGACCCGGCGGCGGCGCTGCTTGAAGTTCTCGACCCGGCGCAAAATAATACTTTCACCGACCATTATCTGGATTTGCCATTTGATTTGTCGCGCGTGCTATTTATTGCAACCGCGAACTGGCTCGACCCGGTTCATCCCGCGCTCCGCGACCGGCTCGAAGTCATCGAATTGCCGAGCTACACTGAAACGGAAAAACTCGAAATCGCCAAACGCTATCTCGTTCCGCGCCAACTCGAAGAACACGGCCTGACAAAAAAAGATTTGAAATTGAGCGACGCGACGCTGCGCAAATTGATCCGTGAATACACGCGCGAAGCCGGTGTGCGCCAGCTCGAACGCGAAATCGCCGCGCTTGCGCGCAAGGCCGCGCGGAAAATCATTTCGCGCAACGGCTCGGCCACGCAAATCAAGTTGGAGGCGGACGAATTGGAAAAACTGCTCGGCCATGCGCCGTTCATCGAGGAAAGCGCCGAAAAAATCACAGAGAACGGCATCGCCACCGGACTCGCGTGGACGCCCGTCGGCGGCGACATTTTATTCATCGAAGCCACGCGGATGCGCGGGCGCGGCAGCCTGATTTTGACCGGCTCGCTCGGCGAAGTGATGAAGGAAAGCGCGCAGACCGCCGTGAGCTATTTGCGCTCGCAATCCAAGAAACTCGACATTGATTTCAGCGATTACGGAAAATTCGACATCCACATCCACGTTCCCGCCGGCGCGACGCCGAAGGATGGTCCAAGCGCGGGCGTGGCGATTGTCGCGGCGCTCGGCTCGCTGCTGGCGAAAAAACGCGTGCGCTCGGACACGGCGATGACGGGCGAAATCAGCTTGCGCGGACGCGTGCTGCGCGTGGGCGGCGTGAAGGAAAAAATTCTCGCGGCGCAACGGTTCGGCTTGAAACAGGTGATTTTGCCGGAAGGCAACAAGCCGGACTGGCTGGAAGTTCCGGCGGAAACGCGCGCAAAATTGAAAGTGCATTTCGTCCGGCAGATTTCGGAAATTTTTCCGCTGGCACTCGCGGCGAAATGAAAATCTTTTCACAAGGTGGGGCGAGCGTCCTCGCGAGCCGAAATAAAAATGGTGGCCGTCCGCAAGGACCGGCTCGCGAGGACGCTCGCCCCACCAAAATGGTTTTTGCGTTTGCAGCCGCAATTTTATTTCTTGCCGTTGCGGCGACGGCACAAACGACAAATGGTTTTTCTGATGCGGAAATTCAAGGACGGCAACTTGCGCGGAAAATTTTACAACAATGGCCAGCCAATAATTTCACCAACGCTGGCCTACTTAACATTCGTGATGAAAACGGGAAACATTTCGAGCATCCAATCAAATGTGAAACCGTTGTTACGGCGACAAATTGGTCGAGCATTTACGAAAAATTTCTTCCCGTCAGCGCATCAAATTCAGTCAAAACGCTTAAGCTTGTCATCCTACATGATGCTTCAAATTCAAACCAATACAAATTGACGTTCAATGTTGGCGGCGATCATTGGACAGAAGACAATTCTGACGCCATCAAGCTGCTTTCATTTGCTGGCGATTTCGGCTGCGCCGACCTCGGCCTGGAATTTTTTCATTGGCCGGAGCAAAAAATTATTAAAAAAGAATTCAGTCGCGGTCGCGGCTGCATGGTTTTGGAAAGCACGAATCCAAATCCGTCGCCGAACGGCTATTCGCGCGTGGTTTCGTGGATTGACGAGGAAAGTTACGGCATCGTCCACGCCGAGGCTTATGATGCGAACGGCAAATTGCTGAAGGTGTTCGACCCGAAATCGTTCAAAAAAGTGAATGGCCAATGGGAATTGCAGGACATGGAAATCCGCAATGTGCAGACCGGCTCGCGCACGCGGATTGAATTTGATTTGAAGTCGAAATCCTAATCGTAATCCTGTTCTTAATCTTAATCCGCCTTCGAGATTACGATTAAGAGTAAGATTAGATTAAGATTGTGAATTGACTTCATTTTGCCGACGGCTCACGCTTCGTGCCGGTTATGAAATCAGGTTTTCTCAAATTTTTCAGCGCGGTTTGTATCACCGCCTTGTTTGCCACTAAAAGTTTCGCGGCGGAAACAAATGCTGCGCCTGCGACGGTGAACACCAATGACATCGTCAATGCCTACGTTCAATTGCAGGCGCAATTGCACACGACGCAATTGCAGATCGAGCAGAGCCGTCAGGAAGCCGCCGAAGCCGCGCAACGCAACACGGACGCGATGAATGCGCGCATTGCGCAACTCGAACAAACTCTCGCCACGCAACGCGCCGCCGACACTGATCTCGCGCGCCGGATGCAGCAATTGACGTTTTATCTCGTCGGCACAGTCGGTCTGGCAGGTCTCGCTGTTTTCTTGCTCGTCGGCTATTTCCAATGGCGCGCGCTTTCGCAATTGGCGGAAATCGCGTCAAGCCACAGCGCCGCGCTCGGAACGGTCGCCGGTGTTCATCAGCTTGCCGCGCCGGGCCGCGCGACGGTGGAAGTTTCCAACGCGCGCTTGCTCGACATCGTCGGGCAACTGGAGAAAAAAATTCTCGATCTTGAAAGTGGCGGACGTTTGCTCGCGCAACCGGCGGCGAAATCCACTGATTTGCTTGCCGATGGACAAAAAATTCTCGATGCGAACGAGCCGCAACTGGCGTTGGAATATTTCGACAAACTTTTGTCCACGCAACCACAAAATGCCGATGTGCTGGCCAAAAAAGCTTCGGCGTTGGAAAAACTTGGCCGCGTGGACGAAGCGCTGGAATTTTGCGACCGCGCAATCGCGGCAAACGGTTCGCTCGTCATCGCGTATTTGCAAAAAGGCGGACTGCTCAACCGTCTGGCGCGCTATGATGACGCCTTGAAATGCTACGAGCAGGCGTTGCTGGCGCAGGAAATGAAATCCGCAAAAATTTAATTTGGGGAGGGCCGCCGTGTCGGCGGCCCATTCTAAAAAATTGGGACGGCGGCACGCCGTCCCTCCCAGAAAAATTTAATTAAAATTGATCCGGCTGCGTTCGGATTCCAACTGGCGACGGGTCATTTCGATTTTTAATTTCAACAACTCGCGGTTTTGCTCCGTCTGTTCGATCAATTCTTTTTGCAATTCCTGCAAGCGCTCTTCGTAGGCGCGAAGGCGTTCGATCAACGGCGTTTGGACTTGTTCGAGCCGGCGGGCAAGTTCAGTGAGCTCGGCTGTCGCGGCGTTTTGATTTGCGAGAAGTTCGCGGCGTTGCGCGGCAAGTTCCTGCACGACGGCGCTTTTGAGCGCGTCGGTGAGATGCGGCGCGAGGGTGGATTGCAGCGAATTCAAAAGTGTGTTGACGCTCGGCGGCGGCAGCGGCTGCGTTTTACCGTTGAGAATTTTTGCGATGAATTGTTCCGCGTCGCGCGTGCCTTCGCGCCCGCACGACGGACAAAAAACAGGCACGGGCATTTTTCCGCCGCCGACGGGCTGAACGTCAAAGGCATATTTCTGGCCGCAAGCGCAAATGATTTTGACGGGAATCATGTCACCACAAAAATGATTTTTGTTCGCCGAGCAATTTATCGCCGTTCCACAACGTGACGCGCCATGCGACGGGCGATCCAAAGTTTTTCAACTCATCGCCGCCGAGCGTCAACGAAGTCCAACTGCGGAAAAATTTAGGCGCGACTTCTTTTTCCAAAACAGTTTGACGTGGCAAATTATGTTCACCGATTCCGCGAAGTTCGGCGCGTAATTTCAATTTTGAATCTTTTCCAGCCGACGCTTTCCACAAAACGTCGAAGCGAATGGCGGAAACTTCGTTGGTGTGCTGGCGCAATTGCGCTTGGTATGCGTCGCGGTCGAAAAGGCTCGGTGAAATGGCATCGCGGCCTTGAAGGTCAAGATACAGCGGCAGGACTTTCATGACGCGGCCGGTTGCATCGGATGCGCTCGCCACCGCAAGCGAGCAGAGCAAAATTAAAATCGTCAAAAGCCGCTGCATGGAGCGAAAATAGCGGACACGGTTGGAATTTCAATGCGATTATTTCTCGCGGTAAAAATTGACAATCTGGACGTTACGTCCGTTGCGATAGAGAATGGCTTTGAAATTTTTTGTGTCATCGCCAATTTTCGCGATGACGGTGACTTGAAACACGGAGCTTCGCACAGATGCAAATTGACTTAATTGCGCGACGAGTTGCGGGTTGATGCCGGTGCTGACGAGCTGGTTGGCGTTTTGAAATGGCGTATCATCTGCGGTTCCATCCGCGCCATCGAGACCGGCACGCAATTGAATAATAGCGGCGGCAGTATTAGTGTCCACGCCGGGAAGCAATTGCAAAACATTTACGTCGGCTGTGTTGATATTGATTCTGCCGCTGGAAAAAGGCTTGAAAAGATTGGTCAAGCCGAATGGATAATCCGCCGGTTGTCCCGGCGCGGAGCCAAGGCCGAGTTTATGTTGGAACGCGAAGCCCGAGTGACTTGAAGCGCTGCCGCCCCAGAAAATTTCAGGATGATCACGAATGCCACGGACGAGAAGCAATTCGGACATATCATCAATCGGCGCTTCCTTGCAATTGTAAGGCGGATTAAGGCCTTGATAATAATCATTTTTCGCACCCGCAATGCGCGGAGCATCGCCGGGATTAACCCAATCCTGAATGGAATCGGCCACGACTGAAACGTCATCGGCGTCCACGCCCATGAGAGTGAGCGCCTGCTGAAGTTCGGCGGCATTGGCGGTGTTGATGTTGGCAAAACGGTCAAGGTCAATGATCCTAATGGAGACCGAACCGTCGCCGACCGGGTAATTGTCCAATGAAATTCCCGCAAGCACACTGTTGCTTTCGCCAGCGCTGCCCGAACCGCCGGCCCAATACTGGTTCAACGAATCATAAGGCTCGCCGGGAATGGAAGCTTCCTGCGCCAAAACCCAGGATGCCAATTGGACGCCTGATTTTCCGAGTTGGAACAATGCCGGTTCGTTGTTGGATCGCGCGGCAAGTTTTGTTTCGACTTTCATCGAATAGGCGAAAGCCGCCGCCAAAACGCCCAATACGAAAATCGCAATCATCACGATGATGAGCGCAAAGCCGCTGCGGAAATTTTGGCAGAAATGAATTTTCATTGCTGGATTTTAAGGGAGCGGTGGAGGAGGGCTGACTACGCTGCGACCGGGCGCTTGCGCCGAAATCGGCATCATTCGTGATGGAATGGCAATATCGCGCGTGACAGCAAACACCGGCTCGCCATTCGGCGAATCGCCCTTTTTGCCACCGAACGCAAGACTGACCCGAACTACCGGCGGGATCGAATTGGTGTCGTCCCATTCCGTCACCCAACTTTGTGTGTTGGTGTCCAAGCATTCGACGGCAAACAACTGCACGTTGCGCGCCAGCACATAGGGATTTTGCTCTTCGTCTATATCAACGCCGGTGAGAATCGGATATTGCCGCAGAACCAGATCATTTTCAGTCGTTTTCTTGACCGGGTCAGTGACCGGTTCAACGGTGTAGGTCAGCCGCCGCACACTGAAATCGCCGTATCGCCCGCTGCGTGGAAAATCGTCAGGCAAACGCGCCGCAAAACTCAACACGGGCAAATCGCCGTTCGTAACGGCAAAAGAGTAATACTGCAACGACGCTTGAAATGACTGGATGGAAATCAGCGATTCTTCAATCGTATGAATGGCAACGCGCTGGCGTTGCGCCTGCGCCGCCGCTTCCTGTCCCACCCGCGACGCGCGTATAATCATCGTCCATGTCGAATAAATCGCCGCCAGAACGAAGGTAAAAACCATGATGGCGATCATTATTTCGATCAAAGTAAAAGCGAAGGAATTTACGATTTGCGATTTGCGATTTACGATTGAACCAAAACGCGAGTCGTCCGATTTTTCAACCGGCAACCGGCAATCGGCAATCGGCAATGTTTTTTTTATTTTCATTTTGCCACCGTTGCTCCATCCATGCTGCCCGCCGGTGAATCGGGTTTGTAATAGAGAAGCCTTTCTTGAGCGATAATTGTTTTATCGTCACTGCGCTGGATCACAACATCCGCATGAAACAGTTTATTCGTCTGCTCTTCTTCGATATCCGTCGTCCAGGTGTAACCTTTGTAAGAATCGCCGAGCAAATCGCTCAAATTGCCTGAAGCGGTGCCTTCAACAAATATATTCGTCAGCGATAATTGAGCGTCAATCGGCGCGACATCAATCATCGGACGTTGCATCCGCCGCACGTTTTGAACGGATTGCGAAACGAGCGCCAGAATCGCAAACGTGGCTGTGAAAAATGTCACCACTGCGATCATCACTTCCACCAGCGAGAAAGCCGCGCGGCGATTGTTTGTTTTTTGGGGGAATTTCATTGAATCACTTCGCTATGTGCCAGCGCCGTTATCGGCTCGAGAGAAATTCTGCGGTATTCACCGTCGGAAAAAAGAACTATCCTTAATTCGTCGCTTGTGCCATTCGAAAAAAATCTTACAGGCGGCGGATTTTCCGTGGCGCCATAATCGCCGAGATTGATGCTCAAATCGGCGATTTCCACGACGCCATCCAACTGCGTTGAAGTAACCGGGGTGCGGCCGGCGCGAGCCAACGATTGGGACGTGTCGGCAGAGCTGGTTGAAATTTCTTTGGTCAATGGATGAAACGTCACCGTCGTCGTTTCATCATGCAAAATCGCATATGCCCGCGCGCGGTCGCAGATTTCTTTCACGTCATTGACGGCTTTTGTCAATGGCGCCTCGCGTCTGGCCGACAAAAAAGACGGCATACCCATTGCCAAAATGAGGCCAACAATCGCGACGACCATCATTATTTCCATGAGCGTGAATGCCCGGCGCGGATTTTTTACGGCTGCCGTTTTCATCGGAATCAGGAATGGATGGATGAAATGAGCTTGAAAAGCGGCAGGAAAATACTCAACAGCAAAAAGGCCACGATGATGCCCATGCCGATGATCAGCACCGGCTCGATCAATTGCATCATCAGCCGCAGGGCGATGGTCAGTTCGCCCTCATAAGTGTCGGCCAGATTATTCAATGCACCCGGCACGTTGCCGGTGTCTTCGCCAATACGAACGAGGTCCACCATCAATTGCGGAAAAAGTTTGCTGTGCGCCAGCGGCTGGGCAAGCGTCTTGCCATCCGTCACGGCCTCGCGCGTTTTTGCGATGGCTTCCTGAAGCGGGCGATTGGACAAAACCTGCTCGGTGATTTTCAACGCCGTCAAAACCGGCACGCCATTTTGCAGCAGCGTGCCGAGCGTCCGCGCGAATTGCCCGAACAAATTCAATTTGACGATCTTGCCGATGACCGGCACACGCATCATCCATTCATCCAATTTTCGCGCCCCCGTGTCGCTGGTTTGAAAACGCCGGAAAAAAATGGCCAACACGATGATTATCAATATCAGCAGCCACCAATAATGGAGCAGGAATTGGCTGAACCCGATCAGCATCCGCGTCGGCAACGGCAATGCGATGTCAAAGCCGCTGAAAATTTCCGTGAACTTTGGCATCATCACGAACATAAAAAACGCGACCAGCAGAATGCCCATGCAAACCACCATCGCCGGATAAACCAGCGCGGAAGATAACTTTGACTGCACTTCGGCGAATTGTTGGAAATGAGTCGCCATGCGCCGCAACACTTCCACGAGCGAACCGCTTTGCTCGCCGGCCTTGACCATGTTGATGTATAAATCCGAAAAAATTCTCGGCTGCTTGGCCATCGCGTTGGACAGACTCCCGCCCTCGGTCACATCCTGCTTCAAATCACGGCTCACCTCGGCGGAAATTCCTTTGCTCTCCAAATGAACCATGCTGTTGAGCGCGATCGTCAGCGGCATTCCAGATTGCAACAAATTTGCCAGTTGCTGCGTGTAAGTGGCCAGTTCCTGCAATTTTGGTTTGCGCTTCTTTCGGAGCTGCGCGCGCAATGTCGGCGGCAAAAAAGCCAAAGCATCGGATTTCTGTCCGCTTTTTCCACCGATGCCCGCGCCTTTGCCTGCATCCACGGAAACCGGGAAAAGACCAAGACGTTCGATTTGCGACACGGCAGTCGTGCGGTCAATAACATCGAGGACGCCTTCAACCATTTCACCACTGCGGCGGCGCGCTTTATAGGAAAATTGCGGCATAACTGATTATCATCTAAAACCGTTGCCAGTCAAAAGTTTCAATTTAACCGCTGGCGCGACCGCCCGATTTTTCGTTTCATTTCCAGCAATGAATTTTCTGAATTCAATTTTTGGCGCGCTCGCCGTTTTAAGCTTCACCTTGTTGCTCTGGCAATGGCTCGCTGCGAGAAAATTTCCACTTCATAAACAGATCGCCGATTCCCATTTTACGCCCGCAATAACGCTGCTCAAACCGCTGAAAGGCTGCGATGACACC
>DASQOZ010000084.1:0-21562 GCA_035644195.1 Candidatus Methylomirabilota bacterium | reverse complement strand
AACCTTTCAATTCTTTGTATTTCAGTTTTTGTTCACCTTTTTCATTTTCAAGATTTTCGACAAGCCTGCGCAATTCGCGCTCTACAATTGCAAAAAGAGTAACGATGCAAGAATATCGAAATGTTGGAGTCATGATTTTATCATGGAGGTGTCGAATGTTTTCAATTTCCATTGAATATTCAGCGTATTCTTCATCATCTTTTGGCGTCCATTTGGGAGCAAATTGTTTTTCTTCATTTTTAGCGGCTGTTTGAATTAAGCGCTCGTTTTCGGTCCAATATTCTCCAAACGAATTCAGAGCATATAAAGTATCGAAAGACTTAAAATCTTCAGGGATTTTCCATTTCATGAAATGAAATTTTATCCCACACTTCCTTCAAGACTCACGCCCAGAAGTTTCTGCGCTTCGACGGCAAATTCCATCGGCAGTTCCTTGAACACTTCTTTACAGAAGCCGTTCACGATCATGTTCACGGCATCCTGCGTCGCGAGGCCGCGCTGGTTGCAGTAAAAAATCTGGTCTTCGCCGATCTTGGAAGTCGAGGCTTCGTGCTCGACGCTCGCGGTCGTGTTTTTCACTTCGATGTAGGGAAACGTGTGCGCGCCGCATTTGTTGCCGATGAGCATCGAATCGCATTGCGAAAAATTGCGCGCGTTCGTCGCGGTCTTCTGGATTTTCACGAGGCCGCGATAACTGTTTTGTCCGCGTCCGGCGGAAATGCCTTTCGAGACAATCGTGCTGCGCGTGTTTTTGCCTATATGCGTCATCTTCGTGCCGGTGTCGGCCTGCTGATAATTGTTCACGACGGCGACGGAATAAAATTCGCCGATGGAATTGTCGCCGAGCAAAACGCAGCTCGGATATTTCCACGTGATGGCCGAGCCGGTCTCGACTTGCGTCCAGGAAATTTTCGAGTTACGGCCTTTGCACAAACCGCGCTTGGTCACGAAATTGTAAATGCCGCCTTTCCCGTTTTCATCGCCGGGATACCAGTTTTGCACGGTCGAGTATTTGATCTGCGCGTCGTCGAGCGCGATGAGTTCGACAACCGCCGCGTGCAATTGATTTTCGTCGCGCATTGGCGCGGTGCAACCTTCGAGATAGCTCACGCTCGCGCCTTCATCGGCGATAATGAGCGTGCGCTCGAACTGGCCGGACTTCGCGGCGTTGATGCGGAAATAAGTCGAAAGCTCCATCGGACAGCGCACGCCTTTCGGGATGTAGCAAAACGAGCCGTCGGTGAAAACGGCGGAATTCAGCGCGCCAAAAAAATTGTCCGTGTAAGGCACGACCATGCCGAGATATTTGCGGACGAGTTCGGGATGTTCCTGCACCGCTTCGCTGAACGAGCAGAAAATGACGCCTTTCTCGGCAAGTTGCTTTTTGAAAGTCGTGCCGACCGAAACGGAATCAAAAATCGCGTCCACGGCCACGCCTGCGAGCCGTTCGCGCTCGCGCAATGGAATGCCGAGCTTTTCGTAAGTCTCCAAAAGTTTTGGGTCAACTTCGTCGAGGCTTTTCGGCGCGTTCTTGTTCGGCTTCGGCTGTGAAAAATAAACGATGTCCTGATAATCAATTTTTTCGTGATGCACTTTCGGCCACGCCGGTTCTTCCAGCGTCAGCCAATAGCGATACGCCTTGAGCCGCCAGTCGGTCAGCCATTCCGGCTCGTTTTTCTTGCGCGAAATCAGGCGGATGGTGTCCTCGCTCAATCCCGGCGGGGCAGATTCGGTTTCCAAGTCGGTGACGAAACCATATTTGTATTCCGTCTTGACCAAATCTTCAATTGTATCGGTTGCTGTCGGCATAAATTCGTAAAATTATCTTTTCTTCGCGCAATCGGCGCAAAGGCCGTGAACGGCGATGTCGTAATGATCCACTTTGAAGCCTTTTGGTCGCGGCATGACCGTGGAATCCGTCGGCAGCGCGACATCAAAAACTTCACCGCATTTGTCGCAATAATAATGGCAATGCTCTTCCATGTTTGGACAGAAACGAGTCGCGCCACGTTCGAGTTGGACTTGTCGGACAAGGCCGCACTTCACGAGTGCGTCGAGGCAATTGTAAACCGTGGCATGGGAAATTTCCGGCATCTGCTTTTTGGCGCGGATGAAAACTTCGTCGGCCGTCGGATGATCGCGCTTGTGCATGATCACGTCATAAACATGCTGACGCTGCGGCGTGAAACGAAAACCGCTTGTGTTCAGCCGCCGGCTGAAATTCTCATTCAATTTTTTCTCGACTGCGCTCATTTGCAGAAAATGAATTTAACGGCGAAATGGAAGAGCGTCAAGATTTAGAATAATTCTAAACTGGTCATTTTAGGTTTGGTAATAAGTTTGAAGAAAATTTCCTATACAAATCCGGCGTCCCCGGTGTCTATTCAATGGAAGCGCGGAAAAGAAATCTTATGAAAATAACAATCAAATCTCTGGTAACGGCAATTCTCGGCATCGGATTATTCCTCGGCTGCGCCAAAAAGTCCGCCACTTCTTCTTCATGGTCGCTTGATAAGTCGAAAGTTTCTGCGCAATTGAAAAATTTTGTTGCGGAAAAAGAATTGCAGGCGAACACGGCAGCCAAAACCAAAGGAAAAGAAGTGCCGGAGGAATTCAAATCTTTTTTTGCTGCGGCGGCAAAAGGCGATTGCCATGCCGTGACCAACTTCTTCAATGCCATGCTTAAACGCGGGCCACAATATGGCGGGCATGATGAAAATATGCGTGGGCCAGTGTGGCAGACGGTGATGGAAACCGCCGGTGCTTTCGAATTGTTTGCCAATGGAATTGATAAATATGCGGCGGCTTTTGGCAATGACGTCATCAAATCCATTCCAGATGGAAGCGTTTATTTTGGCGGCACGGATCATGGCCGGTTTCTTGTCACGGCGTTGTCCGAATCTCATGCCGATGGAAAACCGTTTTTCACGCTCACGCAAAACGCGTTGGCGGACATGTCATATCTCGATTACTTGCGCTTAATGTATGGCGACAAAATTCAAATTCCGTCTGACGATGATTTGAGTTTGAGTAAATGTTTTCGGGATTATGTGGCAGACGCGCAACGGCGGATGCAAAATCACCAACTCAAACCGGGCGAAAACGTCAATGTTGATTCGGGAAGCGGTCGCGTGCAAGTTAGCGGACAGGCTGCTGTAATGGGAATCAATGGGTTGCTGGCGAAAATCATTTTCGATCAAAACACAAATCAGGAATTTTATGTCGAGGAAAGTTTTCCGCTCGACTGGATGTATCCACATCTCGAACCGCACGGTTTGATCATGAAAATCAACCGCCAGCCGTTGTCAGAATTATCCGGTGAAAAAATCAATAAAGACAGCGATTACTGGGCAAAATATATGACGCCGATGATTGGCGGCTGGCTGAAACCAGACACGACGGTTGGAGAAGTCGCCGCGTTCGCGGAAAAAATCCATGTGAAAAAGGATTTGAGCGGATTTGTCGGCGACCCGCAGTTTGTTCAAAATGAATACTCGTGCAAAATGTTTTCCAAATTGCGGAGTTCCATCGGCGGTCTTTACGCATGGCGCGCGCAGCACGCGACGGACGCGGCGGAGAAACAGCGCATGAACGAGGCGGCGGATTTTGCGTTCCGGCAAGCGTGGGCATTGTGCCCGTATTCGACAGAAACAGCGGTGCGGTATGTAAATTTGTTAACGAACGGGCAGAGGTATTCCGACGCGCTTCAGGTCTCTGAAACGACGGCAAAGATGCCTGAAATGAAAGATCCAGGCGGTGCTACAATGCGTGATTTGATCAAAGTTTTGCAGCAGATGCAGCAGCGCCAGAAACAAAAATAATTTCTGGCATCACTTCTGAAAAACGCTGACGCGGGCGGGCGGAAGGTTCATCCAGACGATTTTGGAAGCGTGCAACCGGAATGTGGACGAACCGCGCGGGCGCGCTTTCCCGATTTGATAGCTGTATTGAACCCAATTGCCCTGCGGTTCGAGCACGGTGCGGATTTTTTGCGCGAGCGCTTCGGCTTGTTCCACAGAAAAATTCAGCAACGGCAGGCTGGACATGATTGCGCCGACATTTTCGATGTGATGGCCACGCAGCAACGTGTCCATTTGCCAGGCGTCGCCGGTGATGATATTGGCTTTTGGAAATCGTTCGCGAAGCAGACGCGCCATTTTTGGATTGCGTTCGATGGCGACCAGTTTTTCTTCGCGCAAACCGTGTTTGAGAAGTGATTCGGTGACGACGCCGGTGCCAGGGCCAAGTTCGAGCACAAAACTTTCGGGATTTTCCGGCAGCCAACGTGCCATCGCGGCGGCAAGACGTTTAGAACTCGGCACGACCGAGCCGGTCCGTTGCGGATGCGCGAGCCATTCCCGCAGAAACAGTCCCGAATCGGCCAAAGCAGCAATGAATTTTTTAGCCATGTGTCCTTGCAATGCAGCTTGAAAATAATTCAGACAGGCTGCCCTCGCAAACTTTAGTTTGTGACAAAATTGTCACTTTCCATCGCGCGGTGATTTGGCGGACGCGGAAATGTCTGCAAGTTTTTTGCGCGCGGCGGCGCGGCGTGCCGTCCAACCGGCCCAATCGCGTTCCCATTTTTCGCCGGTGAAACTTTTTTGCGCCTGCGGCCAAAGCGCGTCGAGCGCGTCCAATTCCTGTTTCGCAGCATCGCCTTCGCGCCATTTCAAGTCCGATTCGGCGAGGTTCAAATGATTTTCCGGAAAATCCGGCGCGATTTTCAGCGATTGTTCCAAATAAGTTTTCGCTTTGCGTTTGCTTCCGATGCTCATCGGCCAGCCGGGCGCGTCGCGATAAAGTAAACCCAGACTGCGCGCGGAACCGCCAAAATCGAAATGGTCGTTCAATTCCAATGCCGTTTTGAACTCACTTTCCATTTGTTTGACCAGTTTTAACGCGCCGACGCTTTTTGTTCGCGCAAGTTGGCCAAGATTCATCGCAAGATAATAATGCGCTGCGGCAATTTTCGGATCGCGCGCGATGAGTTGGCGGCAAACGTCAATGCCTTGATTCGCAAGCGCGGCGCGTTGATTGTCATTTCCGGAAAAATCAGCAAAATCGTAACACGCGCGGGCGAATTGCCATGCGACCGTAGAATCGTTGGTTTTTGTCTGGAGTTCGGTTTGCGCGCGGTGAAATTCCGTTTCAGCGCGTTGGGCGAAATTTTTATTTTGTCCCGCATTTGCGGAATCGGCAAAAGCCATTGCCGCCGCAAAAATAAAAATAACCGCCGCGAATCTCCATTTTACCGCGCGATTGAATGCGGAATTAAAAGTTGCCATTATGTTTGCCTGTTTTATACTGTGCAAAGTGAAATTAAACTGGAATTTCCTATTGTTGGCAATGTTCGCGACGGCGCTCGCATTTGTATGCGTCGGCTGTTCGGGCATCAATGCCGGCACCAGCGTTTCACCCGCGTCATTTTTTCTGCCCGGACTCTTGAAGAATGACGCTGCAACCAACGCTCCGGTTTCATTTCCCCAAACTTCCACAGAATTGGCTTCTGTAAAATAATTTATTTATGCGATTTCCATTCGCGCTGACCAAAAAAATTGCCAGTCACATTATCAAGCACAAACTTCGCAAGACGCCGAAGTTTGCGATGGTGCTCCAACTCGAACCGTTGCACACGTGCAATCTGACTTGCACCGGGTGCGGCAGAATCCGCGAATATTCCACGTCGCTCAAGGACATGGTTCCGCTTGAGCAATGTCTTCAAGCCGCAGTCGAATGCGATGCGCCGATGGTTTCCATTTGCGGTGGCGAACCGCTGATTTACCCGAAAATTGAGGAGTTGATCAACGGACTGCTCGAACAAGGCCGCGTCCTTTACATCTGCACGAACGGAATGTTCATGCGGAAAAAAATGCGCGATTACCTCGCCGCAGTTTATTCGCCGGAACTTGAACCGAAACTGAAAAAATTACTCGACGGAAAATTGATTTCCGAAAAAGAAGCGGAAACGATTCGCAAATCCGATGAAGCGGCGCGCAAGAAAGTTGTCATCCGCCCCACGAAATGGATGTATTGGAACGTCCACGTTGATGGTCTGGAATTCACGCACGATTTGATTGTCGAGCGCGAAGGTGTTTTCAAGGAATGTGTCGAGGCGATCAAGATGGCGAAAATTTGCGGTTATCAAGTTGCAACGAACACGACGGTTTATCGCGAGACTGACGTGGCGGAGATCGAGGACATGTTCAAGTATTTGAGTTCGCTCGAAGTGGATGGTCATACGATTTCGCCCGGCTACGATTACGACGCTGCGAAAAAAGACATGGTCAAACGCCTCGGCAAAGACCCGAAACAATTTTTTCTCACGCGTGACATGACGCGGCAGAAATTTGCGAAGATTCAGGATTGGGGAAAAGCATTCACCATTTTTGGCACGCCGGTTTATCAGGAATTTCTCGCCGGCAAACGCGAATTGACCTGCACCGCGTGGGCGATTCCGACCTTCAACGTCAAGGGCTGGAAAGCGCCGTGTTACTTGATGACCGACGGCCATTACGGCGGCTATCAGGAAATGCTCTCGAAAGTGCAATGGGAAAAATACGGCGTCGTCAACGGCGTCGCGCGCGATCCGCGTTGCGAACATTGCATGGTGCATTGCGGCTACGATCCCAGCGGTGCGCTCGGCACGAATTATCAGAGCGGCGACAACTGGAAAAATATCAAATACAACTTCGGCGCGAAACCGAAACCGTATCCGTCCTCGCCTGAATTGGCGAAACGCGCGTTCAACGGCGTGACCATCGGCAAAGGCCATCTGGCCGAGGCGAAGGCCATCATCAATTCCCCCGCCGCCGGTGCGCGCGGTGCGTTCGCGAACGAAGTCCATCACGATCACCAAGCACACGTCGGAAGTCACTGCGGCACGGGCGACACTTCCGAACGCGATGAGTTGCTGGCGAAGATTAAAGACGTGAAGAAACCAGAATAATTTTAGGCGTAGAAAAATAGAATCCAAATGAGCAAAACACTTTATCTTTCACCGCCGAGTTTCGACGGATTCGACGGCGGCGCCGGTGCGCGTTATCAGGCGCGGCGCGAAGTCACCAGCTATTGGTATCCGACGTGGCTCGCGCAACCCGCCGCGCTCACGCCAAATTCCAAATTGCTCGATTGCCCGCCGCACGGCGTTGATCTAAAAAAATGCCTCGCCATCGCGAAGGATTTTAATCACGTCATCATCAACACGTCCACGCCGTCGCTGAAAAACGATTGCAAAGTTGCCGAAGCAATCAAGGCGCAGCAGCCCGACACAAAAATCGGTTTTGTCGGCGCGCACACAATGGTTTTGCCGACGGAAACTTTGAAGGCGTCGCCGGCGATTGATTGGGTCGGCCGCAAAGAATTTGATTTCACCTGCAAAGAAGTCGCCGAAGACCGCGAGCTTTCGACGATTGCAGGACTTTCCTACAAAGACAAAGACGGAAAGATTAAGCACAATCCTGAACGCGAAATGATTCAGGACATGGACACGCTGCCGTGGGTCGCGGATGTCTACAAACGCGATTTGCAGATCGAAAAATATTTCATCGGCTATTTGTTGCATCCGTATATTTCTATGTATACGGGCCGCGGCTGTCCGGCGCAGTGCAGCTTCTGTCTCTGGCCGCAAACGATTGGCGGGCACAAATATCGCGTCCGTTCGCCACAAAACGTCGCGGACGAAATGGGCTACATGAAGAAAATTTTTCCGCAGGTGCGCGAATTTTTCTTTGACGACGACACGTTCACCGCGAATCTCCCGCGAGCTCGCGAAATCGCCAAAAAGCTCGCGCCGCTCGGCGTTCATTGGAGTTGCAACAGCCGCGCGAATCTGGATTACGACACGATAAAATCTTTCAAGGACAACGGACTTCGCCTTTTTCTCGTCGGCTACGAGAGCGGCAACGACGACATTTTGACGCGCATCAAAAAAGGCGTGACGATGGACGAGATGCGTCGTTTCACTAAGGCCTGCCACAAAGCGGACGTGGTGATTCACGGCACATTCATCCTCGGTTTGCCGGTCGAAACGCAGCAAAGCATCGAGAACACGATTAATTTTGCGAAGGAACTCGACGTGTTCAGCCTGCAAGTTTCACTCGCCGCGCCGTATCCCGGCACGGAACTTTACGAGATGGCCAAGCAAAACGGCTGGTTCGTGAAGAAAGACAAAACGGATTTGGTCGAGAACGACGGCTTGCAGCAAAGCACGCTTGAATATCCAGGACTGAACAAAGACAAAATTTTCGAGGAAGTGGACCGTTTTTATCGCACCTATTATCTGCGCCCGAAACCGATCCTGCGCATCATCAAGACGATGCTCGAGGACAAGGACATTTTGGTCCGCCGTTGCCGCGAAGGCTATGAATTTTTCAACAGCCTGCGCGAACGCAAGGCTGATCTGGCCGCCGCGAAAGCCGCCGCCGCCGTGTGATTAAAAATTTGATTGGTCGCATCCGCAATAAAAACCCAAACCAAAAAGGAATCAGTTATGGAAACATCCGAAGAGAAAAAGTGTTGTGAAACGAAAAAGTGCGGTTGCTGCTGCCATAAAATGGGCGGCGTGTTCATTGTTCTGCTTGGTGTTATTTTATTGCTGGTCAACCTTGATGTGATTGGCGACAAAGCAGGATTCATCGCTTTTTCAATCCTGGTCATTTTGTTCGGGTTGAAAAAAATCTGCGCCGGCGGATGCAAATGCTGCGACAAACCCGGCGCGGAGAGTTGCTGCAAATGAATCTGATTCAGCCGAGCAAACCTTTCCAAAGGAAAACTCCATAAGCGGCGACGAGAATCCAGCCGGCGAATTTCGGCAATTGTCCGAACAGCGCGACGAACAGAAAATGTAGCAGCGTCGCGCCGACAAGAATCAACATTCCGATGTGGAAAAAATTCGGCACGGCCATCGTGTGATACAACGCGTAAATGCCGATGCAGAGCGGAATGGAAACGTGGCAGTCGCCGACCTGCGAGGCGTAGACCGTTTCCGGCTGCTTGCGCCAGCCGTAGTAAAACGCGAGCAGCGCGTTTGGCAGCACCATCAGCCAGCCGCTCAACCAGCCGAGATATTTTACGCTGATGAAACCCGTATGAAATTGTGAAATCCAATTCACGAGCCAGCCGGTGCTGACGTAAATGCCATAAGCGCCGACAGCCAGCAACGAAATATCCAGCGGCAACATCCAGCCGACGAGCGAACGGCCTTGCCGCACATTCGATTTCATCACTTCAAAAACGTGGAAGCATTGCCAGAATAAAAAAAGGCCGACGAGAACGAGGCCGTCATTAAAATTCAAACTGCCTTTGCGTCCAAGCGCCCATACCGCGCCGGTGAAAAATAAAACCGCCGTGAGCGTGAGCAAGAGTGACAGGCGATTAAGTTCGTGCGCTTTTCCGGCAACAGCGTTTTTCTTCTTCGGCGAATTTTTATTTTTTGACGGCAGGACATTGATTCCCCAAAAAATCGCGGGCAGACCAAGCACAAGCGTGACGTTCGTGACATTGTTGACGAGGGAATTGGTCATCACGTCCGCGCCGCTGCCGCCATTTTGGCCGAGGATGAAAGCGAAGATCAAATTTCCCATGCCGGAGCAATACGGCATGACGAGCGTGCCGAGCACCGTGCCCTCGAAGCCACGTCCGCTCATCGCTTCGAGCCGCCAGATCATCAGGAACGACGCGGCGACGAACAGCGCCACGAACAGCCACGGCGCGTAGCTGCCTTTTGCTTCAATCCAATGGATGAACGGATTTGCCACGCACGAAGTTTAACGGAAAAAATTTCCGGCGCGAATTTTTTCAGGCAAACCGTCCGAGCGCCTTGTTCATTTCCGCGACAAGCCAATTTGCTTCCGCAACATTGGCGATGCTGCTGGCGACGGTGACGCCGGATGGCCCGGCCTGTTGACGAAATCGCTCCATGACTTTGTCGGCTTCGGGAACGCTTGCAGCTTGAAATGCTTCCTGAAATTTTTCTTTGTTTGCTGCAAACTTTTCGTCGCCGCCGCGCTTGATGAGTTTGATGTCGGTGAAAATTTGCGAACCGCTTTGCATTCCTGTTTTTGTTGCAAATCGCGCAACGTCGGCTGTGGAAAATTGGCGTGCGCGGCTGAAAATCAACCAGTGGTTCGTCGCGCGGACATTTGTCGAATCAATCGTCACGCGGCTGGATTTGAACCAGACCGAAAAAGTGCCGAAAAGCAAAAGAACGCCTAACAAACCGAAGGCAATTGGAAACAAGATTGGCGCGTGCAGATGAAATGTGACAATGGCGACGCCGTTGAAAATCAGCATGAACAAAGTCGTGAACAGCGCCGTGCCGACGTTTCGCGCGGCTGGAAAATAAAATTCGCGTCCGTTTGGGCCGTCGGAAATTTTGATTTTCGATTTTCCATCACGCTGCATTTCTTCAAACGCCTTTTGGCTTGCGGCAAAGGTGGCCAGTGACTTGGCTTCCGCTTCATCAATTGCCATTGTCGCAGGAAGATTCGGGTCAAGTTGTTTGCGCAGCCATTCGGCAAATTCGTCTGCCTTCAATTTGTCAGACCAGTCGGCGAGTTTTTGGATCGCGGCGTCCGTTCCGCTCAAACATAACGTCGGCGCGTAGGTGTAGGAAACGCCGCCTTTGTCGCTGCGATGAATGATTTTTTCCACCGAAAGGCTTTTGATGTTTGCAATATTTACAGTCACGCGTTCTTTGCGGCCAAAGGTCAGAGGCAACTCAAGCGTTTGCGACGTGTCATTAAAAATCAAATCGTCAACGCCCGAATTGATTTTTTGCCGCTGGCGGAAATAAACCGCGCCGCCGGCAATATAAACAATTGTGATGACCGCCAGCGCCAAAGGAATTGGCGGAGACATTTTCGTGGCGATGCCGACCGCGAAGATTGAAATGAATCCAAGCATGACGGCTGTTCCCAGTCCCCAAAAAATTGCAGACAATTGCGGCAGCCGAATTCGCGTCGTCACGCCGTCGGCGATTATTTTTACGCCTCCGGCAACCGGCCTGAAAAATCGTTCACGCAGCCAGCTTGCAGCCCAAAGCCACAAACCGAACATCACCATGTTGAACGGCGTCAGGAAAATCACAAAAATCAAATCAGAACCGTTGCTGCCGGGCGAAAGCAATGATTGTTGCGGATTTGCCGGATTATAAAAAATCTGCGCCGCCGAACCGACTGGATGCGCGTTCACAGACGCATTGGCGCTTTGCGAATCGGATTGGGCGAGGCCAAATCTTACTTTATCTCCCGTGTAATTTTGTCCGCCGACTTCGTAGCGATATTCGATGTCCGCATTGTAGCTTGTTCCACCCTTTGATGTGCTGTGGCTTTTGACTTCGCTGTGCGTGATCATTCCCGTCACGCTCGGATAATGCTGTGATTCCAACTGCTTGTAGATGCCGTGTGCCATGACTCCGTCAAACACAAGAACGATGGCCGACCAAAACAGGGCGAAGAAAAATGGCATGACCGGATTTTATTAAGCCCGCTGCGAAGGTCTATTACAATTTTCGCCGGATTTTGGAATCACCAAACTTAAATATGTTTCGAATCCGATTCGTCTTTGACTGTGTAGCCGGATTCCTGACGCTTGAAATTCACTTCGTTCTTTTTGCAGTAAGCGTTGAACACGTCGTCCGCGCTCATGCCGAGAACTTGCGCCATTGAAATAAGAAAATGAAACAGGTCAACGACTTCGACGCGCGCATTTTGCTCGTCGAACTTTTGATATTTCGCCCACCATTTCCACGGAACGCTATCGGTGAGTTCGGCCATTTCCTGCGACATGGCGCGGCAATAATTCAAAATCCATTTTGTCTTCTCGGCTTCGCTCATGCCGTCGGTCTGGACGCCGATGCGTTCGTTCAAAGATTTTTGCATTCGGAACAATTCGCGGAGTTGATCTTTTTCCATTCCGAATTTTAACCACCAAGACACCAAGACACCAAGCTGAACTTTTTGTCTTTGTGCCTTGGCGCCTTGGTGGTTTTTTATTTTCCGCTTTGAACTTCGCGCGCGAAAGCCTATAAAAATGTCATGCCAATATTCATTCAGGCGGGCGGACCGATAATCTGGCTGATTCTGATCGCCGCAGCCTTTGCCATCGTCATCGTCATCGAGCGCGTGCTGCATTGCCATCGCGCGCAAATCAATTCCGTCGAATTTCTCAACGGCGTGCGCAACGTGCTCAAGCGCGACAACGTCGTGGAAGCGATTTCCATTTGCGACGCCACGCCGGGACCGGTCGCGCGGCTCGTGAAAACAGCCATTCTCAATCGCGACCGCGGACGCGAGCGCGTGCGCGAAGCCGTCGAGGAAGCCGGTTTGACGGAAGTGCCGCAGCTCGAAGAACGATTGAATCTGCTCGCGACCATCGGCCAGATCGCGCCGTTGCTCGGATTGCTCGGAACGATTGTCGGCTTCATCCGCATTTTCATGCAATTGCAAACGGACGGACTTTACGCGCACATCGGCACGCTTTCAAAAGGCGTTTGGGAAGCGCTCATCTGCGCGGCGGCGGGCATCGCGGTCGCCATCATCGTCCACGCGGCCTATAATTATCTCGTCAATCGCGTCAACAAAATCATCCTCGACATGGAACGCGCTGCGGGCGAAATCGTCAACATCGTGACCGAGAACGGCAACGGCAAATGAAATTTCCGCGCAACGAAAAAATCCTTCGCGGCCCGTTTGAAATCGCGCCGTTCGCGGCGGTTTTTTTTCTGCTCGTCATTTTTCTGATGCTGTCCGCGTTGTTGCCAGTGCAGGGATTGCATGTGCAACTTCAGCCGCCGGTTGCGGACAATTTGCCCGGCACGGACAAACCGTCCGTGGCCGTCGCGGTGGATTCCAGCAACAGATTCTATTTCAAAAATCAAATCGTCACCGAAGCGCAATTGCAATCCGGCTTGAGCAATGTCGTGAAAAATTCCCGCGCGCCGCTCACGCTGGTGATTCATGCGGACAAATCCATTTCCTACGACCAACTGCTGCATTTGACGCTGCTCGCACGCAACGCCGGAATCCAAATCGCGTTGCTCGCCACGCTGCCGCGCGCCACTGATTCGCCTGACAAATGAATGCGACAGATTCACCGGTGATCAAAATCACCATCCCGGAGTCAAAAATTGAAAGACCTGCCGCGCCGAAGCCGAACGGCAAAGGCCGATGGCCGTTGCACATCTGGCTGATGCTCGTCGCGCTGGTTTTTGTCGCGCATGTCGCGGCGGTTTTTATTTTTGGCGAACATAAATTTCCAGCGCCGCGTCCCGTGACAAATGTTCCGCAACTCCAGCTTGCAAATAATTCCAGTGAATTATTGACGCTCGACGACCCGACGCTTTTCGCATTGCCGCGCGCCGGCGATCTGGCGTCCATCGGATTGCAAACGCCCGCCGTCAGCCCGCCAGCATTTCGTTGGAGTGAAGCGCCGCATTTGTTGCCGTTGTCCGCTGAAACGTTGGGCGCGACATTTGTCCAATTCATGCAGACGAACGTTTTTGCAGGTTCTCAATTAAATTTCAAACCGCAGCCGAAATTGAATTCGCCCGCAGTAATATTTCAACCTGCGTTTGCGGAAAATTCAACGCTCCAAATCGAAGGCGACCTTGTTCAACGAAAGTTGCTTGATGAAATCGTTTTGTCAAATTGGCCATACCCGGACGTGATTGCGCCGAGCCGTGTGCAAGTGCTGGTGGACGCGGACGGCAATGTCGTTTCTGCGGTGCTATTGCCGTCGAACAATTCTTTGAAGAATGAAACCGGTTACGACGACGCCAACCAGCGCGCGCTTGAACTGGCCCGTGACGCGCGGTTCGCGCCCGCGCCGCATTTGACGATTGGCCGGATGATTTTCAACTGGCGCACCGTGCCGCCCGACGCGACAAATCCGCCCGCCGCTTCGCCATGAGCATTTCGGCGCTCATTTTTATTTACGTCGCGCTGGCGCTCGGCTCGCTGGTCGCGCTGGACATTCATTCGGAGATGCGCCGACGCCGGTTCGGCCCGACGCGCACGCAAGACCGCATTTTCCGCTGCAAAAATTGCGGCTACGTTTATACCGACGACCCGGACGTTGACCGCTCGCGTTGCGCGCAATGCAGCAAATTGAACGAGCCGATTCAATTTTAACTTGAACCGATGAGCAAATCCAAATCGCAATGGGATTTCGGCGAATTGTTTCCAACGGAAGCGACGCGCAAAGTTTTTTCCGTCGGCGAATTGACGGAGCAAATCCGACGGCTGCTCGAAAAACAAATTGGCTCAATTTGGGTCAGCGGCGAGATCACAAATTTCCGCTCGCAAAGTTCCGGCCACATTTATTTCACGCTCAAGGACGCCAGCGCGCAAATCAGTTGCGTTTTGTTTCGCAATGAAATCGTCCCGCATCGCGAATTGATCGCCGACGGGCAAAAAATCCTGTTGCAAGGCGACGTGACGGTTTATGAAGCGCGCGGCAATTATCAAATCATCGTCCGCGCCGTGGAATTGCAAGGCGTCGGCGCGCTGCAAATCGCGTTTGAAAAACTGAAACAAAAACTCGCGGCGGAAGGTCTCTTCGCGCAGGAACGAAAACGTCCGCTGCCGAAATTTCCACAACGCATCGGTTTAGTCACATCGCCGACCGGCGCGGCGATTCGCGATGTGCTGCATGTGATTCAGCGGCGAAATCCGTCGCTGGAAATTATTTTTGCGCCGTGCCGAGTTCAAGGCGACGGCGCGGCGAAGGAAATCGCGGACGCGATTCGATTGCTGAACGAATTCAGTTCTCGTAGCAGCGGACGTGAGTCCGCTCAAACTGAAAATCAGAGCCGACTCACGTCGGCTGCTACGATGGAATTGGATTTAATTCTTATCACTCGCGGCGGCGGTTCGATGGAAGATTTGTGGGCGTTCAACGAAGAAATTGTCGCGCGGGCGATTTTTGAATCGCAAATTCCAATCGTTTCCGCCGTTGGCCATGAAATTGATTTCACGATTGCGGATTTTGTGGCGGACATCCGTGCAGCGACGCCGAGCGCGGCGGCGGAAATCATCACCGAAGGCATTTTTTCGAGCTGCCGATTTTTGTCGCAATGCGGCGAGCGGATGCGGCAATTGTTCCGACAACAATTTTCCGGCAAACAATTTTTGCTGACGCAAAATGCGCAACGATTGGCGCGGGCGCATCCGCGTCGGAAATTTCAGAATTGGATTCAGCGATTGGACGATTTGCAAAACGGTTTGGCGCGTTGTTTGAAACAGCGGGCGCGGCATTCGCAAATCGTTCTGCGGAATCTGTCGGAGCGATTGCATCGCATCCGGCCTTCGCAATTCTTGAAACAGCGGCGCGATCGATTGAAACAAATCCAGAAACAATTGAATTTACTCGGACCAGAGCAGGTTTTGTCGCGCGGTTATTCCATCACGATGGACGCGGCAAGCGGAAAAATAATCCGTCGCGCGAAGGACGCGAAGGTTGGACAAAGTTTGCGGACGCGGGTCAAAGACGGCGAGATTGTCAGCAAGGTTGAAAAATAATTTATTCAAGACATCTCGCGAGGTCTTGGCAGACGGCCACCGTCCTCGCCCCACCATACTTATTGCAGGCTGGACGCGGATAAATTTTTTATTTACGATTCATTCTCGTGGCAAATCCAACAAAAACGGCGGGAAATAATTCCGCCAAAGCCCCGCCATTTGAGGAGGCGCTGAAAAAACTCGAGGGCATCGTCGAAGCGATGGAGTCGGACGATTTGCCGCTGGAAACGTTGCTTGCAAAATATGAGGATGGTTCGAAGCTCGTGAAAGTTTGCCAGGAAAAATTGGCGGATGCAGAAGTGAAGATTCAACAATTGGAAAAAAATGCCGCGGGCGAAATGAAATTGAAGCCGATTGGTTTAGCCGAAGAATAATTATGAATCGTTATCTCGACATGGTGGACGGGCCGGAACACGTCAAAAAACTCACGCTGCCGCAATTGCAGGAACTCGCCGGCGAAATCCGCGAGGAACTCATCGGCGGTCTCGCCAAAGCCGGCGGACATCTCGGCCCGAACCTCGGCGTCGTCGAACTGACGATCGCGCTGCACCGTGTTTTCAATTCGCCGAAGGACAAATTTGTCTGGGACGTGAGCCATCAATGTTACGTCCACAAAATTCTGACCGGCCGCAAAAATCGTTTTCGCACGATGCGCCAGACGGACGGCTTGAACGGCTTCGCGTTGCGCACGGAAAGCGAACATGATTGCTATGGCGCGGGTCACGCGGGCACGGCGCTTTCCGCCGCGCTCGGAATGGCGGCTGCGCGCGACAAAAAAGGCTCGGACGAAAATGTCGTCTGCATCTTTGGCGACGCGGCGTTGACGAACGGAATTTCTTTCGAGGCGATGAACAACGTCGGCCACACGACGAAAAAATTCATCGGCATCCTCAACGACAACGAATGGAGCATCGCGAAAAATGTCGGCGCGATTTCCAGCTACCTCAACAAGCTCATCACCAACCCGCGTTACAACAAACTTGCAAAAGATTTTGAAAATTTCGTCCGCAAGTTGCCAAAAGGCGAACTCGCGATCAAGCTGGCGCACAAGGCCGAGGGCGGTTTCAAAGGCGCATTGAGCGTCGGAATGCATCAGAAACAGGAAGTCGCGCTGGACACGGACGGACGCGGCGGTCACGGCAATCCTGTTCTGTTCGAGGAAATGGGGATGCGCTATCTCGGCCCGATTGACGGACACAATCTGCCGCTGCTTATCAGCACGCTGGAATTTGCCAAGACATGCGACCATCCGATTGTCATCCACATTTTGACGCAAAAAGGAAAAGGCTTTGAAGCCGCGCTGAAATTTCCGGAAAAATTTCATGGCCTCGGACCTTACGACGCGATCACCGGCGAAACGCCCACGACAAAACCAAATTCGCCGCCGATGTATCAGGACGTGATGGGACAAACGCTCGTGAAACTTTGTCAACGCGACAATCGGCTCGTCGGAATTACTGCCGCGATGCCAACCGGCACGGGCATGAAACATTTGGAAAAAGCGATGCCCGACCGTTACTACGATGTCGGCATCGCGGAAGAACACGGCGTTATTTTCGCGGCGGGCATGGCGACGATGGGATTGCATCCGGTCGTGGCGATTTATTCTACGTTTCTCCAGCGCGCCTACGATTGCATCCATCACGACGTTTGTTTGCAGGATTTGCCGGTGATTTTCTGCATGGATCGCGCCGGACTTTCCGCGAACGACGGCCCGACGCATCACGGCCTGTTCGACATTTCATATCTGCGCTGCTTGCCGAACGTCATCGCGATGGCACCGGCGAACGAAGACTAACTCGCCGACATGATGTTCACCGCGTCGCACCAAAATCATCCGACGTTTATCCGCTATCCGCGCGGCGCGGCGGAAGGCGTGCCGATTAAAGACCAACCGAAGCTGCTTGAAATTGGTAAAGCTGAAGTCGTCCAGAATTTTTCCAACAACGGCAAAAAGAAAGTCGCGCTGTTCGGTCTTGGCCCGATGAACACCATCGCGCGCAAAGCGGCAACGCAGCTCGCGGCGGAAGGATTTGATGTCGCCGTCATCAATCCGCGATTCACAAAACCGATTGACGTGGGCACGACGGAATTTTTCGGCAAAGCGGCGGATGTTGTCGTGACGCTGGAAGACCATGTTTTGATTGGCGGTTATAGCTCGGCGGTTTTGGAATTGTTCAGCGAAAAAAATGTGACGACGCCCGTCGTGCGCATCGGCTGGCCGGACCAGTTCATCGAACACGCTTCCACACAGGACGAATTGCGAAAGAAATACGGCCTGTCCGTCGAGAACACCGTCGCCAAAGTAAAAGCGCAATTCGGCGAAGCTCCGACGAAAGTGACGAGGCTGATTGAGGTGGCTTAAAAAAAGAAATTATGAAAAATAAAATTCTACAAATTTTAGGCTTAATCATAACCGTCATTTGTCTTTCTCAAACGGCAAATTGCCAGACTACTGCAAATGGATTGGCAGTAAGCGCGGAAGGCTCTCTTTTGGCTGACACGAATGCGCCGCAACTATTTTTGACTGTTCATCTTTTCAATACATCAACCAATGAAATTGTTGTCCTCACAAAAAAACTCAATTGTGATTTTGATTTGGACAATCCGAACAAATGGATTTGCACGCTCGGTTACAAAGATCCGGGAGTAACTTATCAAGGACATTTGATCATCCCATCGGTCAGTGACTTTTCGCCCGTGACCATCAAACCAAATGAAGAAGCGATCATCACGCAACTCGTTGATCAAAGTATGCTGTTGAAACATCTCAAGAAAGAGACTCAAATTGCGATTTGCTACGCCATTGCTTCAGATTGGGGAAGTCGCTTGGGAACTTGGAGCGGTTCTATCATGTCAAAACCCTTTGTTCCGGCTTTGAAGGAATCACATTAAGTTTGCGACGGCCATGTTGAATCGCCGACGCTGCCATTTCTTTTCACCGACACCAGCGACGACGCCTTGAGCCGCTGGAACCGCGACCACCAACCCCACCGCGAACGGCTGGCTCCATAATTTTGTCAGGCTGAAGCTGCGGAGCAGCGCGCGAAAGTAGCCCACAGCGGGAGCTGTGGGTTTAAGGTTCACAACGGAAAAGCTCCGGCAGGAGCGACAGAAAAAACGCTGGCGTATTTTCTTGCGCCGCTACGCGGCTTGATTCATTTGACGATTGTTCCCACGGTTTCGCCGTGGGCTACTTTCGTTCGCCACTCCGTGGCTATTGGACAATTTGAAATGGAAACTTTCTTTCCTTGCTTTCCATCGCGTCCGGCATTTTCCTTTCGCGCGATGGAAACGCAACGAGGCTTCAAACTGCTGAACGTGTTCACGGGCTTTTTCGTGGCCGTGCTGGTCGTCGTTCCGTCGCTCGGCGCAAAGTTCATCGCCGTCGGGCCGTTTTATTTTCCCGGCGGCACGTTGATTTTTCCGCTGACGTTCATCATCAACGGCGTGCTGACGGAAGTTTATGGTTTCGCGCGTTCGCGCCGCGTGATCTGGATCGGCATGGGCTGTCAATTCCTCGCGGCGGTGGCGTGGTGGCTCGTCGGCGTCTGGCCGTCGGCTCCGTTCTGGCATAATCAGGAATCTTACGATGCGATTCTTGGCATCGCGCCGCGCATCACGCTCGGCAGTTTCACGGCTTACTTCTGCGGCGAATTTCTCAAAAGCGTTTTGCTCTCGAAAATGAAATTCGCGCAAGGCGGAAAACGAGGCGTGTTGCAAGGCTGGCGCTTCATCGCGTCGAGCATCGCCGGGGAATTTATTGACTCCGCCGTGTTCATGTTCGTCGCTTTTGCCGGAACGCAGTCTGCCGCCGATCTCTTCAAGCTGGCGCTGACGCTTTGGATTGCAAAAGTGATTTATGAAATCGTGGCGCTGCCGTTGAGTCTCTGGCTGGCGAACCGCGTCAAACAAATCGAAGGCGTGGACAAAATTGACCGGCCGGAGGAAACGAATTACAACCCGTTCGCGAGCTTTTTGAAAGGGGACTGACCATTCTTTGCGGAAGTGTCGCCATCTTTTGATTTTTCATCTCATTCGGCTTTTCCTCCGCCTCACAACCTGATAATTCTTTGCGCTCTATGGCATATAAAGACGTGACTCCGCCGCAAGGCGAAAAGATTTCCATCGCGAACGGCAAACTCACCGTTCCCAACAATCCCATCCTGCCGTTCATCCGTGGCGACGGCACCGGCCCGGACATCTGGGCGTCATCCGTGCGCGTGTTTGACGCCGCAGTGCAAAAGGCTTATGGCGGCAAGCGGAAAATTTCATGGTTTGAAGTTTTCGCCGGTGAAGAATCGTTCAAAAAATTTAACAATTGGCTGCCGGACGACACGGTCGCTGCGTTCAAGGAATTTCTCGTCGGCATCAAAGGCCCGCTCACGACGCCCGTCGGCGGCGGCATCCGCTCGCTCAATGTCGCGCTGCGCCAGATGCTCGACCTCTACGTCTGCCTGCGTCCCGTCCAATATTTTACCGGCGTCCCTTCGCCCGTGAAGCATCCCGAAAAAGTGGACATGACCATCTTCCGCGAAAACACTGAGGACATTTACGCGGGCATTGAATACGCCGGTGGAACGCCGGAGTCGCAAAAGATTTTGGATTTTATCGCGAAGGAATTTCCGAAGGACTTCAAAAAAATCCGTTTCGGAACCGAAGCCGCCGGGCGCGAATGGGGTGGCGGACGCGAAACCAGCGCGGACGCGTGCAAAGTTCGCGTCGGCGTCGGAATCAAGGCCGTCAGCGCCATCGGCACAACCCGCCTCGTTTATTCGGCGATTGAATATGCGATCAAAAATAAACGGAAAAGCGTCACGATTGTCCACAAGGGCAACATCATGAAATTTACCGAAGGCGCGTTTCGCGATTGGGGTTATGCGCTCGCGAAAGAAGCGTTCGGCGCGGTGGAGATTGACGGCGGCCCGTGGTGCAAAATTCCCGAAGGCAAACCCGGCGCGGGCATCGTCATCAAAGACGCCATTGCCGACATCACGCTCCAACAAGTCCTCACGCGACCAGAAGATTTCGACGTCATCGCCACGCTAAATCTGAACGGCGATTATTTGAGCGACGCGCTCGCCGCGCAAGTCGGCGGCATTGGCATCGCGCCCGGCGGCAACATCAATTACATCAGCGGCCACGCCATCTTCGAGGCCACGCACGGCACCGCGCCCAAATACGCGGGCAAAGACCAAGTCAACCCCGGCAGCGTCGTTCTCTCCGGAGAAATGATGTTCCGCTACATGGGCTGGACGGAAGCGGCGGATTTGATTCTCAAAGGCTTGAACGGCGCAATTGCGTCCAAGCGCGTGACCTATGATTTCGCGCGCCAGATGACCGGCGCAACGCAAATTAAATGCAGCGAGTTCGGCGACAACATGATTGCGCATATGTAAGCCATGAATAGCAAAGCGTCACTTACCCTGCACGAGAAGTCACTCGCGTCAGTTGAAAAGTTTGACTATTTTTTGTGCGGTTTTGCCGGTGCTTTGTTTGCTTATATTGGCCAAAACTACACGCCGCATAAATTTGACAATTGGTTCTACTATTTAATTCCTTTGGCTTTGGTTTGTTTAACCGTCTCTCTAGCTTTTGGATTAAGGCGTTTGCAACTATCTATTGCTATTACAGAATTAAACAAAAAAATTGTTTCGATATTCGAAGAATGTGAATCGATAAATAATGAATTAGCAAAGCACGCGGAAAGCAAAGAACCTTCTTCCAGCGTAAATCTTTTAACGGGTGAAAAATTAGATTGGCAAGGTCTGGTTGACTTGCAAAAGAAACAACGAGAAAAGGCCAAGCAAGATAAACTAAAAGCTGAAATCAAAATTAAGCGCGCAGAAGTTTACGGAAGCTGTCAAAATATATTTCTCATAGTCGGTTTCTTGCTGATATTAGAGCGTATCTCATAAATGTCTCAAGAGGATGATTACCGCCGCCAAATGAACAAACCCTTGAAAATTCTCCGCGTGGTATTCATAACGGACCACCAGCCGTCGGAAGCTGAAGAGCCAGGCGAAGAGCCGCTCAATTTT
>DASQOZ010000083.1:0-29820 GCA_035644195.1 Candidatus Methylomirabilota bacterium | reverse complement strand
GGATGGGAAGATACGAGTCCCAATGCTTACTATTTCGTCTCAATGCTCTTCAACATCAACGCTGTGCTGCTCATTTTCAATATGCTTCCGATTTATCCGCTTGATGGCGGACAAATTTTGCGTTCGCTGCTGTGGTTTATTTTCGGACGCGCCAATAGTTTGCTTGCGGCAAGCATCATTGGATTTATTGGCGTCGCCGGTTTGATTCTGTTGGCAATCCTAAATTTTTTATCGGCAGCCGACCCCCGTGAACAAAGACAGGCAATGTGGCTCGGTGCTTTGTGTGTATTCATCATGCTGAATTGCTGGGGCGGATTGCGACAGGCGCGCGCTTTGGCGAAAGTGGCGAATGCTCCTCGACGCGACGGCTTCCGCTGTCCTGAATGCAAAACGCAGCCGCCGATGGGAAATTTCTGGCGTTGCAGCAAATGCCGTCAACCGTTCGACACATTTGAAACGCACGCCCTTTGTCCGCATTGCCAAACTCAATATGCCGCGACGTCTTGTCCTGAATGCGGAAGCCTGCGACCAATCAGCGAGTGGATGGCTTCCGCATGAAATTTCACGCCAAGCACAACGACGGCGAGGTTAAAGTGAGGTGACGAAATGGAAATGGAAAATTACTTTTGGAGCTTGTCTATCAACTTAAGAAGTCGCAAATCAGACTCGCATTTGAAAACTTGCATCCAAGTCATTGCCGCCACTGCAAATTCCACCCCGACAACCCCGCCTCTAGCGGAATTATGGTTCTTGTCGTTAATCGCTGCAATCATCATTCCCAAGGCACAAACCGTAATGACAACCGCGCACCAAAATATAATTGTTCGTCTGCGAGATGTATTTTTAATCAAGTCTGGTCGGCGCGTTTCATCAACTGCCATTGCAATGAACGCATCATCTGCTTGGTCGAAAGATTTCATAAGATTGTTACCGTTATTGCATTAAATCAAAACGGCTGCAACCTTTTTACTTCAACTTCGCCAGCGTCGCTTTGACGGCGTCGAAGTTCGGCAAATCCTTCGGCGTCGGCGTTTGTTCGCTGTATTGCACCACGCCGTTTTTATCAATCACGAACGCCGCGCGCGCCGCCGTGTCGCCCGCGCCCGCAAGCATCGGGAACACCACGTCGTATTTTTTGATGACTTCCTTGTTCAAATCGCTGGCGAGCGGGATGGTGATTTTTTCCTTTTGCGCCCACGCTTCCTGCGCAAACGGCGTGTCCACGCTGATGGCGACGACGTCGGCGTTAAGGCCGGCGTAATCGTTCATGCCGCCGCTGATGCTGCACATTTCCTGCGTGCAGACGCCGGTGAACGCCGCCGGGAAAAACAGCAGCACGGTGTTTTTTTTGCCGAAGTTGTTGCTCAATTTGATGTCCGTCATGCCGGATGCATTTTTGGATTTGAGCGTGAAATCAGGAGCTTTGGAGCCGACTGGAATTGCCATAATTTTAATTTTTTATTTGCGATTTATGATTTATGATTTATGATTTTCAAAACCTTGTGCGCGAACTCTAGCGTCGCGGCAGTTTGCTGTCAAATGACTTTAAGCCACAGATGGGCACAAATGAAACACAAATAAAGCAGACACGAATCGCACTAATTTTCACTAATTCAATTTTTCCATTCGTGTTAATTCGTGAAATTCGCGTCTCATTTCTTCATCTGTGAAAATCTGCGGCTAAAGAATTGCGAGAATTTCCGCCGCGTGCTCATCCGGCTTCACCTGCGGCCAAATCTTTTTGATGCGTCCGTCACCGCCGATCAAAAACGTCGCGCGATGTGTGCCCATGTATTTGCGTCCCATGAAACTTTTCTCGCCCCAAACGCCGTAAGCTTCGACTATTTTTTTATCTTCATCGGCCAGCAGCGTGAACGGCAATTTGAATTTCTCCACAAATTTGTCGTGCGATTTCACAGAATCGGGGCTGACTCCGAAGACGACCGCACCCTTTTTCTTGAAGTCCGCAAAATTATCGCGAAACGCGCAGGCTTCCTTTGTGCAGCCCGGTGTGTCGTCTTTCGGGTAAAAATAGAGGATGACGTTCTTGCCATTGAAATCGGCGAGTGAAATTTTTCCGCCGCCGCTGGTCGCCGCCGAAAATTCCGGCGCGACGTCGCCTTCTTTCAGTTTAAGTTGCAATTCTTTTGCCATAAATTCCTGAATGGTAGGGCAGAGCTGCCGCTCTGCCCAATTCTTTTGCAGCAAGTCAGGGCGGCGCAGCAGCACCGCCCTACCGTTTCATTTTTCTGTGGCTGAACTTGCCGGATGCGAACCAAGTTGTTTGATGCCGTCGAAAACGTAAAGCAATCCCGACGCGCCGGTGCAAAGCGCGGCGACAAGCGCGCAATAAAAAAACCAGCGTCCGCCGGTTCCAAAATTCCATTTCAACAAAATCCAAAGGACGACGGCCATTTGCAGCACGGTCGCAATCTTGCCCATGAAGCGCGGGCGCACGGCAACTTTTCCGACGGTGAAATGGATGACGACGATGCCAACGAGAATCAACAAGTCGCGCCCGATGATCGTTCCGGTGAGCCAGAGCGGGATTTGCCGGAGATACGGAGCATTGTCGAAACTCAACAGCACGACGCCGGATACGAGCAGCAATTTGTCGGCAAGCGGGTCGAGAATTTTTCCCAATTCGCTGATCTGGTTGTAATGGCGCGCGATGTAGCCGTCCACGCCGTCCAAAATCGCGGTGATGGCGAACGACAAAATCGCAAGCAGCCGGTGGATTTCATTTCCGGTGCGAACGTAATAAACCGATTCGACGACGAAAAATGGAATCAGAAGGATCCGCAGGATTGTAATTTTGTTCGCAGTTGTCATGTGAAATGTTTAACGCAATGGAGCGAAGATGCAAAGTCGCAAAGAAATTGGCGCACTTCATCCCAGCCATCAGAACCAACACCGCTGTGACCAACCCCTTCAACTTGTCCGATCCCAACGCAACAAATTTCCCACATCGCTTCTATCGCGTTTTACAACAATAACATTGCCAAGCAAAGTGCCTTTCAAGATTTGCAATTGTTCATTGAAATAAATAATCTGCAACCAAAGCATTGAGTCAAACGTCAATACAACGAACTACCATGAATGACTTCATCAATCGTCGGGACTTTTTGAAAAAAACAGGCACGGCCGGCATCGGCCTGGGCATGGCGGGTTATTTTGGCTCGCTGGCCAAAGCCGATTCACAAACCGCCCCGGCTTTAGCCGGAAAAATCGGCGCGAACGGCAAAATCACCGCCGCCGTCATCGGCACGAACGGCCGCGGCCTCGCGCATATCAGCTGCCTCGGCAGTATTCCGGGCGTGGAGATCGCCTACATTTGCGACGTGGATGACCGCGCCATTGACAAGGGCATCAAGGAGGCCGCGAAAAAGCAAAAAACGGAACCCAAAGGCTTGAAGGATTTCCGAAAAGTCTTGGAAGACAAATCGGTGGATGTCGTGACCATCGCCACGCCCGATCACTGGCACACGCCGATGGCAATTTTAGCGATGGCCGCCGGCAAGCACGTTTATGTGGAAAAACCATGCAGCCAGAATCCTTATGAAGGCGAACTGCTGCTCGCGGCGGTAAAAAAATATCAGCGCGTGGTGCAAATGGGCGCGCAACGCCGTTCCTCCATTCAGATGCGGCAAATCATACCGGAGATTCACGCCGGTCTCATCGGGAAAACCTATTTTGGCCGCGGCTGGTATGTCAACAACCGGCAATCAATCGGCCACGGCAAACCGGCGCCGGTTCCAGAATGGCTGGATTACGAACTCTGGCAAGGCCCGGCTCCGCGCCAGCCTTACATTGATAATCTGATTCACTACAACTGGCATTGGCGTTGGAAATACGGCACGGGCGAGGCGCTCAACAACGGCACGCATGAAATGGATGTCTGCCGCTGGGCGCTCGACGTGGCGTGGCCGGTGCGCGTTTCTTCCAACGGCGGACGCTATCAATTTTAGGACGACTGGGAAACGCCGGACACGCAGACCATCAGTTGGGATTTCGCCGAGGGCAAAACCATGAATTGGGAAGGCCGGAGCTGCAACGATTATCCGGTCGAAGGCAAGTCGCGCGGCGTTTTGATTTACGGAACCGAAGGCAGCGCATTCCTCGACGGCAATGATTACATAATCTACGACAAAAAGAAAAAAATCGTGAAGTCGGCCAAAGGTAACGAAGCGGTGGACCCGACCAACATCATCAGCGCCAGCGGCGCGGGCATGGACACGGCGCACGTCACCAACTTCATCGAGACCGTTCGCGGCGGCCAGCAGCTCACCTGTCCCATCGAGGAAGGCTACAAAAGCGTCACCCTCCTGCACTTGGGCAACATCGCCTGGCGCACCGGTCGCGGACTGCATTGCGATCCCTCGAACGGCCACATTTTGAATGATGACGACGCCATGAAATTGTGGCGGCGCGAATATGAGCCGGGCTGGGAACCAAAAGTCTGATTCACCCGCATTGCCATGAAAAAATTATTTTTATTCGCGGTTGGAATTTTGCTTTCCATCGTCACGCAGGCGCAGGTTTCCACGAACAACACGAGTTCCGCCGACAAACTCGGCTGGCAGCTCGCGGTCCATTCCTACACGTTCCAGAAATTTCCCATCCTTGACGCGATTGACATGACCGCCGCGCTCGGCGTGAAATACATGAGCATTTCCGGCACGGTTTTGCTCGATGCAACCAATCGCGTCGGCACGATAAGTCTTTCGGACGAACAGCGCGCCACCATTGACCAAAAACTCAAGGCGGATGGTTTTGGCAATTTCGTCAACATTGGCGTGGTGCAGTTGCCAGCCGACGAAGCCAAGTGCCGAAAAGTTTTTGAGTTCGCAAAAAAATGGGGCATCAACATTTTAGTCTCCGAGCCGGAGACCAACGCCTTGGACACCGTCGAAAAACTTTGCAAGGAATACAACATCAAGGTCGCGATCCACAATCATCCCAAAGGCCATTCAATTTATTGGAATCCTGATTTCGTTTTGGCCGCCATCAAAGGCCGCACGCCGTTGATGGGCGCGTGCGCCGACATTGGCCATTGGATTCGCTCCGATCTTGACCCGTTGGAATGCTTGAAAAAATTGGACGGTCATGTCATCGCGCTCCACTTCAAAGACCTGAACGAAATGGGGCCGGCCGCCCACGACGTTCCGTGGGGAACCGGCGTTGGGAAGACGAAAGAATTGATGGCGGAATTGAAGCGGCAGCATTTCCACGGCGCGTTCTGCGTGGAATACGAATATCATTGGGAAAATTCCAGCCCCGAAATCGCGCAGTGCGTGAAATTTTTCAACCAGACCTGCGATGAACTCGTCGCTGCGGACGCAAAATGATTGTGAAAATATGAAAGCTAAAATCAACCACCTCTCCATTTTTGTCATCACAATGATTTTAACATCAGGTGCCGACCTGACGATTTCTTGCGCTCACATGGATTCTAAAAATCCCACACCAGCGAACACCCTGTCCTCGCGGGAGAAAGCCGATGGCTGGCGTCTGCTGTGGGACGGCAAGACCGCCGATGGCTGGCGCAGTCCGAAGTCTGATGAATTTCCGGTAAAAAGCTGGAGCATGACAGACGGCGTGCTGACGGTTGATCCGGGTTCGACCAACGGCGAAGCCGAAGCACAATCCGGCGGCGACATCATCACCCGCGAGCGCTTTTCAAATTTCGAGTTGACGGCGGATTTCAAAACCACGCCGGGCTGCAACAGCGGCATCAAAATTTTTGTTCAACCCAGCATCTCCCCGATTGACAAAGTTACGGGCAAGCCGGCCGGCGTCGGTTCCGCCATCGGGCTTGAATATCAAATCCTCGACGACGAACGCCATCCCGACGCGAAGCTCGGCCACGATGGCGACCGCAAGCTCGGCGCATTTTATGACGTGATGCCCCCTGGGTCAAATAAACACGTCAACCCAATCGGCGAATGGAATCATGCCCGCATCATTTCGCGCCGCCAGCACGTCGAGCATTGGCTGAATGGCGAAAAAATCCTTGAATACGACCGCAGCTCGGCGGCATTTGATCAAGCGGTTGCCATGAGCAAGTTCAAGAACATCCCCGGTTTTGGCAAATGGGCTGACGGCCACATCCTGTTGCAGGAACACGGCAGCCAGGTTTCATTTCGCAACATCAAGCTTCGAATTCTGCCGAATTCTTGATTGCCGTTCTTGCAACATCCGCCTGCGCCCGACATGCGCATTCCGAACACATAAATTGTTTTCATGCGTGAGCAATCTGCGTTCATCGGTGGATAATTGGATTGCATCGTGAATCGCTTGTGGATAAGCGCGTCACGGATCGCTTCAATGTTTTTCGCACAACCATCAACGGGCGCGGGCTTTGGCGTGCCGGAGGATTTGTGATTCTTCCGGTTGTCGAAGGAAAATGCACCATCGCGACAAAGAATGAACAAATTTCGCCTTCAAAATTCGACCGCCTCTTGATTCCTCATGGATTGGAAGAGTTGGAAATTGTCGCCAACAAGACAGCCGTTTTTTGGAATGCCGACCCGCTTCAATGTGACGGCAACCAACCCCCGCATATTTTCCTTTGAATTTTTACTGCCAGCGAAAATTGAGCGTGGCAAAAATGCCGTGTGCAGTAAAATTATTCACATTACCAGCGCTTGGCTCGGAGTATTCCGAAAATTGATAATGCAACGCTCCGGACAAATTTTTCGTGAGCTTTCGCGTGAGGCCGACAAGCAATTCGTGGCGCGTAAAATCAAGGCCAAGGGGAATTCCCGCAGAATTGTTTTGTCCGTAAGCAGAGCGCGAAAAATTGTAGGCAACATTCAAATCCGTTTTTTCATTCAATATGTAACCCGCGCTGGAGCCGACTGTAAAAATATCGCCGCGATAAGGCACGACTTCCGACGATGCTGCCGATGTCGTGGCCGTGCGGGAACGGTCGTAAGTAAATGTGCCGGAAAAATAAAATCGCTGCACCGGCGTGAAAGTCAGCGTCAATCCGGCATTGTGCGATTCGGTTCGGCCATCGAAAATTGGACCGCCGGGAGAAATAACCCCGCCACCAGCCGGATCGGTCACTGTGGAAAAATCCGATAAATCCCAATCGTAAGTCAGCCGCGCGCTCATCCAATAAATCGGGCGCAACACGAGCCGTCCTTCAATTTCATTCATTGCAACGTCGCGATGGCGGATAAATGCGGGATAACCGTCGCCGCCGAACGGCGAATTGTCCACGAGATGATTGTAGCCGGTGGTGCTGTCGCGGCGGCGAACGTGCGCGCCCCATTCAATCCATGTGCGCGGCGATTCGGTGAAACCCACGCGCGCATCATAAAAATGATTGAGCGCGTCGGTGCGTTGTTGAACGGCGTCCACAGTGCCGTTGTTTGCCTCGTCAAATTGTCCGACGCTCTGCTGTCGCAACCGGCCTTCGGCAAATAAAACCGTTTGAGGCAAACCAACATAGCGTGCATCGAAACTTTCCAAAAATTCAGTCCGATTTTGATTAGCGTCCACTGTGCCGGGAAATGGAAAGAAAAATCCGGGAATCGCCGGGTCGCCAAAATCCAAATCCACGTTGCCGGAGCCTTCTTCGTGCGTCCACTCACATTGAACGGCAGTTGAAATGCTCAATCCTTTGACCGGCAGAAATAAATTGGCAAGGCTCACCACGCGCGAGTCGCGCTCCAAAGTGATTCCCTCCGTTCGCCAATAAGTCCCAAACGTCGGCGCGCCGGAGCCGTCCACGGCATTTTGGTTGAAAAACGAAGTGCCGTCGTAACGCGAAAACAAACTTCCGGCGGATGCCAGCCACCAATCTTTGATTTGGTTCTCAACGCGAAATGTGTTCGCGCCAAGAGAATAATGGACGCTTTGGTTTACCCGTTCGATGACATCCGGTGTCGGGCCGGTGCTGAAAGCCATCACGTCATTGCGGGATTCGCCGAGATGATAAACTTCGACGCGCGCATGGTCTTCGAGCGCCCAATCGTTCCATTCGTGCGTGAGATCAACTTTGAAAATGTGCGTGTGTTCGCTGATATTTTCGGCGTTCGGATAAATATTTTTTGAATTTCCGCCCTGGCTCACCGTTCCCCATGCGAGCGTGGATTTTGCGCCCTGACGAAATTGATATTCATAACCCAAAACCAGTTGAGGATCGCCCGGCTGCGTCAGGCCAAAATCAATCCATATCCGGCCAATGTCCAGATGCAAATCGCGATCCAATGAAAAAGTGGAAGGCGAGAAGCCCGGATAAAATCCGCCCGTGTCATCGTAATATTTTCGCCATTCCTCAAAACCGCCGCGCACAAAACCGACATCCGTTTTGTCCAAAGCCAATGTCAGTTTGTAATCATTTTCCGGCGCGAGCGCATGACCGGCGACAGAAAATTTTTCATCGGAAGAAATCTGTTCGCTCATCGAAAAATCTTTCACGCCGCCGCCCGCGCCTTCATGAATGCCTTCGAGTTCGCGAAATTTTTTATTGTCGCCGCTCACACCAATCCATCCCAATGCCGGCTCAAATGCAAAAACGAGAGCCGGTTCACTGTTCGTTCCCCAAACTGCGCCCTGGTCAATCCACGCGCGCAACACCGCGACCTGTGCCGGCGTAAGCGGCTTTCCACGATCCGGCGGTGGCATGATCGTTTCTTTGTCCAGGCCGCCGACATAAAGAATCAATTTGCTCTGTTCGCTGTGGCCGGGAACGACGTCATCCACATTGTTGTCGCCACCTTTCAGCGCAGCCTGACGGTCGTCCAGACGAAAACTGCTCTTTGGTTTTTCAGGCCCGTGGCAGCGGAAACAACTTTCTTCAAAAATCGGACGCACATCGCGGTCGAAGGAAATTTTTTCGGCGGAAGAAATCAAATTCGTTTCACCGGCAGAAACAGACAACGCAGAAAATAAAAATAGTGCTGCAAGATTTTTCCAATGGCATTGGACAATTTTCATTTGTTTCAATAGCGCAAACGCGGGTCAACGTCCGAACCATGAACAGCCGTATGACAGCCCGCCGACCAGCACGTCCCCATTTGCAACAACACGGTGTGGTCAACGCTACCGATGTAAAAATCTCCCGACGCGCCGGATCCTTGCACTTGCGCGTGGCAGCGGAGGCACAAATTATTGTCGGCTTGCGTGAGCATCATGCGATTGATCGAGCCGTGTGGATTGTGACAGGTGGCGCAGCCTTCGCGCATTGCGGGATGTTCAAAAACAAACGGCCGCGTCTGCTCACGATGGCATTCGGCACAGCTTTCATTCATTTGCGCCATCGCCAGCCCTCCACTTGGCGACTTCAAAATATCGCCGCCGTGCGGATCATGGCATTGGACGCAATTCATCCGGCCTTCGATGACTGGATGATGAGTCGGCAATTGAAATTCTCCGCTCGTTTTCAGATGGCAGCGAAAACATGCGTCCGGTTCTTTGCCAGGATTGATGATGAACCTCGCTCCACCTCCGGCTTCAACGTGTTTGCTGCCGGGACCGTGGCACGATTCGCAGCCGGTGCCGCCGGGCAGCTCCGTGTTTTCCAAAACCAAATGCGCGTGCGGACTTGTCGGGAATGCGCGCGTGATTTGTGTGTGGCACTGAAAACAAACTTGATTTCCGACAGCATGCACACCGGGAATTTCCAATGGCACGACGACAGAACGCGAGATGGAAGCACACGAAATCACAAAAAGCGCCGCGCCAAATGGAGGTCCAATTGCCAGCGTTGCAACGGATATTTGTTTCAGGTTCACTGATTCTGTTTTTGTGCGACGGGTTCATTCGTCGCAATGGCCGCCTTCAAGATTTCCGCAACAATTTGATCCGACAAATCTCCGCTCGTCGGAAAAATCATCTGCAAATGGCCGGCGGCGTTCACGATCAGCGTCCGAAAATTATGATTGATCGTGCCGGCATCAGGTTCGTATTCGACGCCGGACAACTGTGCAAGTTCGGCAATTTTATCCGGCGGCCCGGTCAAAAAACTCCAATGATTCGGGTCGTAATGATAATTTTCGCCGTAAGCCTTCAACATTTGCGGCGTGTCAATTTCAGGATCGAAAGAAACGGAAATGAAATGCCAGTTGCCCGGCGCGTTGGTCATCGCCTCGAGTTTTTGCTGCGCCCCCTGAAAATTTTTTGAAAGGCGCGGACAAAATTCGGGCAGCGGACAACGTGTGTAAAAAAATGTCATGGCTATCGCCTGACCCCGAAAATCATCCAAGCTCACGGCCTGGCCAAGTTCATTGGTGAATTTGTAATACAGCAGCGGATGACCCGGAAGCGCACTGACCGTTGTGGCTGGTTCAAAACTGGTTTTGGTTTGTGGCAAGGCGTTTGTCCCGACTTTGATGATTTGGTCCACCCAACTTTCCGTTTCGCTCACATGAAGTTGAAACAAAATTTCGTCGCCGACTTTCAAACCTGTCAAATCCTTTTCATTTTTCACTTTGAACGGCATCGTCATGGCGTCCATGAAATTGGAAATGGCTTCGTGCTTGATGACGATGGTTGAATTTTTGATTTCCTGAATAATTCCTTTCGCGGCAAATGTCCGCGTGTTTGTCACGCTTTCGTTTTGAGGCAAGGAAGTTCCTTCCGATTTCGTGTTTAATGAAATCAGCAAGCCGAACAGCAGGACATTAACGGTCAAAAACAGCGACCGCATATAAAAATTTCTGATTTTCCGTCACGGATTTGGCATCCGTCCGACCCGATAAAAATTCGGATTGTTCGTCGCGTGAACGTCCACAAAAACCACCGGATTGCTCGCAGCCACGTTGGTGACGACGGAAATCCAATTCGTTGACGCCAGATTTGTCGAGTGTTGAATAACATAACTCAAGCCGACGTTCGCCGGGTAGCTGAATTGAAAGTTCGTGCCCGAAAATTTTGCGGCATTTGTCAGGGAAACCGTCACCGGCGTGACGACGTTGATTGAAATGGCGTTCGTATTTTTTACGCCGAGATTATCAAAGGCAATCGCCGACAAATTGTAACTGCCTGCCGCGAGATTATTCGTCGTGCCGGAAAACGGGCTGGCCGTGACGTTCGTCAAAATCGTTGTGCCAACGAGAAATTGAACATTCGTCACGCTACCGCCGATGTCGAAATCCGATGCCGATGCTCGAATTATCACGTTGGCCGGCGCGCTGAAAGTCGCGTTGTTCAGTGGATTTGTAATTGTGACAGTCGGGCGCGTGTCCACGACAATGTTCACGGAATTGGTCGCCGTCAATCTGTTGGTGTCCGTCGCGATGGCCGTGAGCGTATAACTTCCCGCAGCAAGATTATTGGTCGTCGCGAAAAATGGCGAGGCAGGCACGTTTGTCAAAATCGTCGAGCCGATTCGGAATTGCACATTTGTCACCGCGCTGCTCCCGTTCGTAACACCGGCTTGGATGGTCACGTTGGCTGGCACGATGAATAGCGCGCCATTCGCGGGATTAGTGATGGAAAGAGTCGGCGGAACGTTGGCTGCCGCGACATTGATGGTGCCGGTGAAACCATGAACAGTGCAGTTGTATGGAAAACTGCCCGCTGAAGTAAATGTGTTGGTGAAAGAAGCCGGGCCATTAAGAATGGCTGAAGCCGTCCACGCCTGCGGAGTGCTGGTGCTGTGAACGTTGTGATTGTTGGAGCCGCTGGGCCATGTCCAAATCACCTGATCGTTGGCCGAAATGTTTGTTGTCGCCGGGACGAAGGCATTATTAATAACGCTGACGTTGGCGACAGCGGCAGAACTGGAAAATGAAAAGCCGGCGCATAGAAAAATCGCTGCCGCCAAAATTTTCTTTGACGAGAATATCATCGTTTCTTGGTTCTTTTCGGAATTAAACGAATTGCCTGTTTCTTTCAAATCGGCCACGCGGCGATTTTTGTCGCCGCGCAGATCAAAAACTACGACTTAATGTTTTTTTCCAACGACCGGACACCAATAAACTTCACCCGTGGGAGTGAGCGTAATTTCGCCGGCATTGGCAGCGGCAAAGATTTCATTATCGGAAAATAACTGCCGAGGCGTGTTTCCTTCCGTAAAAGTGATTTGCACTTCTTCCCAAATCGGATTGAAACCGTCGCCCGGAACCGCATCAATCACGGAAATAAAAGGCTGGCCTCCCGGCAATCCGGGGTCAGATTGATAAATGAAATTGAGAGATGCGTTGTGTTGCAGAAGTGATTTTTCAGCGGCGGGCGAAAATTCGACGAATTGTATCGTCAATAAATTGTGATCGTAATAGGCCGGAATTTCGCTGGCAGAGCCGTTGACGCCTGCGGCTTGCGTGCTTGCCGTCAAGACAAGCGCCAGTCCCGCCGCACCGAAAAGTTTGAGATATTTCTTGTTCATAACATTTATTTGGTTTGGACTCATGTTGTTTTTATTTTCGGCTTCGCCTAATTTACCCCTCGGAACAACGAAGCCGCGTATGGATGAGATGAGCGGAAAAGAAATTTGTTCCCAAAAAATTAGCGGGAACAATTGGCGGATTGCGAACTCTTAACTTTGATGCGGCACTATGGCTGAAAGCGTGGATTTTGAAGGTCTGGTGGTTCGACATTACGAGCCGCTGTATCAATTCGCGTTCAGCCTTACGCGCGAAAAATCGGATGCTTGTGACCTCACGCAACAGACTTTTTGCATCTGGGCGGCGAAAGGCCATCAATTGCGCGACATTTCAAAAGTGAAAACATGGCTGTTCACCACGTTGCACCGCGAGTTTCTCGGCTCGCGGCGCAGGCAAACGCGATTTCCGCACGTCGAACTGGAATTCGCGGCGGCGGAACTGCCGACTGTTTCGCCAGCCAGCGTCAATCGCCTCGATGCCGCGCAATTGTTCGACGCGCTGGCGCAACTGGATGAAATTTATCGCGGTCCGGTCGCGCTTTTTTATTTGCAGGATTATTCCTACAATGAAATTGCGGAAATTCTCGATGTGCCGCTGGGCACCGTCAAATCCCGGCTCACGCGCGGACTTTCGAGATTGCATCAAATGCTGGCCGACAAACCAAAACCATGAACCGCGACGAAGCCAAAAACATTCTGTTGCTCTACCGCAATCCAGCGGACGCAGAGGATCCGCAAATTGCAGAAGCGCTTGCGCTCGCCAAAAACGACGACAATTTGGCTCAATGGTTTGAAAAACTTTGCGCGCGGCAAAATGCGCTGCGCGAAAAATTCCGCCAAATCGCCGCGCCCGCCGGTTTGAAAGAGCAAATTGAAGCAGCCGTAAAACAGAAACTTGGACAAGCCGCCCGCACGACACAGTTCGATGAATTTAAGGGCCGGCTGCTGTCCGCGCTGCGTTACGACTTGGAAAAAATAATTTTTTCACGACGAAACTTTGCGCTCGCAACGGCGACAGTCATCGTTGCGCTGATTGCTTTGGCGACATTTTGGTTTCGCCCGCAAAAGGGCGACGACACATTTGCCATTTATCAAAACCAGATGGCGAGCGTCGCACTGCGTGGTTACGCGATGGATTTTATGGCAGCCAATCCGGTGGAAATCCGCTCTTATCTCGCAAAAAACGGCGCGCCGTCGGATTACAATTTTCCCGCCGCTCTCGAAAAAATTCCGGTGACGGGCTGCGCGATTGAAAGCTGGCAGGGCAAAAAAGTTTCGATGATCTGTTTCCGCACTGGCAAACCATTGCCGCCGGGACAGCAGAGCGACCTTTGGTTGTTTGTCGTTGACCGCGCGACGGTGAAAGGCGCGCCAGTCACGTCCATGCCGCAATTTACAAAAGTCAACCGGCTCATCACGTCCGTTTGGACGCAAGGCGACAAAATGTATTTGCTCGGGACGGAGGGTGATGAGCAAACGATCCGGAAATTTCTTTGATGCGTATCGCCGTCAACATTTTTGTGAACATCAGTTTTCAATGCTCATGTGCTGAACCGCCCAATCGAAGTCCGCTTGTTCATCGGCGGGAGTGGAAGGAACTGCAATGGGAAGATAGGGGACACGCTGAATCGGAGCGATGGTGCTTGATTTCAACCACCGATGCAGGCTGCTATGGCCGTCGGCAAAGGAAAATGCGGCGGCGTTGTTGTGATATGAAGCGGGCAAATCAGTCCATTCGGTGCTGCCGTAGTAATGGTCGTTAGAGTCCTTGTTCAGAAAATAGCCATCGTTGATGCTGTCGGGATGTTCATCCAAAAAAACGAAAATTTCCGACGGCTTCGGGATTTGAGTCAGCTTCAAAAATTGCGTGTAGCTGGGATTGTTGACATTGACGCCGTTGGTCAAAAAATCGCCGACGTCGCCGACCATGGCGTTCATGGAATAACTGCGAATGCGCCCGCTCCATCCGGCCGCGCTTTGTTGAGCGTTCAATGCAGAGTCGGACGGGCAACGATAAACGGCTGTCGCGCCGCTGATGTAAGGGCCAAGACCGGCTTCGGTAATCGTGGCCAAATTCGTGTTGTCAGGACTCAAATCCCACGTCATGACGTTGTTGACCCAATTCAAAGGCGTGCGGAACGCCCCGCTCATGCCGAGATTGTAAGGCAATTTGTCTTCGTACTCGCCAGTGTAAAGCTGCCACGCGATCTGAAGCTGCCGCGTATTATTCAGGCAGATTATGCCTTGCGCCCGCGTCCGCGCCCGCGACAGCGCCGGCAATAACATCGCCGCCAATATGCCGATGATGGCAATCACCACCAGCAATTCGACCAACGTGAAACCGCCACGACTTTTCAAGCGGGCAAATCTGAACGTTCTCATTAATGCGTAAATAGTTTGTTACACCGATGAATGGACGGCAACAGTTTTACAATTAAAAACATCTTAAACGCGATTGTTGAATTTGTCATTTCTGCAAAAAGTTATTCACAGCTTGACCTTTCGGCGCGCAATCTATTTACTGGCAACCGACAGTAGGCAAAATTCATGTTTGCGAAACTTAAAAGCCTGTTTTCCAACGATATTGGAATAGATTTAGGGACTGCAAATTCCCTCGTCTATGTGAAGGATCGTGGAATCGTCCTTCGCGAACCTTCGGTGGTGGCCATTCAGGCGGGCACGACGAATGTGCTCGCCGTCGGTGAAGAAGCTAAACGGATGCTGGGCCGCACGCCCGGCAACATCGTGGCCATCCGCCCGATGAAAGACGGCGTGATCGCCGACTTCGAAATCACCGAGGCCATGCTGCGGCACTTCATCCAGAAGGTTCATCACCGGAAATTGATCGCGCCACGCGTCGTCGTGGCCATCCCTTCGGGGATCACGGAAGTGGAAAAACGGGCTGTAAAAGATTCCGCAATGCATGCAGGTGCGCGCGACGTCATTTTAATTGACCAGCCGATGGCTTCGGCAATTGGCGTCGGACTGCCGGTTCATGAACCGGCGGGCAACATGATCGTGGACATCGGCGGCGGGACTTGCGAAATCGCAATCATCTCCCTCGCCGGCATCGTCTTCAGCCGCAGCCTGCGGGTGGGCGGAGACGAATTTGACGACACGATCGTCGCGCACATGAAACGCGCCTACAACATGATGATAGGTGAACGCACCGCTGAAGAAATCAAAATACGCATCGGCTCCGCTTTTCCCCTGGAACAGGAATTAACGATGGATGTCAAAGGCCGCGACTTAAGCTCCGGCCTTCCAAAAACATTGACCATCCGTTCCGAGGAAATCCGCGAAGCGTTGCAGGAACCGCTCTCGAGCATTTTGGAATCCATCCGCCTGACTCTTGAACGTTGCCCGCCAGAACTCGCCGCCGATTTAGTAGATCGCGGTTTGGTCATGGCTGGCGGCGGCTCGTTGTTGCGCGGCATTGACCGGCTTGTCGCCGAGGAAACCAGTCTACCGGTTCATCTCGCTGATGATCCCATGAGCGCCGTGGCTGAAGGCACTGGCCGCGTTTTGCAGGAAATTGAATTCCTCAAACGCGTCGCCGCCACCACCAAGTATTGATTCTTCCGTTGCTTCACCTGCGGGCGGCTAAAGGCCGCAATGCAGGATGTCCAGAAACAAACATTACGTCGCGCTCGGCTCGGTGACACTCGCAACTCTGCTGGTGTTGAACCTGCCGTCGCAAGCCGCTTCGCGCCTCAAAATGGGCGTCGGCAGTTTATTTCTACCGCTCTTCGCTCTCGCCGGCAGCGCGCAGCAACTTCCCGGAAAAGCCATTGACGCCGCCCTGCCCCGCAGCCAATTGCTCAAGGAAATTGAAAATCTTCGTCAGGAAAATCAGCAATTGAAAGTCCAGCAATTGCAGGCCAACGCCGCGTTACAGGAAAACAATTCGCTCCGGACTCAAGTCGGTTGGGCGCAGCAACAGCCGTGGAAATTGGAAGCGTCGCAAGTCGTCCTGCGCGACCCGGCGAATTGGTGGCGGACAATCTGGATTGATAAGGGCACACGCAACGGTATCCGTGACAATTGTCCCGTGCTGACTTCGGACGGACTTGTCGGACGTGTTTCATCCGCCGGAACTTATCGCTCGCAAGTCATTTTGCTCGGCGATCCTAATTGTCGCGTCTCTGCGCGCGTCACAAATCCGGCGCACGACATCGGCATTTTGACCGCGAGCGGCCCGCTCGATAATTCATTGCTGAACCTGACGTATCTTTCCAGCAGTGCCGTTGTAAAATCCGGCCAGCAAGTTACAACGAGCGGCGCAGGCGGAATTTTCCCCGCCGGAATTCCCATCGGCCAAATTGCGGACGCAGAAAAAAAAGAGTTCGGCCTTTACACCGAAGCACGCGTGAAACTTTCGGCAAATCTTGGCGCGCTCAAAGAAGTTTGGGTTTTGACCAATCCGCAATTACCGTGAACGTATTCAATTCCATTTTGATTCTGGCCGCCGCGTTTCTCGCCGTGTTCGCGGAAGCTGCGTTTTCGTTCCCGCATCGCTTGCTCGGCGCGCAAATTGATTTGCTGCCCGCGCTGATGATTTACGCCGCGCTCAATCTGGACATTTTCACCGTCTCGCTGCTCGCCGTGCTGGGCGGACTGTGGTTCGATTCGCTCTCTGCAAATCCATTTGGCATTTCGATTCTTCCACTTTACGCGATTGGTTTTCCGATTTGGTGGAAGCGTGATTTGCTCCTGCGCGAATTGCCGTTCGCCCAGGTCATTTTGGGCGCGACCGCCAGCGCTATTGTTCCGGCGTTGACGGTTTTGCTTTTATTGACTGGCAGCCACGAGCCGTTGCTCGGCTGGGGTTCGCTCTGGCAATGGATCGTGATGACGGCAGGCGGCGCGCTCGCGACGCCGATCATCTTCGGCCTGTTCGACTGGTGCAATCACACGTTCGGCTATCAACCGCTGGTGCAAACAGCTTTTCGTCCCGACCGCGAAATCCGGCGCGATAAAAAGGCAAAATGAATTCAACGCAAAGACACAAAGAAATGAAGACGCAAAGGATAAAATTTTCCTCTGCGCTCTCCGCGCCTTTGCGTTAAAAACAAATGTTAATCTTCGACGAACTGAAAAAGAACGACCCGCAACTGCGCCTCGTCGCGATGGCGCTCGTGGCGGGCTTGTTCATTTTGCTCGCCGGACTTTGGTGGGTGCAGGTCGTCTCGGCGCGCGAATATCAGGGCGCATTGCAAACGCAGGCGTATCGCACCGTGCGCGTGCCGGCGATGCGCGGAAAAATTCTCGACCGCGAAGGCCGCGTGCTCGCCGAAAATCGCGCGCGCTACAACATCAGCCTTTTTCTCGACGATTTGAGCAGGCAATTTGAAGCCACTTACAATCAGCTGCACAAACAGGCCCTTAACATCCAAAAACAAAATATTGCCGCGCGCGAAAAACAGTTTGGACGCTCGCTGACGAAGGCGGAGCGAAAACAATTCGTGCTGACCTCGGCGCAACTGGAGCAATTTCATGCTCAAGCACGTTACAACGTCGCAAGCGCGGTCGTTTCGCAAGTCGCGCAAAAAATGAGCGGGCCGCTCGCGCTGGACCCGAAAAAATTCGAGCGCGCTTACAGAGAGACGCCGTATGCGCCTTATCCGATTTTGCAAAATCTCAACGACGCGCAAGTCGCGCGCTTTGAAGAAAGTTTCACGAACGGCCTCGGCGTTGAATTGGATTTGCAACCCGCCCGCAATTATCCGCTCGGCGCAACGGCGTCGCTTTTGCTTGGCTATGTGACGAAGGATGACCGCTCGATCCAAGGCGAAGATTCCTATTACGATTATCGCTTGCCGGATTACAGCGGACAGGTTGGCATCGAACGCGGATTTGATTCGCAACTTCACGGACGCGCTGGCGGCGAATCTGTTTTGATAAACAGTCTCGGCTATCGCCAGACTGAAAATGTCTGGGAAGAACCGGAGACCGGCAAAAACGTCGTGCTGACGATTGACCTCGACATCCAGCGCGCGGCGGAGGAATCGCTTCGAAATCATCAAGGTGAAAATCCGCGCGCGGCCATCGTCGTCATGGACGTGCGCACGGGCGACGTGCTGGCGATGGTTTCGTCGCCCGCAGTGGATCCGAATTACTATGCCGGCAGTCTTTTGCCGGAAGAATTTCAAAAGGAGACTTTATTAAGAGATGACCCAAAATTGCGGCCGGAAATCAACCGCGCCACTTACGAAAATTACATTCCCGGTTCCATCTTCAAACCAATTGTTGCTCTGGCGGCGTTGGAAAATGGATTGAATCCGAATGAAATGTATCAAGTGCAACCGGATCCTGCGGAGCCGTGGCATGGTTGCATTTATGTCGGCGCGCACAAAATTAAGGACACTGTGCCGCCGGGAAATTATGATTTGAAACGTGCCATTGAGCAATCGAGCAATGCGTATTTTATCTTTAACGGTCTGCGCACCGGCATCGAAAAAATTGTCCGGCTCGGCGAAAAATTTCATTTGGGCGAGCGGGAGAAATTGCCGACGTTTCAAGATGCGAAAGGAACTTTTCCAAGTCTCGAACGGATAAATAAATCCGATTGGCGCGATGGCGATTCGGCGAACATTTGTTTCGGCCAGGGCGAAGTCGCCGTGACGCCGATGCAGATGGCCGTTGCCTACTCGGCCATTGCCAATGGCGGAAAAGTTTTATGGCCGTGTCTTGTTAAACGTATCGAATCGCAAGACACCACGAGCGGCGAACCTCCAACTGTTTTCACAAATGGCATTGTGCGTGACGACATCGGCGTCAGCCAGCGCAGTTTCAAAATTCTTCATGAAGCAATGTTGTCGGAAACTGAAGACCAGGCCGGCACCGGCTATCCGGCATTTCACCAACATGATTCTGTTTTGAATTTGCGCGTTTGCGGAAAAACCGGCACGGCACAGGTGAAAAACGAACAAGGCCAGATGATTACGCATAATTATTGGTTCGCGTCGTTTGCGCCTTACGAAAGTCCGCACTACGCCGTCGTGGTCATGGTTCAATCGGACAATCCCGGTTCCGGCGGCATAGTCTGCGCCCCGATTGCGCACGACATTTACGCGGAGATTTTGAAAAAAGAAAACGCCGGGCAAAAAAACCCGGCGGTGGCAAAAAATTAAAATGGTTGATCCATCCATCAACGAACGCGGAGGCCGGCTCGACAAGCTGCAATTGTTTGCGCTGTTCGGGCTGATGCTGCTTGGCGTCGCGTTTGTGTTCAGCGCAACGGCGGCACATCAAGCCGGTTTGTTGCCGTGGTATAAACAACTGTGGATGCATCAAATCATCTGGTATTTGCTCGGCATCGGCGCGGCGACGGCGTTGTGTTTTGTGGATTATCATTTTCTCGCGCGCTGGTCGTATGTGATTTATTGGGCGATGATTCTGCTTTTGATTGCCGTGCTAATTCCCGGCATCGGCACATGGCGTCTCGGCGCGCGGCGATGGATTGATTTTCATGTGTTCCAATTTCAGCCGAGTGAATTTGCCAAGCTCGCGGTCATTTTGGCGGTGGCAAATTTCTTAAGCCGTCCGGCGGAAGAATTAAAGTCTCCAAGCATTTTCTGGAAAGGCATCGGCATGTTGATGCTGCCGTTCGCGCTGATTATGAAGGAACCGGATTTGGGGTCGGCGCTCGTATTGTTGCCAACGGGATTGGTCATGATGTTTGTCGCCGGCACGCCAAAAAAATATCTGTTGCGACTGGTCGGCGGCGTGGGAATTTTTGTCATCCTCATGCTGGCGGACGTTTTATTCGCGCCGCCCAAGTTGCGGATTCCGATTCAAGAATATCAGCGGCAAAGATTGTTGGTTTATTTTGGAAAACATTTTGCACCTACGAATGCAACGCTTGAAGAAAAGAAAGCCGCTGCAGAATTGGAAAGCAAAAGCGGATATCAAGCGAGACAAGCGTTAATTTCTGTCGGCTCCGGTGGCATTTGGGGCAAAGGTTGGCGTCAAGGCAGTCAAACAGCGTTGGGCTACTTGCCGTCCGCTGCGGCTCACAATGATTTCATTTTCTCCGTCATTGCCGAGGAGGAAGGATTCGTCGGCTCGCTTGTCGTGCTGACGCTGTATGCGGTGGTTCTCTTCACTGGTTTGAGAATCGCCGGCCAGGCGCGCGATCGCCTGGGCAAACTCGTGGCGGTGGGCGTTGTGACGCTCATCTTCAGCCATGTGTTCGTGAATATCGGCATGAACATTCGCATCGTCCCGGTAACGGGCATTCCACTGCCGCTGTTAAGTTACGGCGGATCGTCAGTGTTGTGCTCGTTGATCGCGCTGGGCCTGATGCAAAACGTCCACATCCATAGACGAGGATAATCAAAAGGAAAAAGGAAAATTATGAGCAACAACTTTTCACGACGCCGTCGCGGAATGCGTTTCCGTCCAAAGGGCGGACTCGGTCAACAGCAAAAGCCCGACCGCGACGCCACGCAGGCGCGCGCCGAAGTCGTCAGCGAACAAGGCGGCAACGAACGCGTTTTTGAAAAACGCCACACGCACGAAATCGAGCGCGCGGAAAACATCGCCGCCGGTTTGCCGCCCGAAGGCACGCCCAAACCGGAAACGCCAGCGAACATTCCCGAACGAAAAGATTTTCGCCAGCCACACAAAGAAATTCCCGCGCAAGTTCAGGAAGAAAAAGAAAAACCGTTCGAGCCGGTGCAAATCGCCGAGCCTGCGCCCAAAGGCGTTCTCGAAACCATCAAAGCCGCCGCGACCAACATCGTCAAAAAAGTTCAACGGCTCATTCGCCCGGAAAAACGGACGAACAAAGATGTCGTCATCAACGCCGAAACGCTCGAAACACGCGTCGCCGTCATGGAAGAAGGCAAGCTCGAAGAATTCAACATCGAACGCACGACGGAAGAACGATTGGTTGGCAGCATTTTCAAAGGCAAAGTGCGAAATCTCGAAGACGGCCTCAAAGCCGCTTTCGTGGACATCGGCTTTGAGAAAAATGCGTTCTTGCATTATTGGGACATCGTGCCGAACCAATTCGACAGCGGCGTGGAGATTGTCGAGCGTCCAGTAGGACGGGATCGCCGCCCTGCCCGTCCGAAAATCACGCAGAAGGATATTCCGCGTTTGTATTCGCCCGGCAGCGAAATCATCGTGCAAGTCACGAAAGGTCCGATTGGCACGAAAGGTCCGCGCATCACGACCAATTTGGTTTTGCCCGGACGCTATTTGGTCTTGTTGCCGAATTCCGATCAATCCGGCATTTCGCGCAAGATTGAAAATCAGGAAGAACGCAAACGGCTCAAACAAATTTTACGCGAACTGAATATTCCAGACGGCATGGGCGTCATCATGCGCACTGCCGGCGAAGGCCAGCGCAAACCGTATTTCATCCGCGACCTCGCGCTGTTGCTCGAAGAATGGCGCGGCGTGCAGGATAAAATAAAATCGCAGCCGATGGCGACTTGCGTTTTTCAGGAACCGGATTTGATCGAGCGCACCGTGCGCGATTTTCTGACTGAAGACGTGGATCGCATCGTCGTGGACAATCAAAAAGCCTATGACCGCATCCGCGAAATGATTTTGAAAATCAAAGCCAAGACTGCGGCGAAAAAAGTCATGCTCTACACTGAAGCACAGCCGGTTTTCGACCGCTTCAATGTGACAAAACAACTCGAAAACACATTCTCGCGGCAAGTTCATTTGAAAAGCGGCGGTTATATCGTCGTGGATGAAACCGAAGCGCTCGTGGCGATTGACGTGAATACTGGACGTCACAAAGGCAGTCGCGATCAGGAAGCGACGATTCTCAAAGTGAATCTCGAAGCTGCCGAGGAAATTACGCGACAATTGCGTTTGCGCAATATGGGCGGACTCATCGTGCTCGACTTCATTGACATGAAATCGCGGCGCGATCAGCAATCTGTTTATCAACGCATGAAGGATGGCCTTCGCCGCGACAAAGCCAAGACGCACATCCTGCCCATCTCGCAACTTGGTCTCATGGAAATGACTCGCCAGCGTCACAGCGAAAGCGTGCGTTCGGCGGTTTATGACGATTGCCCATATTGCAAAGGCCGCGGCAAAGTGAAAAGCGTCGTGACCATGAGCGTCGAAATCCAGCGCAAGCTGCAGGAAATCCTGAAGAAACGCACGCGTGACGAAACAGATTTCCAATTGCGCATCGTCGTGCATCCGACCGTGCTGGAACGGTTGCGCACCGAGGACGAAAAACATCTCATCGAAATGGAGAAACGTTACTTCGGCAAACTGTCATTCCGCGCCGACACTGGAATGCACGCCGAACAGTTCAAGATCGTGAACGTGGAGAACAACGAAGAACTGGCGAGCGTCGGCGCTTGACGGTAGGGCTGCGTTGCCGCGCAGCCCAAATTAATCAGGGCGGCGCAGCAGCGCCGCCCTACCAAAATCAAAAACGCCTCGCGGGAAACTGCGGGGCGTTTTTTGTTTCGCGTAAAGTTGGCGAAAAAAGTTGCAGCCTATCTAATTGTTAGGCCACGTCATCGTCGTCCTCCTTCTTCAATCGCGTATCAAGAAACTGCTCCAAGCGGCCTGCAAACCAAGCGCGTCCATCAGTCTCGTGATCCCAACAATAAATGTCAGGAGAACGAATCTGTCCGTCAACACAGATAGCGAACGCATAATGATCACCGCCAGAATGGTCACCGAACAAAAGTAGATGATCGAACGGCATATAAAGCTCTCTGAAAGACTTCCGAAACTCACGATTCTCCTGTTCAATGTGGCTAACAGACCAGATCACACGAGAACCGTAATCGGCGCTAAACCCATCCGCCTCCAACAAGAACTCTCGCAGCTCTGAAGGCAACTGGACGGCTAGTGACTGCTCAAGCGCCGCAATCTGCGCCTCGGTCGTTGGCGATGCGAACTCCGCGTCCGATGCATAACTCTTTACGAGTTGCTTCCAAGATGATGCGTTGAATGGTGGCATGGTGCTGTAAGTGGCCTAACAAGTATTTGACGGCGCGTTTTGCAGCCAATTTAATTTCACAATTTCCCCTTAGTGCTCGGCAACTGGCCGGCGATGCGCGGGTCGTGCCGGCGCGCGGCGTCCACCGAGCGCGCGAACGCCTTGAACAGCGCCTCTACGATGTGATGCGGCTCGTCGCCGTAAAGCAGTTCGAGATGCAGATTGCAGCGCGCTTCGTTCGCGAAAGCTTGAAAAAATTCTTTCGCGAGGCCAAAACGAAATGCGCTCGAAGCGTCCTGATTTTTTTCAACTTCGGAAATTTTCTTCTGCGAAAATTTGTCCAGTCCGCGCCAGACAAAATGTGGTCGTCCGCCAAAATCCACGACGCAACGCGCGAGGCATTCGTCCATCGGCACATAAGCTTCTCCGGTGAACGGATTTTTTGGATCAAATCCAAACCCGTAACGACGAATTCCCTTTTTGTCGCCGAGCGCAGTCACAAATGCCTGTCCGAGCGCGATGCTGCAATCTTCGACGGTGTGGTGCGCATCCACTTCCAAATCGCCTTTGCATTTTAATTGCAAATCCACCGTCGCGTGCTTGGCGAACAGCGTGAGCATATGGTCGAAAAACGGGATGCCGGTTTTGACGGAGGATTTCCCCTTGCCGTCGAGATTGAGACGGAGAGAAATTTTGGTTTCCTTCGTTTGGCGCGAAATTTTTGCCTGTCGCGTTTTCATTGCGCCGATTAAAGCAAATCGCGGCGCGGAAAACAAATCGCAATCTTAATGCGCGGGATTATTGGTGGAAACGGGCGCGGCGGCTTTTTGATTGAGTTCGTCAATTTGTTTTTGAATGCCTTTGGGGTCCGGCGAAACCTGTTTGACGATTTCGAGATAGTGAACAGCGTTTGAAAAATCGCCGACGCTCTCTTCCAAATGGGCGAGGTTCATGGAAATCTCCTCGCAAACAAACTGGCTTTGTGTGTTGGTTTTAGCGTCTTCACCCTGCGCCTGCCAATGTCGCAAACCGGCTTGCCAGACATTCAGCGCGCGATTGGTGTCGTGAAATCCTTCATCATAGACGCGACCCAAATCGAACAGAAGTTGAGGATTGCCCGGATTATTTCGCAAACCCTCAAACAAAAAATCGCGCGCATCGGCAGGTTTGTTGAGAACCGCGCGCAGCCAATAAGAGCCAACGGTGTAGCTGTCAATCATTTGCGGATTCATCTCAGCGGAAAGTTTCATCCAGGGCAGAATTTCTTCGACGGAGGCCGCTTTCGCATTTCCAGTCGCGCCACCCGAACTTAAATGCGTGTGACGATTTGGAACGAAATGACGATTCAACGCTTCAATCCAATCTTTCGGCGGCCCTAAAAAATCACCGCCTTTGTCTTCAGCTTTCCCATGTGCCGGGTCGGCTACGTCCTTATCGGTTTCCTGATTGTCGAACATGGACGGGTAATAGCCGCTGTGAAAATAAACATCGCCCATGACAAAAAGTTGGTTGGCAAAAAGCCGACGGCCTTCGCCGAGCAACAGCTTGAAGGCATCATCGGATTGGGACTGGCCGTTCCAATTTGCAGCGCGCGGCACAAATAAAGTCGCCAGCGTGAAACACGCCGCCAGCAGCAAAAGCAAAGACCAGTAAGGCGAAATTTTTCTCACGACACACTCAAATTTTTTCGGCGAAAACCGAGCCACGCCAGCAACAAAAATAACATCATGTAACCCGCGCCGTAAAGCGCCGCCAGCAGGCAATCCAGCCAATTCACCAAGCCCCAATCATTGACCAGCCGTTCACGGACATCGAACAATTCAAGATGCGGAATCAAAAAATAAATCGTGTAAATGATGTCGCGCAGAGGTTCCGTATTGTGGATTGCAACGACGTTCAGATGCCGTCCCAAAAATAAAATTCCGGCAACGATGGTGAACACGATTGTCACCGTGGACGATGGCGCGGCAAGAAAGATTGAACCGAGAAGCGTCATTGCTGTCACGATGCCGAGCATGATCCATTGCAGCAAAAGCGCCTGGATGTAATTCAGCACCGGCCAGTTTTGTTCGCGCGTGCCGGTCACAATTGCAAAAAATAAATAGAAAACGACCAACGCAATGCCGCTCGCCAGCCAGCAGCCTAAAAACTTTCCGAGAATGACTTGTCCGCGCGTCACCGGCTTGGCCAGCAGCGGAAAAATAGTGCGGTTTTCCCGCTCGGACGGAATCTGTCGCGCCGCCATCGCGATGGTGACGAGCAGCGCCGAAATCCAGATGAGCAACAAACAGAGATCTTTGACGTAACGGACGATGTGGGAATCGTGAAAAAATTGCACGCTGGCCGCAGCAATGGTGATCACCGCCGTCAGCACGAACAGGACGTAGAAATCCTTGCGACGATAAAGTTCCTTGATGACGATGCCGGCCAAAGCAAAAACGGTGTTCATAAAGTAGATTGGGATTGATAACCGATAATGTCCAGAAACGCCTTTTCAAGATTGCCGTGATGTTGTCCCACAATGTCGCTGACGGTTCCGATTCCCTTGAGTTCGCCTTCGTGAATGATTGCTACGCGGTCGCAAATAGTTTCGACTTCGCCCAATTCGTGTGACGAGAAAAAAACCGTTTTGCCTTCGCTCTTCAAACGCTGGATGATTTGGCGCACTTTCATTCGTCCGAGAGGATCAAGGCCGCTGGTCGGCTCGTCGAGAACCAGCAAATCGGGATTGTTGATGAGAGCCTGCGCAAGGCCGACGCGTTGTTGCATTCCTTTGGAATAGGTTTTGATGAGCCGTTTGCGCGCGTGTTCCAGTTCGACCAATTTAAGCAATTGATCAATCCGTTTGTCCGCTTCCGCACACGGGATTTTGAAAATTTTTGCATAAAAGCCGAGCAATTCTTCCGCAGAAAGAAACTTGTAGTAATACGTCAGTTCCGGCAGGTAGCCGATGCGTTGGCGCGCTATCGGTTGCCGCACGTCAATTCCAAACAATGATGCCGAGCCTTTTGTGGGCGGAATAAAACCTAGAAGCACATTGATCGCCGTAGTTTTGCCGGCGCCGTTCGGTCCCAAAAAACCAAAAATTTCACCAGTGCCAACAGAAATGGTTAATCCTTTCAGGGCGGTTTTGGTTTCCTGCCTCAAACCGCGAGCGCGATATTCCACGCACAAATTTTCCGTCCGCAAAATGGATTCCATGAGGTTTCAAATACCAAAATCAATTCGATACACCAGAAAATAATTCGTCAAATTTTCATTCGCGCCCAAATAAAAACGGCCCGAAGTGAACTTCGGGCCGTGTGATTTTTATTACCAAATACTTAATTGTTCAACACGTGCGGATACGCATTACTAGGAGCAGCAACGGCGCCTTGAATGCTGCATATCGGCGTCGTACTCATGTCGCCAATGGCATAGCTATTAGCGATTGTTTTGGTAGTGTCCAACGGACAAACCACACTATTCACACTGCCAGCAGAACCACGGCCAAGAAAAGGCTGAATATCACTGGCGGCCGGCGAAGCAGTGGCTTTTTGTCCCGTTTCCAACGCCCATTGCTGCTTGGCAGAATCAATCTGGCGCAGGTTGTTGATGCACGCATTCATTTGAGATGTCGAACGCGCCTTGAGGAAGTTGGGGATCGCAATCGCCGCCAACAGGCCGATAATGGCCACGACGATCATGATTTCCACCAACGTGAAGCCCGCCTTGCGGGATGTTTTGGTTGTTTTCATTGTTGTCTTTCGTTTTCTGCGGCGTGAACGAACAACAGGCGGGTTATATGATTACGTTTTTGTTCACTGATTGCCTGTTGCAACCGCAACTTGGTCTGACTCTAGCATCATAAATGCCAAAGTCAAAAGTAAAAAATCTGGGATTATGCACATGACAGACAATCTGGGTAGGGCGCGTCACTCCATGCGGGCCGCCTCTTGTCAATCCATGCTTTCGGCGGGCACGGGACTGCCCGCCCTACCAGTTTTTGTTCCATTGTCTGTCATGTGCATAATCTCAAAAAAAATCACCTTTTTTCTTGGAATAAATACGATAAAACAACCTGAAAAAACCATGCTCACATTGTCCGATTTCGGTGCGTTTGTATTTTTTTTGGACACATATCAGCTAAAGTTCAACTTTCATTGGCCATGCGCTTCTGTAAATTGTCGGCATGAAATCCAATGGCGCGGTTTATCTCGTCGGCGCGGGACCGGGCGATGCGGGCCTGCTCACGCTGCGCGGGGCGGAATTGCTCCAACGCGCGGACGTAGTCGTTTATGATTTGCTTGTGAACCCGGTTTTGCTCCGGCTCGCCCGAACTGATGCGGAAATTATTTCGCGCGGCAGGCGGATGGATTTTTCGCAAGAGCAAATCAACAAGTTAATCATTTCAAAAGCGCGCGAAGGAAAAATCGTCGTGCGGCTCAAGGGCGGCGACCCCTACATTTTCGGTCGCGGCGCGGAGGAAGCCGAGGCGCTCGCGGCGGCAAAAATTCATTTTGAAGTCGTGTCCGGCGTTTCTTCAATTGTCGCCGCGCCGAATTACGCCGGCATTCCGCTCACGCATCGCGATTTCTGCTCCAGCTTCACCGTTTTAACAGGCCATGAAAATCCTGCGGACGAAAAAACAAATTTACGTTACGACCAAATCGCAAAAATTCCCGGCACAAAAGTCGTGCTCATGGGCACGAAAAATTTGGGCGACTGGACAAAGTCGCTCATCGCGCACGGAATGCCGCCCGAAACGCCCGTCGCCATCGTTCAATGCGGCACGCGCGGAAAACAAAAATCCGTTTCCGGCACGCTGGCGACGATTGCAAAACTGGCGGCGGAGAAAAAAATTGCGCCACCCGCGCTGACCATCATCGGCGAGGTCGTGAAATTGCGCCAAAAATTGAATTGGTTTGAAAATCTTCCGCTGTTCGGTAAACGGATCGCCGTCACACGCGCCTGCGGACAATCGCGGGAATTTCTGCAAAAACTTTCCAAACTCGGCGCGGACGTTTTGGAAATTCCGGCCATCAAAATTGCGCCGCCAACGCACCGCGATGAAATTGTTGACGCGCTGTTGTCGCTGAACTCTTACGACTGGCTTGTTTTCACGAGTGCCAACGGTGTCACTGCATTTTTTGATTTGTTCTTCAAACGATTTCACGATTTACGCGACTTGGGCGGCGCAAAAATTGCCGCCGTCGGCCCGGCAACGGCCGCGAAAGTGCGCGAATTGCATTTGCAAGTGGATTTGATGCCGAAGGAATTTATCGGCAGAAAAATCGCCGATGCGATGACCAAGCACAGTAGCATTGAAAATTCAAAAATCTGCCTGCTGCGCGCCGAAACCGCGAATCCCGATCTGCCGCGCGCGCTCGAAAAAATGGGCGCGATTGTGGACGACATCGGCGTTTACAAAACCATCGCCGAAACAGAAGACTTTTTTGGCGCGGCGGAAAACTTTCTTGAAGGCGGCGCGGATTGGATTACGTTCACCAGCGGCTCGACCGTGGAATTTTTTCACGCGCGATTCAACCTGCCGAAGCTGTTGAAAAAATTTCCGCAAATGAAAATTGCGTCCATCGGGCCGGAAACGAGCAAGACGATCCGCGCTTTGAAACTCGAACCGGCGATTGAAGCGAAGGAACACACTTCGGATGGATTGCTGGCGGAATTGTTGCGGGCGACAAGAGCGTAAATTTTTTCGGCGAAATTTCATGACATTCAAATGAAAAAAAAAATCTTTGGCAAACTGCCGGATGGCGCTGCCGTCGAACAATTTGTTTTGACCAATAAACACGGCGTTGTTTGCAAACTTCTTAATTACGGTGTCACGATTGTGTCGCTCGAAGTTCCTGATGCCAAAGGACAATTGGCAAATGTTGTTTTGGGGTTTGATGATCTTGAAGGCTATTTGCAGAACGCTTTTTTCGGTCCGGTTTGCGGGCGCGTGGCCAACCGCATCGGCGGCGCAAAATTTACGCTTGATGGAAAAATTTACAAGCTCACCGCAAACGAAAGTGAAAATCAATTGCACGGCGGTAAGCGGGGGTTTGACAAAGTTGTTTGGAATGTGAAGCCGCTGGCAAATGGTGGAAATGGTGGCATTGAATTTTCTTGTTTGAGCCGCGACGGCGAGGAAGGTTATCCGGGAAATCTTGAGGCAAAAGTTTTGGTGACGCTGACGGACGAAAATGAATTGCGTTTCGATTATCTGGCGGCGACTGACAAGCCGACGGCGGTAAATTTGACGAGCCATGGTTATTTTAATCTCGCGGGCGGTGGTGATATTTTAGATCACGAATTGACGCTCGCGGCGGATTTCTACACGCCGACGGATGCAAAATTAATTCCGACCGGAGAAATCACGCCGGTCAAAGGCACGGCAATGGATTTTATAAAGCCGGTGACTATCGGTTCACAGATGAAAAAATTTCGAGCCGCGGCGACCGGCTTCGATTGTAATTTCGTCATCAACGGTGGCGGGGAAAATCTAACATTCGCGGCGCGCGTCCGTGAGCCAAAATCCGGCCGGGTCATGGAAGTTTGGACGACACAGCCG
>DASQOZ010000082.1:0-12000 GCA_035644195.1 Candidatus Methylomirabilota bacterium | reverse complement strand
GCAGAACCGCCGGGCGGGCCGTAGTTGTTCGCCAAGTCGAAGCAGGTGATTCCCAAGTCGAAAGCGCGCAAAGCAATCGCGCGGGCGTTTTCGTGAGAATCTTTTGCGCCGAAGTTATGCCAGAGACCGAGCGAAATCAGCGGGAGCCGGAGGCCGGAGCGTCCGCAACGGCGGTAAAATTCAGGCGAGTCGTAGCGTGATGGATTGGGCGAGTGCATGGCGATTGAAAGTTTTATCTAAAAAAATTCCGCACCGGAGAATAACAACGATGCGGATATATGGGCAAATTTTTTATGTCGGCGCGCGCAATGGACTAGGCCACGACCCAGGGCTTGCGATAGTCGCGCGTCAGCCATTTCGGATCTCCGGTGCCGTCCGTGAATTGTTCGGTCTTTGGATCCCACTTCATGTCTTGATTGTGGTAGTAGGCCAAATCCACCAAGGCGCAGATGGTCGCCGTCCGGTTGCCGGTTTCCACGTCGCAAATGGGCTGCGTGCGGGTGCGTATGCAGTTCAGCCAGTCGGTCAAATGGTTGGTGCTGTGATACAGGCGGATCGCATTGGCTGGCAGCAATTCTTTCGCAACGCTCGAACATTCATCAACATTGTCCGCCTTCAGTTGATCGCCGATCCAAAGCTGGAATTTGCCACGGTTCACATTAATTTTTCCCTTGTCGCCGTAAAAGGTGATGCCGTTGCCCGCCATGTGCGTGACTTCGAGACCGTTGGCATAGCGCAGCCGCACGCCTTCGTGTGCGTTGGGCTGCGCCGCCGGAATGATTTCAATCGGGCCGGTCTCGTCAAAGCCAAAAGCCCACTGCACAATGTCAAAATGGTGCGCGCCCCAGTCATAAACATCGCCGCCGCCATATTCGATGTATGAACGCCATGCGGCCCATTTTTTTGGAAATCCGCGCGGGCTCAAAATTGAATTATACGGGCGCATCGGCGCCGGCCCCAGCCAGCGATCCCAGTCCAATCCCGGTTCAGCCGGTTCTTCGGGCAAGTCGCAAGGCCTGCCGGGACCGCCCACGGCCACGTCCACCTTGTTGACGGTGCCAATTATGCCATTGCGAACCAGTTCGCACGCGGTGCGAAATTCCGTCATCGAACGCTGCATGCTGCCCACTTGTAATATCCGGTGGTGGGCGCGCACCGCTTTTACCATGGCGCGGCCTTCCCTGACCATATAGTTCATCGGCTTCTCGCAGTAAATGTCCTTGCCCGCCTTGGCGGCGGCGATGACAAGAAGCGCGTGCCAATGGTTGGGCGTGGCGATCACCACGCCGTCAATGTCCTTGCGCGCGAGCAATTCCTCGAAGTTGCTGTAATCCGCGCAGCCTTTGTAAGCGCCAGAAGTCATGTCTGCGGCATATTCAGTTTCAACCCTTTTTTTTGCGAGTTCGCGCCGGGTGGTGTCCACGTCGCAAACCGCCAGCACCCTCACATCTTTGCGCGGCAAAAAACCGCCCATTAGAATTGATCCCTGCATGCCCTGGCCGATGAAACCAAGTCCGATTTGTTTGTCGGGCGCAGTGTCCGCCGCCCAAAGGTTTGAACGCATGATGAACGGAGCGGCGCCCGCGACGGCGGCACTCTTGATAAAACTACGGCGTGTAAATGGACGTGATAATTTCATGATGGAATCGCAAGGATTTTAAGCCTGATTTAGGCAGACGGTCAAATTTTTATTCTGGTTACAGATTTTACCGGCACTGGATTTTTTGTTCCGCCCCCCGAATGACCACGGATCAAAACTAAACAAACATCTCCAAGCGCGGCAACCAGGGCGCAGCCGACAAGATAAAAATTTAACTTCATATTTCTATTTCAAAATGAATTTTGCGGATGTTCCGCCGGACGAACTGCCGCCGACGGTCACTGTAAATTCGCCCGGCTCGACTTTCCATTCCTGCGTCGCGCCCCAGACGGCAAGGTCGCTTTGCTTGACATGAAGCGTGATGGATTTTTTTTCTCCGGATTTCAAGTGAACGCGCGAAAATGCTTTCAACGCTTCTATTGGCGTCGCCACGCTCGCCGTGGTCTGATGAACATACAATTGCGCGACCTCGTCGCCGTCACGATCGCCGGTGTTCGTCAAATCAAACGAAACAATTATGTCGTCGCCGCTTCCGGCAGTTGGAGGCGTAACGGTCAAGTGATCGTATTTGAACGTTGTGTAGCTCAAGCCGAATCCAAAAACGAACTGCGGTGAATCGTTGCCATCAATATAATTATTATTTTTGGACGGAAAGTGATTGTAGAAAACCGGCAGTTGCCCGACGCTCTTCGGAAATGAAACGGGCAACCGTCCCGCCGGATTGTTGCCGCCAAAAAGTGTTTCCGCGATGGCGCGTCCGCCAAATTCGCCGGGATACCACGCTTCAAGAATCGCCGGAACATGAGCCGCCGCCCACGGAATCGTCAGCGCGCGGCCATTTTGCAAAACCAAGATCACCGGCACGCCGGTTTTGACAACGGCTTCGAGCAACGCTTCCTGATTGCCGGGCAAATCCAATTCGGAGCGATCATGACCTTCGCCTGAAATTTTGGAATTTTCGCCCAATCCCAAAATCACCACGTCCGCTTTTTTCGCCAATGCAACCGCGTCGTCAATTTTTTCGCCGTCGGCAAAAAGAATTTCCGTCTGCGGCGAAACCATTTTTTTGATCTGGCTCAACATTCCGTATTCGGAAGTTTCCACGGTCGTTTCCGCGTAATCGCCAACACGCACGAGTTCGGCATTCGGCCCGATGACGGCGACGCGCTTCAAATCTTTTTTGAGCGGCAGGAGATTGTTTTGATTTTTGAGCAGGCACATGGATTGGCGCGCGACTTCGAGCGACAGGTCAAGGTGTTCCTGCGAACGGCGAACCGTCTTGTCGAGATTTTCATCAACAAAAGGATGATCAAACAGGCCGAGCAAAAATTTCACGCGAAGAATTCGCGAGACAGCGGCATCAAGCGTCGTTTCGGAAACCTGCCCGTTTTTTATTCCATCAATAATTGCGTTTTGAAATGTCGCGTGATCAAAATCATAAAACTGCATGTCCACGCCGGAATTGAGGGCAAGGCGCGCTGCGTCAGCCGGCGAAGCAACGACATGATGCGTATCGTAAAGACGCCGGATTGCGCCGAGGTCGGAAAGCACAAATCCTTTGAAACCCCACTCATCGCGCAAAATTTTGTTCATCAGCCACGGGTTTCCAGTGCAGGGAACGCCGTCAATGTCATGGTAAGCCGCCATGACGCCCATCGCATTTCCTTCGCGCACGGCCGGCTCGAAAGATTTCAGCATGACGCTGCGGATTTCGCGTTCGCCCGCGTGAACCGGTGCCATGTTCAAGCCGCTTTCCGGCGAACCGTGCGCGGCAAAATGTTTTGGCTCGGCAATGATGTTGTGATCCGTCGCGAGCGAATCACCCTGCATTCCACGAACGTAAGCGAGGCCAAGTTGCCCCGACAAAAACGGGTCTTCGCCAAAATCTTCCTCGACGCGTCCCCAGCGCGGGTCGCGCGCAACATCCAGCACTGGCGCGAGAATCATGTCCACGCCGACTGCGCGCGCCTCGGCGGCGATGGCCGCGCCGGTTTTTTTCGCAAGTTCGGGATTCCAAGTCGTGGCGAGATTGACGCTTTGAGGGAATACAGTTTGTTGTTCGCCCATGTAACCATGCAAACCTTCTTCGATAAAAAGCGCGGGAATGCCGAGCCGGCTGGATTTGATCACCCAGGCTTGAACGGTGTTGTAAAGTTTGGCCGACGGATAGAGATCGTGGATGGAGCCGACACCGAAATTGCCGACTGTTTTTTCCGCGAATTGCGGATCAAAGACCGCGTCCGGTTTCGCGTGCGTGTGATGATCCACAGTCACATCCTTGGTCTTGTCCAGCAACTCCTCGCAGCCGAAATACATGTCGAGCTGCCGCGCCTTCTCTTCAACCGTCATGCGCCCGATCAAATCCGCAACACGCGTATCCACCGCGAGATTTGGATCGTCCGCCGCCACGGAATTGGTTTCCCGCACGGACAACGCCATCGCCGCCAAAATAAAAAACAGAGAAATGATTTTATTTTTCATTGCACGTCAAATGTCAGAAAGGACAACTTAATCGGCGGCTAACCATGTTCGCCAGCTTGAATTTTATCGCCGGAGATTTATTTCAATTACCGCAGCCAAGTTCCGCCAGCATTTCGCGTTCGCACGCGGCGTATTTCTGGATGAGCTTGTCGTAAATCCGCGCGGCCTTCGGGTTTGGACGGATTTCGCTGTTCGGAACGGGATCGGCAAAGCCGGCGACGATTTTCCCCCACTTCTGTTTTTTCCCTGCCTGTGCGAACCAGCCGTGCGCGGCACACAATGCCGCGCCGAGCGCCGCGCTCTTGGAAACCTCGATGCGTTCGACGCGGCAATCCATCACGTCGGCCATGACTTGCAGCAATGCCAGATCATTTGACGCGCCGCCTGTCGCAAGAATTTTTTCCGGCGCGACTCCCATCCATTGCGAATGCAGCCGCATCGAAAGCATTTGAGCCTCGAAAATCGCGCGGCAATTCGCGGCGACATTTTTTTCGTCAAGGTCAAAACGGCGGATGCCCGGCTTGTTCACGCGCGGGATGATTTCAGCCTCGAACCACGGCAATAAAATTCCGCCGTTGTTGCCGGGTTTTGTGGAAGCGACCAGTTTTCCGAATTCGTTCCAGTTTTTAATTCCGTAAAGTTCACGGATTTTTTCGCGGGCGAGCGAGCCGTTTTTGAAACAGATCAGCGTCATGTAATCGCCGGTCGGCGAGCCGAACACATGGCCTTCGCCGCGCGTGTCCACGCGGCACTTTTTCATCGAGCCGAAACAGGTGTCGCTTGTGCCGAGGCTGACGGCGACCATGCCTTCGCGGATCAAACCGAGGCCGATCATGCTGCTCGGATTGTCGCCAGACCAGACCAGAATCTGCGCGGCGGGATTCAGGCCGAATTTTTTGACAAAATACGGGCTGGCCGCGCCGATGATTTTTGACGATCCGGCGAGCGGCGGCAGTTTCCGTTTCAAATCCGGCGCGGTGGCTTTGAGCGCGTCCGCGTGCCAGATTTTTTTGCGGATGCCCATCAAGTTCATGCCCGCGCCGTCGCCGTGATCAATCGGCGCGATTTTCCCGGCGAGCAGCGACGCCATGAACGAACTGACGAGCGCGATGCTGGCGGTTTGGGCGTAGGCTTCCGGCTCTGTTTTGTAAAACTTGCGGATTTGCGGGCCGGTGAACCGCTCAAATGCATCCGAACCGGTTTGTTGTGCCGTCGCCTTGATGCCGCCAAGTTTTTTGCGGATTTTGGCGCATTCTTCGGAAGTGGATGAATCCATCCAAATCGGCGAAGTCGGTCGCGTAAAAACACCGCGCAGATTTTCCGCCAGCGTCTTTTGCGGATTTAATTTTGCCAGCGCGGCCGCTGCGCGGTCGTTGAAATAAACCGAGCCGTGTTGCTGGCCGCTGCCGCTGATGGCCAGGATTTCTCCCAGCGCGACGCCGTCTTTTTTCATTTTGGCGAACAACAAATCGAGCGCCCCGGCCCACATCAGCGGCGGGCTGTGTTTGACGAGCGGGTCTGGATTGGGCAGGACGCCGTTGCGCGTGCCGTATTGCGGCAGCGCGCTGTCAAAATTCAGCGATTGCTCATATACAACCTTGCGGTTGTCGCAATCAATGAGCACCGCGCTCAAGCTTTGCGTGCTGGAATCAATTCCGAGAAATAATTTTGCCATAATGTTGCTTTCGGGTGCCATTGGATAACACGTCTCGTCGGGCCGTGAAAAGATTTTTTCCGCATGAACGGTTCCGCTGGTCGTGGCAGTCAAATTCCGGCATGGCAAAGCCAGAATTCGCTTGCCTCGAAATTGATTCATGTTGAAGATTGAAATTGCGCGCGCTGCATCAAACACGATTGCTTATCGCATCGTCCTTTGTGGACAATAAGCGTTTGCAAATTCTGACAAATGAAAATTGAGTTTCCTCAAATCAATCAAATCGCCTGCGAAGGGCCGAAATCCAAAAACCCGCTCGCTTTCAAGCACTACAACGCCGGTGAAATCGTCGAGGGTAAAACCATGCGCGAACATCTGCGGTTCGCCGTCGTATATTGGCACACGTTTCGCGGGACGGGCAGCGACCCTTTCGGCGCAGGCACGATGCAGCGTCCGTGGGACGACGGCTCGAACTCCGTCGCCAACGCGCAAAATCGCGCGCGTGTCGCATTTGAATTTATCTCCAAGCTTGGCGCGCCGTTTTATTGCTGGCATGACCGCGACGTTGCGCCGGAAGGAAAAACTTTGGCCGAGACGAATAAAAATTTCGACGCCGTCGCGAAAGTTTTGAAGGAAGAACAAAAGCGCACGGGCATAAAATTACTTTGGGGCACGGCGAACCTGTTTTCCAATCCGCGCTTCATGCACGGCGCGGGCACGAGCTGCAACGCGGATGCTTTTGCCTTTGCCGCCGCGCAGATCAAGAAGGCGCTCGAAGTCACGCACGAACTCGGCGGCGCGGGCTATACGTTTTGGGGCGGACGCGAAGGTTACATGACGCTGCTCAACACGGACATGAAACGCGAGCTGGATCATCTTGCAAAGCTGTTGCACATGGCCGTCGCTTACAAAAAGCAGATTGGTTTCAAAGGGCAGTTTTACATCGAGCCGAAACCGAAGGAGCCGACGAAGCATCAATACGATTCCGACGCCGCAGCCTGTTTGAATTTCCTGCGCGAATACGATTTGCTGCCGCACTTCAAGCTGAACATCGAGACAAATCACGCGACGCTCGCCGGTCACTCGATGCAGCACGAACTCGAAGTCGCGGGCGCGGCGGGCGCGCTCGGCTCGATTGACGCGAACACCGGCGACGAATTGCTCGGCTGGGACACGGACCAGTTTCCGACGAGCATTTATCTGACGACTTACACGATGCTGACGATTTTGAAATACGGCGGCTTGACGACGGGCGGCGTGAATTTCGATGCGAAGGTGCGGCGCGAAAGTTTTGAGCCGATAGATTTATTTCACGCGCACATCGGCGGCATGGACGCATTTGCGCGCGGATTGAAAATCGCGGCGGCGATCGGCAAGGACGGACGGCTCGCGGAATTTGTGAAGCAGCGTTATTCGTCATGGGATTCCGGCATAGGCGCGAAAATTGAAAACGGCAAAACCAGTTTGAAGGAACTCGAAACTTACATCCTCAAAAAAGGCGAGGCCGCGCCGAACGCCAGCGGACGCCAGGAATTTTTGGAAAACCTCATCAACGAGTTTATTTAAGCCAAACCATGCAGCCGGTTTTGCCAATTGACGGCCCGGGCGGGGCTGGACTTGGCGCGCCTGATTTTGCGAATCGCGCGTGCCTCAATCTGCGGCAACATTCCAACCCATGAGTTCAACCGCTTCTTCATCAGGACAACTTCGCCGGACAAAATTCCGTTTTCAGGAGGGCGGCCTGCTGGTCGTCGTTTTTGTCCTCGGACTGTTGCTGACAATTTTCGGCGGAAGCGTCCGGCTGCCTGCGTTTGAAACCAACGCGCAGGGCGAACGCCAGCGGATTTTCGCCACGAACGCCGCCGGCGAAAAAGAACCGGTGTTTGTGGAAAAAAATAAATTCCTCAACGTCCAGAACCTCGCGCAACTCGCGAAGGACACGAGCTTCATCGCCATCATGGCCGTGGGCGCGACGTTTGTGATCATCTCCGGCGGGATTGATTTGTCCGTCGGCGCGATCTACGCGCTGGCGTCAGTTTTGGCGGCGCTGGTTTTTGCTCATTTCGGCCCGGACGGTCCGGGCGGCGTGTTGCCAGGCATTTTAACCTGCCTTGGCGTGGCGATGCTTTGCGGACTTGCCAACGGCGGCATGATCGTCGCGTTGCGCGTGCATCCGTTCATCATCACGCTCGGCACGATGGCGATTTTTCGCGGCATCGCGTTCGTGATGACGAAGGGGCAATCCATCAGCGGATTTCCAGAAAATTTTCGTTCGCTGGTGAAATATGAAATTGGCGATGGACTCACGCTCGTGCCCTTGGCCGCGATGGTGGTGGTCGCAGTCATCGGCATAATTTATCTCAAGCGCCTCGCCGCAGGCCGTCGCATTTATGCAGTAGGCGGCAACGAACTCGCCAGCCGTTTCAGCGGAATCCGCGTCGAGCGCGTCAAATTGAGCGTCTATGTCATCGCCGGATTGACGGCGGGCATCGCGGCGCTGCTCTCGCTTGGATATTACGGCGCGGGCACGTCGAGCGACGGTCAGGGCTACGAGCTGAACGTCATCGCTGCGGCGGTCGTGGGCGGCGCGAGCTTGTCCGGCGGCAAAGGCTCGGCGCTCGGCGCGTTGCTGGGCGCGTTGATAATTCAAATGATCAGCAGCGGCATAATCATTCTGGGCATTGACCAGAATTACAGCCAGATCATCATCGGTTCGGTGGTCATCATCGCCGTCGTGCTGGATCAATTCAACAACTGGCTTGCCAAACGCAGGCTTGCGGCGCGCGCGGCAAATTTTTAAATTCGACTGTCACCAAAATCCATTTATGCAAATAAAAAACTTCATTCCATTCGTGGCGGTTTCACTGGCGCTTGTTTTCACCGGCACTGCGTCCGCCCAGGCCAAAAAAACCTACACCTTCGGACTCGTTGCCAAAGCCCAGAGCAATCCGGTTTTCCAGGCCGCACGCGTGGGCGCGGAAGCCGCCGCGAAGGAACTCGGCGCGAAATACGGCGTCACCATCAAGATTGACTGGCGCACACCCAACGACGAGGACGCGCAGAAACAGGCCGACGCCGTCGAGCAGCTTGTTCTGGCCGGCGCGGACGGCATTGCGATCAGTTCCACCGACGCCAACAAGACCACCGACGCCATCAATCACGCGGTGGACAGCGGCGTGCCGGTGGCGACGTTCGATTCTGACGCGCCGAACAGCAAGCGCTTCGTCACGTTCGGCATTGACGACGAAAAGTGCGGCGAGCAGGTGATGGAAGAACTTGCCAAGGAAATGGGCGGCAAAGGCGAAATTGCCGTGCTCGCCGGAAACCAGAATGCGCCGAATCTTCAAATTCGTGTCAAAGGCGTCAAAGAAATCCTCGCCAAATATCCCGACATCAAGCTCGTTGACGTTTTTTATCACAAGGAAACGCCGCAGGACGCCGCCGCGAAAATCGAGCAGGTCATGGGGGCGCATCCAGAAATCACCGGATGGGCGTTCATCGGCGGCTGGCCGCTGTTCACCGACAACGCGCTCAAATGGTCGCCCGGCACCGTGAAATGCGTTTCTGTTGACGCGCTTCCCGCCGAGCTTGCGTATATCCGCAGCGGCCATGTGCAGGTGTTGCTGGGACAGCAATGCTATATGTGGGGCTATCGTTGCGTCGAACATCTCTTCGACAAGGTGTATCTCAAGAAAAATCCCGAAACGGTGAAGGACGTCAGCCCGCTCGACCGCGTCACGAAGGACAACGTGGACGAATACGCGAAGAACTGGGACAAGTGGATGCCGAAATAAATTAGTCGCGGCGGCGGTTCGTTTTTTTTGTTTAGGCTGAAAAGTGTTCAATAAATCTGCGGATGAAGTGTCATACAATTATTAATATGAAAACAATTATTCTTATTCTCTTTTGTCTCACGCTAAACACAGTGGTTGTATGGGCTGAAGATTATCATTTGGTGCAGTCCCAGATTGTGGATGAAGTTCCGTTACACGGATCAGTTGATAGTGCAACGGTTTACGTTCTTGATTGTCACGACCAACGCCTTTATGCCTTCAGAGTATTCGACTCGCATCCTATGGAAGAAATCATTAAGCATTTTCCTCGCGGGAGTGTATTACATTATGATGGAAGTGCAATGTTAGCAAGCCCGTCGCCGAAGCAGATACAGGCACTCATGGACTTTTGTAAAACGAAAGGCATCAGCCTTATCGTCAGTCCAACAAATTAAATTATATGACTCGGCCTAACAGGTCGCCAAAGCTAAACGCCGTTGGCATGGTCAGCTCCGCTTTCTAGGTTAAATGTCTTTTCTCTCCTTCAATAAAATCAGCAAACGCTTCCCCGGCGTGTTCGCGTTGGACGGCGTGAGCTTCGAGGTCGGGCGCGGCTCGTGTCACGCGTTGATGGGCGAGAATGGCGCGGGCAAAAGCACGCTCGGAAAAATTCTTGCCGGAGTCTATTGCGCCGACGCTGGAGAAATCATTCTTGATGGCAAAGTCATTTGTGCCCGCGACCCGCTCTCCGCGCGCAAACTCGGCATCGCGATGGTGCATCAGGAACTGGCGTTTTGCCCGAACATGACCGTCGCCGAAAACCTCTGCCTCGGCGATATGCCGCGAAAAGCTGGCTGGGTTGACCGGGCGAAAATGCGGGAGCAGGCCCGCGCGATGCTCCGCGAAATCGAATCGGATTTGGACGTGACCGTGCCGATTGCCCAACTTTCGACGGCGCAGGAGCAGCTTGTGCAGATCGCCGCCGCCATCGGCACGCACGCGCAGATCATCGTCATGGACGAGCCGACGAGTTCGCTTTCCGCGCACGAAAGCGAGCATCTGTTTGGCTTGCTCGGCAAGCTCAAGCAGCGCGGCATCACGGTCATTTACGTCTCGCATCGCATGGAGGAAATTTTCCGGCTGTGCGACACGGTGACGGTTTTGCGCGATGGACGGCACGTTTCGACCGAACCAGTTGCCACGACAAATAACGAGCGCGTCATCCATCAAATGGTCGGGCGCGAAGTCGTTTTCCAGACGCCGCAACATCTGTCGCGCGAGCTTGGCGAGGAATTGCTGCGCGTGGAAAATCTTTCGTCGCCCGGCAAGTTCAAAAATCTTTCGTTCACGTTACGCAAGGGCGAAGTCCTCGGTTTCGCCGGTCTGGTCGGCGCGGGACGCAGCGAAATGGCGCAGGCGATTTTCGGCCTCGACAAAATGGCCACGGGAAAAGTTTTTGTGCGGAACAAGGAATTGCCGCTCGGCAATGTGAATGCTTCACTCGCCGCCGGCATCGGACTTTTGCCGGAAGACCGGAAACGTCAGGGCTTGGTGCTTTCGATGAATTGCCGCGAGAACACGACGCTGGCCGCGCTGGACAATTTGACCAGTTTCGGTTTCCTCCGCCAGCGCGAGGAAAATTTGCTGGCGGACGGTTATGCAAAAAAATTGCGCGTGAAAGCCGCGTCGCTGGAAGTTTTGATCGCGAGCTTGAGCGGCGGCAACCAGCAGAAAGTCGCGCTGGCCAAATGGCTTGCGCGCAAGTGCGACATTTTGATCGTGGACGAACCAACGCGCGGCGTGGACGTGGGCGCGAAGGCGGAGATTCATAACTTGCTCGACGAACTTGCCTGTCAAGGACTCGCGTTGCTGATAGTTTCATCCGAATTGCCTGAAGTGATGAACGTGAGCAGGAGAATTCTTGTGATGCGTCAGGGCGAAATCGCAGGGGAATTGCAACGGGCGGATTTTACGCAGCCAAATCTGATGCGATTGATGGCGGGTGTCGAAGCCGAGGCCGCATGAACAATGAAAACACCAGCGATTCGGACTGCATTCAGGTAATGGTTCAGTTTGAAATTTCTTCGATAAAAACTTAAAAGTCTTGCGAAAATAAGACATTTAATCAGTCCAGAAAAAGCTTCATTTCCTGCCGGGACGATTATTTGGGCATATGAATTATCCGGTAGAACTGGCGGCTATCATGTGTCATAAATTTTCCTCCGCGCGTAAAAGTCCGAATTTCTGTTTGCATCATGTTTGCCGGAGAAGTTGCTGGTAAAAACTTTCTGCCGCCTTTGCCGAAAGCTTGCGGAAGAAAAAACTTCGTTGAAGACGGGGGTTACAGCATATTCGCCCGTAGCTTCATGAAAAATACGTCGGTTATCCGCTGCGCGCCTAATTTCTCGTAGAAGCCGGCGGCGATCTGGTTGGTATTGTAAACCGACCAAACCAGCTCTTTTGCGCCAGCCTCGCTTGCGATGTTGGCTGCT
>DASQOZ010000081.1:0-6153 GCA_035644195.1 Candidatus Methylomirabilota bacterium | reverse complement strand
CGCTCGGCATCAACATCAACCTCATCTGGGGCGTCGTGCTCCTCGTGTTTGGCGCGCTGATGCTGCTCGGCGCGGTTCGCGGCGGCAAAAATCCGCCGTCCGCCTGAACCGTGAATTGCTTTCACCGTGCTGGAGAATCATTTCCTCCGGCACCGTTTTGATTTTTTCATGAACCTCAAAGAACTTGCCGCGCAAATCGCCGCTGAATTTCAAAAGCACCACGGTCGCGCGCCGCGCTGGATCGTCGCCGCGCCCGGCCGCGTCAATGTCATCGGCGAACACACCGATTACAACGACGGCTTCGTTTTGCCGATGGCGATTGAACGCTACGCAATCATGGCCGCCGATTCATCCTCGTCGTCATCCTCGTTCTCGATCTACGACACGCAGTTCAAGGAAAGCGCGACGATTGACGTTTCCGCGCCTGTGACCAAAGGCTCGCCGAAATGGTCCAACTACATTCGCGGCGTGCTCGCCGGATTTCAAAATCGCGGTGAAAAAATTCCCGCGCTCGATCTCGCCTTCATGTCCACCGTGCCGCTCGGCGGCGGATTGAGCAGCAGCGCCGCGCTCGAAGTCTGCACCGCGACTTTGATCGAGGCCGCGACCGGCAAAAAAATTGACCCGGTCGAAAAGGCGTTGCTCGCGCAGAAGGCCGAACACGATTTCGCCGGCGTGCCATGCGGCATCATGGACCAGTTCATTTCCGCGCTTGGACGCGAAGGCCATCTGCTGCTGCTCGATTGCCGCACGCGCAAGACCGAATTCGTGCCGATGAGCGACCCGTCTGTCGAACTGCTCATCGTCAACACGAACGTGAAGCACGAATTGAGCGGCGGCGAATACGCCGAACGCCGCGCCGAATGCGAAGCTGCGGCGGAAATTCTCGGCGTTAAATCTTTGCGCGACGTGACAGCGGAACAACTCGAACGGGGAAAAAATAAATTAAGCGCAGTCGTTTATCGCCGCGCGCGCCACGTCATCGGCGAAATCGAGCGCACCATCCGCGCCGCCAAGGACATTCGCGCTTCCAACTGGCTTGGCGCGGGCAATCTCATGTATGCCAGCCACGCCTCGTTGCGCGACGATTATGAAATCAGTTGCGCTGAATTGGACGCCGTCGTGGAAATCGCCGAAACCATTGGAAATAAAGGCGGAATTTACGGCTGCCGCATGACCGGCGGCGGCTTCGGCGGCTGCTGCGTGGCGCTGGTGAAAGCCGGTGACATGGATGCCATCACGAAAAAAATCGCGGCGGATTACAAAACGAAAACTGGAATTGAGGCCGCAATCTTCAGTTCACGCCCGGCGGCGGGCGCGACGATCATCAAAGGCTGATTTTGCAAAACGAATGGCGCCCTCGCCCGGAATTGAACCGGGATCAACGGTTTAGGAAACAAAATGTCCATACTTAAGAACGTCAGTTTTGAGAGACTTGCGAATCAACTTGCCTCGAACGCAAATCCTTGCAAAATATGTCCCGATGGAACGTAACGGATTAAATTTGAGAACTGTGTTTTTTGCCACCCATTGATAGAGTTGGCAGCCGGGGATACTGCCTTTGTCGTTTTGATACAATCAGTATCCAATATCAGATTGTCAAATCGTTACGGTCAATTTTTGCAAAAATACCTGCAAATAAACGGCTGGAGAGATGGCCGAGTGGCTGAAGGCGATGGTTTGCTAAACCGTTATACGTTCAAAAGACGTATCGGGGGTTCGAATCCCCCTCTCTCCGCCAGTTTTTATTTTCCGCATTCGCCAAAAAATCGTTTTATCCCAAGAAAATTTCCCGCACCGGCGAAAAACAAATTTGCGGTTAAATTTTTTGGACCAATTCCGAAACTTCAAACCGCGCTTTCGGAATTGCGGCGTATTTGTCATTTTCGGCGCGATAACCGAGCGCACACGCCACGACCGTCGCATAACCGCTGGTGACTAAATTCAGCACGCGGTCGTATTCCGGCGGCACGATGCCTTCCATCGGACAAGCATCCACGCCGAGCAAGGCAGCGCTGGTCATCAGATTTCCGAGTGCGATGTAAGCCTGCCGTGTTGCCCATTCATGCGCAATTTTTCCGCGCGAGCCGTGAACAACGTCGCCGAGCATCATCCCGCGATAGACGTTCAAAGATTCAACAGGAACTTTTCGGACCTCGCTCAATTTTTGGATCCACCGATCCACATCCGATTCGGTCATCTTGGTGCGCGCAGTAAAAACGACATAATGCGAACACTGGACGACTTGTTTTTGATTCCACGAATGCGCGAGCAGTTCGGCGCGTTTTTCCGAGTCCGTCATCACGATGAATTTATACGGCTGCAAACCGTAAGATGTCGGCGTGAGAACCAGCGCGCGCTCCAAAGTTTGCCAGACGGCGGCGGGAATTTTTTTATTCGCGTCAAAAAGCTTTGTCGCGTAACGCCATTCGAGCGCGTCAAGAAGTTGTTCGTTTGAGATTGGATTCATGCCCGTTCCTGTTTTTGAAAATGACATAAGCCGGCGCAAATGCAAATTTTTCTTCGTTGCCGGAAAATTTCTGTAAAAATCCCGCCATGAATCCGCAACAACTCCGAGTTCGCCGCGCTACTGTTGACGACCTTGTTGCGCTGCGAACAATTTGGATTTCCATGAGATTGCCGGCGGACGAATTGGAAAAACGGCTCAAGGAATTTCAAATTGTCGAAAATGCTGACGGAAACATTTTGGGCGCGATTGGAATTGCATTTTCAAAGCAACACGCCCTGCTCTACGGCGAAGGATTTTCTGATTTTTCCGTCGCCGATGCCGCGCGGCAATTGTTTTGGGAACGCCTCCAAACGCTCGCCGCCAATCACGGCGTCTTTCGGATTTGGACGCAGGAAAAGTCGCCGTTCTGGACGCGCTGGGGATTTCAACCCGCCAATGAAGAAATAATTTCACGTCTGCCGGAGGAATGGAAAAATCTTGAAGGCAAATGGTTCACGCTGGAATTGAAAAATGAAGAAGCCATCTCCGCCGCGCTCGAAAATAAATTTGCCGGATTCATGGACGCCGAAAAAAAGCAGACGGCGAGCATTTCCAAAAAAGCCCGCACATTAAGGATCATCGTCACCGTCATTTTTTTTGCCATCGGGATTTTATGCTTCGCCGTCGTCATTTATCTTCTCATCCACCGCAATCCGTTCCAAAGATAATTGGCGGGGCGAGCGTCCTCGCGAGCCGCAATTTAATCTTGTGACACCACCGGCAGCGAAAATTCATCCGCGTGATACGAACTGCGCACCATCGGGCCGCTCGCGACGTGGACAAAGCCCATCTCCTCGGAGCGAACTTTATATTCTGCAAACTTGGCAGGCGTGACAAATTCAATCACCGGCAAATGTTTCAAAGACGGCTGTAGATACTGGCCGAGCGTGAGGATGTCACAGTTTGACGAACGCAAATCGCGCAGTGCCATCAAAATTTCTTCTTCTGTTTCGCCAAGACCAAGCATCACGCCGGACTTCGTGTAAATCGTGTCGCCGCGTTTCTCCTTCACTTTTTTTAGAACGCTCAAACTCCGGTCGTAAGTCGCGCGATGCCGCACGCTCGGAGTCAAACGTCGCACAGTTTCCAGATTGTGATTGTAAATGTGCGGATTCGCCGCGAGCACATTTTCAATCGCCACGTCGTTATCCAAAAAATCGGGAACCAAAACTTCAATGACGATGCCCGGATTCAATTCACGCACCTTCTCAATCGTTTGGGCAAAATGTTCCGCGCCGCCGTCCTTCAAATCGTCGCGCGCCACCGCCGTGATGACGACGTGCTTTAATTTCATCCGCCGCGTCGCCTCGGCCACGCGCGCGGGTTCGTCCGCTTCGAGCGCGAGCGGTTTGGCCGTCGAAACCGCGCAAAAGCCGCACGCGCGCGTGCAGCGGTCGCCCGCGATCATGAACGTCGCCGTGCCTTTGCTCCAGCATTCCCAATGGTTCGGGCACTTCGCGCTTTCGCAGACCGTGTGCAGCTTCAGCTCGTCGAGCAGTCCGCGTGTGCGCGCGAAACTGTCCGACGTGGGCAGCGTGATGCGCAGCCATTCGGGGAGACGAGGGCGCGGTTTCAATTCAGTCGCAGTCATTCAATTCAATTTTCTTTAGCCACGGATTGAACACAGATTAAACACGGATGAAAAATAACAGGTCGCGCTCTTCGCGCGAAATAAATCTGTGTTCAATCCGTGTTTCATCCGTGGCCAAAATTTTCTTGCCAAAATTTCTCAAGTTGCTCCGGGCCGAAATCCGCCAGCACTTTGCCATCCACGTCCAGCACCGGTGCGAGTTCCTGGCCGGAAATTTTGATCATCTCGGCGAACGCCGCGTCGTCCGCCATCACGTCAATCTTCTCGTAAGCGATGTCGTGGTCGTCGAGCCAGCGCATCGCCTTGTGACACCAACCGCAATACGGCTTGATGAATAAGCGGATTTTCATGCACTAATTTCCAAAAGCCTTGAGCAACTTTCTCGGGTGAACCACGCTCACTTCTGTAATGTGCCGTTCGCGGCAGACACGCGCAAGTTCATCCGCCTCGATGTCGAGCAAATGTTTGTCGGATGACACAATCAACTGAATTCCCGCCAGTCCGATTTCCGCCAGAATCAATCCATCGTTCAACTCGGCTTCCGGCAGCAATTTCAATTCGTGCAAACGACGCGCGAACTGTTCCGTGATGCCATGACCGACGGAAACAAGATCAAAAGGAACAATTCCCCACGCGCGAAGATTTTGCAGCGTCACGAACGCAAGTTTTTGTTCCTCGCCTGATTTGTGAAGCGCGGCAAAAGTCAATTCCTGAACGACTGTCGGCGGAAGCTGGAGCGTGTAATTTTTCTCCTTCGCCACTTCGAGAAAAGTGAGCGCGAAATCTTTTTTCTCCGCGAGATCGAACAGCAGATTGCTATCAACGGCCAACGGTTTCTTTTGTGCCGCCATAAATCATCTGCATCCCCTTTTTGAAAAGCGATTCGCGTTCGGATTCGGACAGGCGATTGGCCTCGGCGCGCACGCGCGCGACGCGTTCCCCACCTTTCGTCGTCGCGGGATAATCAAAATTCCGCCGATGACCGGCTGAAGCAGTTTTCTTCATGCGAAAAAGGATAACTCAATCGCGCAAAATTGTCGAATCCATTTCTGCCGCGTCCGTCGAGCCAGCGCATCGCCTTGTGACACCAACCGCAATATGGCTTGATGAATAAACGGATTTTCATGGGTCAAATCTGTTCGCAGAATTCCTCCACCGTGATTCCCGCCGTGCGAATCAAACTGCGCAGAGTTCCTTTGGCAATTTCCTTGTGGTCGGGAATTGAAAGCGTCGCAATTTCACCGTCCTTGACCATGATGATGTGGCTGCCGCGTTGACGAGCAATTTGCCAGCCGAGATTTTCAAAAGCCCGAACAGCTTTACGCCCGCTGATGACCGGAAGTGATGGCATCAGACCAAAACTTCGACTTGTTGTGTTTCCACCGTGAGCGGCAGGCCGCGTTCCGCGCGCACTTCGAGACAGAGCGCGATAGCTTCTTTGATATTTTTCAATGCCAACGGTTTGGTTTTGCCCTGACTGACGCAACCGGGAATAGACGGACACTCGGCCACCCAAATTCCGTCCTCGTCGCGGTCAATGGTCACAGAAAGTTTCATGTTTAACTTGTAGCCGATGACGGAACAATTTTCAAGCGCTCATCCGGCCAGCGCATCGCCTTGTGACACCAATCGCAATATGGCTTGATGAATAAACGGATTTTCACTGCCGAACTTTAAGTTGGAATTTTGTCCTCAATCTTAATGGACAATACGCATTTAGATTCCATTTCTTGATTTGGAACAAACTTACGGCGAAGTGTTTGAATAACATATTTAAGTTCAACTCGTGATGCGTCACGATAATAATTGGCTAATTCGCGGTTTTGCGCTTCGCGTGTCCAAGATGAAACTGTGCCTGTGTCTGATGTTATATCAAAAGTCGGCCAATCATTCATACTTGTCATGTAACACCGAGAGCGTATCTCATAAATGTCTCAAGAGGATGATTACCGCCGCCAAATGAACAAACCCTTGAAAATTCTCCGCGTGGTATTCATAACGGACCACCAGCCGTCGGAAGCTGAAGAGCCAGGCGAAGAGCCGCTCAATTTTC
>DASQOZ010000080.1:0-4455 GCA_035644195.1 Candidatus Methylomirabilota bacterium | reverse complement strand
TTTGAGCGCGTAAAAACCGTCGGCGGGCGTGCCGATGGCGAGCGATTTCGCAATCGTGTCGGGCTTCACCGGCTTGAAGAAATCGAGTCCGGCCTTTTGCGCGACGGAAATCGGCGAACAGCCCGTGGCCTGCGCGCCGTGGATGTGCGATTCGGAATTCGCGACGAGGCCGAGCTTCACAAATTCCTGGTAGCCCTTGTGGATTTTTGTCAGCAACGAGCCGGACGCCATTGGCACAATCGTGTGCTGCGGCAGCCGCCAGCCGAGTTGCTCTGCGATCTCATACGCCATGCTCTTCGAGCCTTCGGCATAATACGGCCTCATGTTCACGTTCACGAACGCCCAGCCGAACTTGCCGGCGATCTCGGCGCACAGGCGGTTCACCTCGTCGTAATGGCCTTTGATGCAGATGACGTTCGCGCCGTAGATGAGCGAGTTCAAAATTTTCCCCTGCTCCAAATCCGACGGAATGAAAACGTAAGATTTCAGCCCGGCGCTCGCGGCGTTGGCGGCGACGGAATTCGCTAGGTTGCCCGTGGACGCGCACGCGACGGTTTCAAAGCCAAGTTCTTTCGCACGGCTCAACGCGACGCTGACGACGCGGTCTTTGAACGAGAGCGTCGGATAATTCACGGCGTCGTTCTTGACGTAAAGTTCGCGGATGCCGAGTGCCTTTGCGAGTCGGTCGGCCTTGACGAGCGGCGTGAAGCCGACAAGCGGGCCGACGGTCGGTTCGCCGGCGATGGGCAACAGCTCGCGGTAACGCCACATGGTCTTCGGGCGCGATTCAATCGCCGCCCTGGTCAAAGATTTTTTGATGCGGTCGTAATCGTAGGCGACTTCGAGCGGGCCGAAGTCGAACTCGCAGACGTGCGTGGCTTCGAGCGGATACTCGCGTCCGCATTCGCGGCACTTGAGCGCCTTCATGAACCCCTGATGCTTTTCACTCATAAATTTATTTCGTTTCGTTTCCGGGCAACAAAAAAGCCCCGACTCATGACGAGAAGGGGCGACAAAACGGTTGTGCTCTTCTCATTTTTCCCAAGCTAATGGTGCTTGAGCTGGAATTGGCACCTGACATTGAAAACCAGTTCAATCGGTTGCCGTGGTGTCATCGGGCCAGTCCCTCAACCACTCGTCATGAGTCCGTCAAATCAACGGATGCGGATAAATTGATATTAAACTGAAAAAGTGTCAACAGGTTTTTGCAACGTGATTATTTGTTCATTCAATAACATGCGTATCGTAAAGTCTCCAAATGGCTGAAGCAAGGTCACCATCTTTCATATCTCTATTCTGCGGTTTTTCCAATGGAGTTCCGAACGGATCAGTTTGAAATGTCTGATATTTATGAGTCTTGCCATTAACCATAAAAGTAGAGCGTTCCAAAGTGACAATTATCACTTCAAAAAATTTATACCCGGATTTCGGTTCAGTGTGAGCGGTTGATTCAGCATAATAGCGCAACACCTGCTGCGAATTGGCTACGATGATGCCGAGAATTATTTTGTAGTTGCGTGGTTCTTCCTCGGAATTTCCGGCGAGGACTCCGCCGAAAGCCAAAAGTAAAACACACAACAAAATTTTGCGTGCCACAGGAAACAAGATACCGCTTGCCGAAATTGAGAAAACAATTATGCCGATTAGAAGAAGTGTTCGGTCAATTTTCATTTGCGTTGTTCTACGTCTCAAGTGTTTTTTTGTCGAGCATTTTTTACCTTAAATTCAGTTGACTGAAATCGTTCGCAGGCGTATAAAATATACGATTTGGTAATTAAAGAGTAATTGAGTTGTCGGCACACGCCAAGTTACGGTTCCTCACCATTAGTTGTGTCTGCAACGGCTGAAACCGCATTATGTTGTGGTTTTTGCTTTACTTGTTTCGACAACTTTGGTTGTCTATTTGCGAGCAATCGCAGTCAAAAATCATGTATCTCAAAAATTTGACGGTTTTCGGCTTTAAGTCTTTCGCGGACAAAACCGCGCTTAATTTTCAACCCGGCGTCACGGCCATTGTCGGCCCGAACGGCTGCGGCAAATCCAATGTCTCCGATGCCATCCGCTGGGTGCTGGGCGAGCAATCGGCCAAGGCGTTGCGCGGCGGCGAAATGGCGGACGTGATCTTCAACGGCACGGACGGACGCAAACCGATGGGCATGGGCGAAGTCTCGCTCACGCTCGGCGGCGTGGACGGAGAAAATCTCCGCGCAGCGGGCGTCGAGGTCGCTTATGACGAAGTCACGCTCACGCGCCGGATTTTTCGCGACGGCGGCAGCGAATATTTTCTGAACAAAACTCCGTGCCGGCTCAAGGACATCCAGCAACTTTTCATGGGCACCGGCGTTGGGCGCACAAGTTACAGTATTTTGGCGCAAGGCCACATCACGCAGATTCTTTCGAGCAAACCGGAAGATCGCCGGATGATTTTCGAGGAAGCTGCCGGCATCACGAAATTCAAATCGCAGAAACGCGAATCGCTCCGCAAACTGGAATACACCGAGCAAAATCTTTTGCGCGTCGCCGACACAATCAAAGAAGTGAAACGGCAAATCGGTTCGTTGCAACGCCAGGCGGGCAAAGCGAAGCGTTACAAACAAATTTCGCTGGAACTACAGCATCTTGAAACGCAACTCGCGCGGCATCAGTTCGACGTGCTGCAATCCGAGATCGCCGAGAAAAATTCCGCCGTCGAAAATTTGCGGAACGAAATCGAACAAGGCTCGAATGACGTTCTGCGTTTTGAAAATGAGATTTCGCAATTGCGCGAACGGCTTTCAGATTTGGAACACGAAGTCGCCGCGCAGCAGCAGCGCGGCTTGGAATTGAAAGGCGAAATTGACCGTCACGAAAGCCGGATTCAATTCAACGAAGAACGGCTTGCCGAACTTGCATCGCAAAATTCCAAAGCACTCGCGGACATCACGCAGGCCGAGGAACGCTGCCGCGCCGCCGAAGAGGAATTGGCGAGCGTGAAACAACATTTGTCCAAATCCGAAAACTCGCTCGCGGAGCATCGGCTTACGCTGGAGAAAAAACAATTCGCGCTGAACCAAGTTGAGAGCGATTTGAAACGCCTACAGGAAGAATTGCGCGCGGCGCAATCCGCCGCGTTCGCCGCCGCGCAGGATTTGACGCGCATCCGCAACGAAATCACCGCGCTGGATCTGCAGAAGCAGGGCAACACGATTCGCCTCGAAAAACTTTCCGCCGAAAAAGTTCAACTTGAAGAAGAGCGCACGCGGCTTGAATCGCGCCTGCAGGAATTCACCGCGAGCGTCGAGGTGGAAAAACTCAACGTCGCGACAGTGCGCGGCTCGGTTGAGCAGCGGCAAAATCGTTTGTGTGAATTGCAAAACGAATTACAGCAATCATCGGTTGAGCAGGATCATTTTTTGCAGCAACAGGCTGAAACGCGTTCGCGCCTGACGGTCATCGAGCAGCTTGAGCATTCGCGCGAAGGTTTTGATGCCGGGGCGGTCGCGGCGTTGCGACAATCGCGTTCGGTCATCGGCTCGCTCGCCGACAGAATTCGCGTTCCCGAACAATTTGTCGTCGCGGTTGAAAACGCGCTTGGCCATCACTTGCAACTTGTCCTGACCGAGCAGCCGGAATCCGCGCAGGAAATTCTCGCCGACTTGAGCGCGAACAAATCCGGCCGCGCGAGCGTCGCCGCGCTTTCCATTTCAATTCCCGACGACAAACAACTTGTTTTTGGCGGAGAATTATCGGCTGATGAAAATAAAACCGCCGCGCAAAATGGTTTGAAATCAGGCCAGATTGTCCGTGCGCTGGACGTGGTTCAAACTGAACCGTCTGTCGAAAAACTTTTGCGAGCATTGCTCGGTCACACATTCATCGCGTCCGATTTGGCGACGGCGACGGCGCAAATCCAGAACGGCCACGCGGGCTGCGATTTCGTCACGTTGAAAGGCGATCTGTTGAGCCGTCATGGAATTTACACCGGCGGCTATCTGAACGGTCATGGAAATCCGAAAGCTCCGGCTTCAATTCTTGGCCGCAAAAACCAGATCACCGATCTGCAAAATAATTTGACGGAAGTCCAGAATCGCGTCGCCAATGCCAGTCGCAAGCGCGGCACTTTACTGAACGAACAAACGGAATTGCAGGCTAGCTTGCAGGAAGCACAGACGGAATTGCGTGAACAGGAAGTCGCCATCGCCACGCGCGAGGGCGAGTTCAATGCGCTGACCAATTCCAACCGGCTGCTGCACCAGAAGATCGAGACCGTGGTTTTTGAAGTGCAAAGCCTCGCCGCGCAGGAGCAGGAAGGTTTGCAGAAACGCGAGGCGCTCACCGCCCGGTTGAATGAACTGGAAGCCCGCGAACGCGCCGGCCAGGAACAAGTCGTGACATTGACGGCTGAATTGGAAGATTTGCGCCAGCAACGCGATGCGGCGAATGCAGCGTTGACCGAGAGCAAGGTCGCCCTTGCGT
>DASQOZ010000079.1:0-7687 GCA_035644195.1 Candidatus Methylomirabilota bacterium | reverse complement strand
GGATTTACAGGCCTCAGTTCAAGCCTCTTTAACCCAGACTTATGGCCCGGGCCTGAACATATCGTTTGGGCAAAATCCGGCCTTGATCGGCGGCATGCGGATTAAGGTTGGAAGCGACGTTTACGACGGAAGTATCCACGCGCGCTTGGCCGCTCTGAAAGAAAGCTTTTAGAAACCAGCGAAGGGCACGGAGACCAATCAAGCTATATTGGTCTTAGAACCTCGGGTTCTGTCGTTAATCACCGATTTTGATATTATGAGTACGTTACTACAGGAAATTGAGAACCAGATCGCGGGCGTAAAGACTTCCGTCGCGAAGCAAAACGTCGGCATCGTCCGTGAAATCGGCGACGGCGTCGCGAAGATCGAGGGACTGACCGACACGATGCTCAACGAGATGCTGGATTTCGGCAACGGCGTCACCGGCCTCGCGCTCAACCTTGAGGAAACCGAAGTCGGCGCAATTATTCTCGGCGATTACACCAAGATCAAAGAAGGCGATGAAGTCCGCACGACGGGAAAACTTTTGCAAGTGCCGGTCGGAAAAGGTCTGCTTGGCCGGGTGGTCAACGCGCTCGGCCAGCCGCTCGACGGCAAAGGCCCGATCAAAAACGAGGCGTTTTATCCCGTGGAAAAAATTGCGCCGGGCATCATCCGCCGCAAATCCGTCAGCCAGCCGGTGCAGACGGGCATCATGGCGATTGACGCGATGATCCCGATTGGACGTGGCCAGCGCGAATTGATCATCGGCGACCGTTCGACGGGCAAGACCACGATCGGCGTGGACACGATGATCAATCAGGCGCGCATCAACAAAGCCGCCGAAACGTCCGGCGAAAAAGGTTTCCGTCCGATTTACAACATTTATGTTGCCATCGGCCAGAAGCAGTCCAGCGTGGCGCGCGTCATCGGCGTTTTGGAAGAAGCGGGCGCGATGCCTTACACGATTGTTGTCGTCGCGTCGGCTTCTGATTCCGCGTCGAACCAATATCTCGCTCCGTTCTCCGGCGCGGCGATTGGCGAATGGTTCATGGACAATGGCATGGACGCGCTGATTATTTTTGATGACTTGTCAAAACACGCTGTCGCGTATCGGCAAGTTTCGCTCATTCTGAAACGTCCATCTGGCCGCGAAGCATATCCGGGCGACGTGTTTTATCTGCACAGCCGCTTGCTCGAACGCAGCGCGCGCGTTTCGGAAAAATACGGCAACGGCTCGCTTACGGCTTTGCCGATCATTGAAACGCAAGCTGGCGACGTTTCGGCCTACATTCCGACGAACGTGATTTCAATCACGGATGGGCAGATTTATTTGGAAACAGATTTGTTCTATCAAGGTGTTCGTCCCGCTGTCTCCGTCGGTTTGTCTGTTTCTCGCGTCGGTTCTGCCGCGCAGATCAAGGCGATGAAACAAGTTGCCGGCCGTATCAAAGGCGATTTGGCGCAATACCGCGAACTCGCGGCGTTCGCGCAATTCGGCTCCGACCTCGACGCGAAGACGCAGGCAATCCTCGAACGCGGCAAGCGCGTGGTGGAAATTTTCAAGCAGCCGCAGTTCAATCCGTTGCCGGTCGAAGTGCAGGCGGCGGTGTTGTGGTCGGCGCAGAATAATTTCTTCGACGACGTGCCCGTGGAAAAAGTCAAAGATTTCCAGACGAAGCTCACGGATTTTCTCGGCACTCGCAAAGCGGATTTGCTGCTGAAGATTCGCACTGAAAAAGCCATCAGCGACGCCATCGCGGCGGAATTGAAGGCGGCGGTCACGGAGTTCAAGCAGTCTTATCATTAATTCATGCCCAGCACACGCGACATACGCCGGCGCATCAAGTCGGTCAAGAACACCGCCCAGATCACCAAGGCGATGCAGATGGTGGCCGCCGCCAAGATGCGCAAGGCGCAGCAGGCCGCGCTCGTCGGGCGTCCGTATGCGGATTTGATGAATGCAATCCTGGCCGAAGCCGGCCCGCGCATCGCGTCGTTCAAGCATCCACTGATGGAAATCCGCGACGTAAAAAAACGAGCGGTCATCGTGGTAAGTTCGGATCGCGGCTTGTGCGGCGGCTTGAACAGCAATCTGTTTCGCGAAGCGGCGAAGCTTGATAAAAACACGACGGTTTTTGTCACCGCCGGACGCAAGGCGTCGCAATTCATCGCGCGCACAAAACGAAATTTGGCGGCGGAGTTCACTTACAAAGACGCGCCGACGTTTGCCGAGGCGCGGGCAGTCTCAAAATTTGCGCAGGATTTATTTTTGAAAGGCGAAGCAGATGCCGTGGACATTTTGTTCACGCAATTCATTTCGACATTGGTGCAGCAGCCGAAAACGATTCCATTTTTGCCGGTCGGAAAAATTAAGGCCGTCACGGTTGGCATCAATGCGTCGCAACAGGAGTTGCCAGGCGCCGGCGTGCGGACGGATTCGTTTGAATTTGAGCCGGACGAAAAAACTGTGCTGGGCGCGTTGCTGCCGCACAGCTTGAATTTTCAGATGCACCAGATTTTGCTCGAGGCAAAAGCGAGCGAGCAAAGCGCGCGCATGGTCGCCATGAAAAACGCGACGGACAACGCGAAGCAGATCATCAAAGACCTGACGCTCGAATACAATAAATTGCGCCAGGCGAACATCACGAAGGAATTGTTGGAAATCACCACCGCACAAATGGCGGTGGGTTGACGAATCACGGAAAAACATTAACACTATTAAATATGAAAAAGGTTTTTGTATTCTGGGATAACTCAAACATTTATATCAGCGCCAAGACTGTTGCGGTGCTGCGTGAAGGCGGTGACGCTGCATACCAGGTGCGGATTCAATTTGACAACTTATTGAGTTTGGCTTTGGCTGGACGCAAACTGGAATCGGCAATTGCTGTTGGTTCTGTGCCGCCACCTATGCGTCATGTTTGGAATCGCTTGGAACAAGCGGGTGTCAAGGTAGAACTCTTTGAACGCGGCAGTTTGAGTGCTCGCGAGCAAGCTGTGGATCAAGCTCTACAGACTTATATGCTGCGAACCACTATTGATAATAATGGTCATCCTGGCATCGCAGTATTATTGACAGGAGACGGTGCTGGTTTTCTGGATGGAATTGGCTTTCATGCTGATTTGGAGCGTATGCACAAAAAAGGTTGGGGTATTGAAGTTTTAGCTTGGGAAAAAACTTGCGCCGCACGTTTCAGGCAGTGGGTGGAGAAGATTGGTGTTTTCGTTCCATTGGAGGATTATTACGAATCGCTCACGTTCACTGAAGATGACGCTGGCGCAATCCGACGGGCTAAACCTCTTGATTTATCAAAACGTAAATTGACAAAATAAAATTTATTTCATGAACAAAGGCAAAATCGTTCAAATCATCGGCCCGGTCGTGGACGTGGAATTTTCCGGCCAGCTACCCGCCATTTACAACGCGCTCACGGTGAATTTCACCGTGCAGGGACAGCCCGTCACGCTGACGCTCGAAGTGCAGCAGCATCTCGGCGACAACTGGGTGCGCGCCGTTGCCATGAGCACTACTGAAGGTCTCAAGCGCGGTTACGAAGTCACCGATTCCGGCACGCCGATTTCCATGCCCGTCGGCGAAGCCGTCATGGGCCGCGTCTTCAACGTGACCGGCGATCCCGTGGACGAACAAGGTCCGGTGAAGGCCGACAAATATCTGCCCATCCATCGCGCCGCGCCGCCGCTCGTGGATCAATCCACCAGCCCGCAGGTGTTGACGACCGGCATCAAGGTCATTGATTTGATTTGCCCGTTTCTCAAGGGCGGAAAAGTTGGCGCGTTCGGCGGCGCAGGCGTCGGCAAGACCGTCGTCATCATGGAACTCATCAACAACATCGCGAAGCTGCACGGCGGTGTTTCCATGTTCGCCGGCGTCGGTGAACGCACGCGCGAGGGCAACGATCTTTACAACGAAATGATCGAGGCTGGCGTCATCAAGGTTGAGAAAGATGAAAAAGGTCATCCGAAAATCGGCGAAAACGGTTTGCCGATCATCGCGCCCGGTTCGAAAATCGGCCTCGTGTATGGCCAGATGAACGAACCGCCCGGCGCGCGTCTCCGCGTTGCGTTGTCCGCGCTCGCCGTGACGGAATATTTTCGCGACGAAAAAAATCAGGACGTGCTCCTGTTCGTGGACAACATTTTCCGCTTTTCACAAGCCGGTTCGGAAGTGTCCGCGCTGCTGGGCCGCACGCCGAGCGCCGTCGGTTATCAGCCGACGCTCGCCGCCGAAATGGGCGACTTGCAGGAACGCATCACCTCGACCAAGAAAGGTTCGATCACGTCGTTCCAGGCCGTCTACGTTCCCGCCGACGACTTGACCGACCCCGCCCCCGCGACGACGTTCGCGCACTTGGACGCGACCATCGTTTTGGAACGCTCCATCGCCGAGCTGGGAATTTTCCCCGCCGTTGATCCGCTCGCCTCGAATTCCCGCGCGCTCGCGCCGGAAATCGTCGGGCAGGAGCATTACGACGTCGCGCGTGGCGTGCAGAAAGTTTTGCAACGCTACAAGGATTTGCAGGACATCATCGCGATCCTCGGCATGGACGAACTTTCCGCCGAGGACAAGACGACCGTGTTCCGCGCGCGCAAAATCCAGAAGTTCATGAGCCAGCCGTTCACTGTCGCGCAGGTTTTCACCGGCCGCGAAGGCAAGCAGGTTTCCCGCGAGGACACCGTCCGCGCGTTCAAGGAAATTCTCGAAGGCAAGCACGACGAAGTCGGCGAACAGAATTTCTACATGAAGGGCGGCATTGACGAAATCAAAGAAAGCTAAATGGCTGGAACTATAAAACTCGAAATTGTCACGCCGGAGGCGAAAACGTTTTCCGACGATGTCGAAATGGTCACGCTCACCGGCAGCGAAGGCGAAATGGGAATTTTGCCGCAACATATGCCATTGATGACGCAACTCGTCGCGGGCGAAATCATCGCGAAGAAAGGTTTGGAAACGATTTTCCTCGCCGTCGGCGACGGCTTTGTGCAGGTGACTGGCGACAAAGTTTCGATTTTGACCGACATGGCGATCTTGGCCGAGAACATTGACGAAGCGAAAGCCGAAGAAGCCCGCCAATTGGCCGAAGCGCGTCTGTCGCAAAAAATCACGGACGAAGAAGCTGCGAACATCCACGCTGCGCTCGCTCATGCGACGGCGCAACTCAAGGTCAAGCGGCTGCGGAAAAAATAATTTTGGTAGGAGACGAGGTGACGAGTCTCAAATTTTATAAATTCGATTAAAGCCTCCTTACGTCGGCTGCTACGAATTTATCCAGCAATCACGCCAATTTCCACCGGCTCGACGTTCACGCCTTGTTTGACCAGCCAATTGATTGCGGCCTTCACTTCGTCGCGTTTGCCGTCCAATTCGAGGCAGACGATTCCAATTTCATCCGTCACGCTGGCCTGACGGATGTTCGTGACGACCTTGAATTTCTGCGCGACTTCCCAGATGAACGGCTTTTTGATGAGTCGCGGCGGATACATCAGCCACAGTCTTTGCTGGGTCGGAGTCGTGGACTTTGTCTTCGCCGTTGGTTTTTTAGAAATTTTTTGCATAGCAGAAATTTAGAATTAAAAAGTAAAAATGAAAAAGGAAAAAGAAATGTATCGTGACAACTTTTTACATTTTTCCTTTTTAATTGGTTAGCCTCCCGCAATCGCCGGGATGATGCTGATTTCGTCGCCGTCCTTGAGCGGCGTCTCGCGGTTTTTGAGGAAGCGGATGTCCTCCTCGTTGACATAGACGTTGACGAAGCGGCGCACCTCGCCTTTTTCATCCACGAGGCGTTCCTGGATGCCGGGGAAGCGCGTCTGCAATTCGACGAGCGCCTCGCCGATGGTGGCGGCGTTGATTTCGACCAGCTCCTCGTTGTTGGTCAACTTGCGGAGCGGCGTGGGGATGCGGACTTTTTTTGGCATAAATTAAATTTTAATTTCTCGATTATTTCAAAAATCCTTTACTTCGCAAATATTCAGTTGAAGGAATATCTTTCCAAGATGGAAAAGCATCCAACCTTTTTGTTTTAATTCCTAATACATCCTGCAAAACAAATTCTTCAACGTCTTGGGCAAGTTCACCGTCAATTCTATCCATGCCCATCGTTGGTGTGAAAGTGCAAATGGACTGAATGTAAACAGGTGGATGCTCCGTGAAACGAATTTCAATAATGTAGCCAAATACTTCTGCATACCAAACAGTGGTGCTTTCGTGTCCGGGGCAATTGGAAGGCGCAGTCTGAAGTTTTGTTTTGGAAACAGCTTCAAATTCGTCAGCGGTAAATCGTCGAGCGCGTGTCGGATGCGGAAATGTTTTCGGAAATGCTCGATAGCCTATTTTTTGTGCGCTCATTTTTGTAATTTCATTTTACGCATTTACTTTTTCTTCATGCGCCAGCAACGCCTCGAATTCGCGCAGGCTCGGCTTGATTTCGCGCGGTTTGATCAAGCAAGGCCAAGCTGTTTGCGCACTTCATCCGTCGTGTAAGTGCGTTTGCCTTTGTTGCGGGCGCGCGCTTCCAGCAAATCAATATAATCATTCAAGTCTTCCATTTGCTCGCGCACATTTGGTTTCGCTTTTGTTGTTTTCATCGTGTGTGGGATTTGACCGGAAGCTTGGCGAGCGGATGGCCGGAAAGTTTTTCATGCTTGCGTGTTTCAGCAAACAGCTTGTCCAAGTCATGGCCGTATGATGCCGAAAGCGCATCTTTCGCGCGCCATACTTCGCGAAGCACCAGGTCGCCGGTTTCTTTTGTCGGGCGAATGTCAGTCGTTTTCATTGTTATTCTCCATCAGTTCTTCCGGCGTGCAAATCACCGGCAATTCAAAATCGGCAGATTCCACCAAACGCCGCAGCCGTGATTGAATGGCAGCATTGGCAATATGCCGGCAGTTCCAACTTAAAAGTATATCCAAGTTATAGGCGCTGGCTAGGGCAATATGAACAGCGTCGCGGTCGGCAGTGGCAGGAAGCAATCCCGATTCAAGAATCTTGCGGGCAAGTTCTTTGACTCCATCGGTCACCGGAAGCAGTGGAATGGTTTGCAACGATTCCAGACGAAATTGTGCCATTGCCAGTTCGCCAACGGAAATTTCATCCAGCACGACTTGCGAAGTGAAAAGTTCGTGCGTGGCACGGTTATGCTCCCACCAATCTTTCGTGAGCTGTTGCCGCGCGGCTTGAATCAAGTCGCGCGCAGGTCGCGCAACCAGATAACTTGGAATCGTGCTTTCGATATAGATTCGCACAATAAAATTTTACGCATTCACTTTTTCTTCATGCGCCAGCAGCGCCTCGAATTCGCGCAGGCTCGGCTTGATTTCGCGCGGTTTGCCGACGTGACCTTGCACGGCGTCGAGGGTCTTCAATCCGTTGCCGGTGACGCAGATGACGGCGGAAGAATCGCGCGGGATTTTCCCGGACGCAATGAGTTTCTTCGCCACGCCTACGGTCACGCCGCCGGCGGTCTCGGCAAAAATGCCTTCCGTCTCAGCGAGCAATTTAATCGCGTCGCGGATTTCGTCGTCGGTCACGTCGTCAGCCGCAGCATTGGTTTCGCGCATCACTTTGAGCGCGTAAAAACCGTCGGCGGGCGTGCCGATGGCGAGCGATTTCGCAATCGTGTCGGGCTTCACCGGCTTGAAGAAATCGAGTCCGGCCTTTTGCGCGACGGAAATCGGCGAACAGCCC
>DASQOZ010000078.1:0-31821 GCA_035644195.1 Candidatus Methylomirabilota bacterium | reverse complement strand
ATTGAGCGGCTCTTCGCCTGGCTCTTCAGCTTCCGACGGCTGGTGGTCCGTTATGAATACCACGCGGAGAATTTTCAAGGGTTTGTTCATTTGGCGGCGGTAATCATCCTCTTGAGACATTTATGAGATACGCTCTAGTAAAATATCTCGCAGCCGAACAAATTCTGGATTTGTTATATTTGTGCCTTGCAGTTCAACTTCCTGTAATCGGATAAATAAATCAGTTTCTTTTTGAAGGCGGCTCAAGCGAAATGAAGCTGTGTAGTGCTCGTATGCAAACAACGAGCAAAGAGCAACAACGATAAGGACTAGAAGCACCGCAATTTTACTGCGTGATTCAGAGCCTAAAATTTTTAATAGTTCTGTTAAAAAATCCATGTCAATTATTTTTCACCATCGCCGGAACAATAGTGCAGCACTTTGACTTTTTCGAGCGTAACCAATCCGCCGCCGATCATTTTATCGAGCGTCGGCAGAAATGAATTTATTTTTTCCTCGCTGTCCACGATTTCGATGACGAGCGGCAAATCCATCGAGAGCCGCAGGATTTTTGCCGTGTGCAACCGGCTGGATTTGCCGAAACCCATCGGTCCGCGCAAAACGGTCGCGCCGGCCAGATGCGCTTCGCGCGCGGCCAGCACGATGGCTTCGTAAAGCGGTTTATGTTCCCAGCGGTCGCTTTCGCCGATGAAAATCCGCAGGAGCATTGCGTCAGTTGGAATTTGCATAAGTTGATTTTAATTTAGTCACGGATGAAACACGGATTGAACACGGACAAAGGCGTCCGCAGATTTCGCAGATGGACGCAGACGAATTTGCCAAAAACCAATCTGTGAAAATCTGTGCAATCTGCGGATAAAAGCCTTGTTTTCATTTTGCGGAATTAAAAATTGAACCGAGCAAATAACCGAGCCACACGGCAATCATGCAAAGAATTACGGACAAAATAACATTTCCGCCGGCATAAAGCCATTCGCGGTCACGCAAAAGATTCAGCGTCTGCAAACTGAACGAGGAAAATGTCGTGTAGCCGCCGCAAATGCCATAAATCAAAAATTGCGCCGCAAAAATTCTTGATTGCGAATCCATCCGGCCATCTGAAATCGTCAGCGCGGCAAAAATGCCGATGACGAACGAGCCGCTGACATTGACGAGCAAAGTGCCGAGCGGGAATGTTTCGCCGAAGCGCGCGGCGACGAGTCCCGAGAGCCAGAATCTTCCCACGCTGCCGAGCGCGCCGCCGATTGCGACCCAAAGATATGCGATGTTCATAATTTTCCTGCGAACGGTTTATTCGTAGGAGTCATCAGCGCTGAACATCAGGCGGTTTTCCATGCGGATGGCAAACTCCATTGCCGCGAAAATTCATATTGCAATTGGCGCGGTTTGGCAACTGCGAAAGTGACAAGCCGGTTAAAAATAAATCCCGGGCCGCAATTCAATGGACAATTTCAGGAGAAAGTTTTAGGAATAGGCAAAGTGAAACAATTATGAAACAAACACGCCGCGAATTCGTCCGCATTCTTTTTGTCGCCAGCCAGGGAATCATTGCCAGCCGGTTTCTGCCGACGGATTTGTTTGCCGAATCTGCTCCGGCAGGCGGATTGAATTTTCTCGTCTTCGGCGATTGGGGGCGCAGCGGCGAATCGGATCAATCGCAAGTCGCCGAACAAATGGCGAAGGCCGCCAAAGACATGGGCGCGAAGTTCATCATTTCCGTCGGCGATAATTTTTACGAAAACGGCGTGGCGTCAGTTGATGACAGGCAATGGAAAACTTCGTTCGAGGACGTTTATCACGCCGAATCCTTGCAAATTCCGTGGCAGGCCGCCCTGGGAAATCACGATTATCGCGGTGATTGCGACGCGCAGATCGCCTACGGCAAAATCAGCCCGCGCTGGAAAATGCCCGCGCGCTATTACGTCCAGTCGCGGCAGATTGACGCTTCAACGACCGCTGATTTCTTTTATCTGGACACGACGCCGATGTCGAAAACAAATCACGGCGACAGCAAAGCCTATGTGATCGCCGCCGCGCAGGACGTTCCGAAACAACTCGCGTGGTTCAAGGACGCGCTCGCAAAGTCAAAGGCGCAATGGAAAATCGTCATCGGCCATCATCCGATTTATTCCGGCGGCGAACATGGCGACACGCCGGAACTCGTCGAAAATATTTTGCCGCTGCTCCACGAGCACAAGGTTCAGGCTTATTTCAACGGCCACGACCATGACCTTCAACACTTGATGGCGGGCGAGGTGAACCTGTTCGATTCCGGCGCGGGTTCGCAGGTCCGCGCGACGAAACAAACTCCGCATACCAAATTTGCCATGACCTGCTCCGGCTTCACGGCTGTTTCCTTGCAGGCCGGCAAAATGGACGTGCGCATGATTGATAATCACGGGACGACCGTTTATGCCGCGACTGTTTCCCGCGCCTGAAACCGCAACGCTTTCTTGACTCGAAGCGCGCGGAATTTATCATGCGCGTTCGATTTATGACGAAAATTCAAAATATTGAGGCGCGCGAAATTCTGGACTCGCGCGGAAATCCAACCGTGGAAGTGGACGTGACGCTCGAATGCGGCGCGGCGGGCCGCGCGGCGGTTCCGAGCGGCGCGAGCACCGGCGAACATGAAGCGATTGAATTGCGCGACGGCGACAAGAAACGTTTTCTCGGCAAAGGCGTGAGCAAAGCGGTCGCAAATGTCACCGAAAAAATTCTGCCGGAATTGCAAGGAATTGATTCGCTCGACCAATTGACCGTTGACCGCACGATGATTGAATTGGACGGCACGGAAACGAAATCGAAGCTTGGCGCGAACGCGATTCTCGCCGTCTCGCTCGCAAATGCAAAAGCTGCGGCGTCCGCTTTGAATCAGCCGCTGTTCAAATATCTTGGCGGACCGAACGCGAAAGTTTTGCCCGTGCCGATGGCCAACGTCATCAACGGCGGCGCGCATTCCGACGCGCCGATTGATTTTCAGGAATTCATGATCATGCCGCTCGGCCTGCCGACGTTTAGCGAAGGTTTGCGAGCCATCACGGAAGTTTTTCATGCGCTGAAGTCCGTGCTGAAGAAACGAGGGCTTTCGACAGCCGTCGGTGATGAAGGCGGTTTCGCACCGAAACTCGACAGCGTGGAAGACGCGCTCGATTCGATGAGCAAAGCTGTCGCCGATGCCGGCTACAAACTTGGCAAACAGATTTACTTCGCGCTTGATGTGGCGAGTTCTGAATTTTACAACCACGACGGCACTTACACGTTCAAGAAATCTACCGGCAAAACCATTTCCGGCGCGCAACTCGTGGATTTTTACGCGAAGCTCGTGGCGAAATATCCGATTGTCTCCATCGAGGACGGCTGCGCCGAAGGCGACTGGAAACATTGGAAATTGTTGACGGATAAAATCGGCGACAAGGTTCAACTCGTCGGCGACGATTTGTTCGTAACGAACGTGAAATTTTTGCAAAAGGGAATTGATACTGGAACTGCCAATTCCATTCTCGTCAAAGTGAACCAAATCGGTTCGCTCACCGAAACGCTCGATGCGGTTCAGCTCGCGCAATTTCACAAATATACTGCCGTTCTTTCGCATCGCTCCGGCGAAACGGAAGACTCGACGATTGCGGACATCGCGGTCGCGACGAATTGCGGACAAATTAAAACTGGTTCGTTGAGCCGTTCGGATCGTCTGGCAAAATACAACCAGCTTTTGCGCATCGAGCAATTGCTCGGCAAAAATGCAGTCTACGCAGGAACAACTGCCTTGCCGAAGCGTGGATAAATAAACTTAAACTGTTTGCATTTTCTAAACCGGTGAGTTAAAAGCGTTATTACTTATGAAAAAAATACTTGTCGTTTCAGCACTCGTCATCGGCGCGGTCGCAGTTCACGCCGATCAACCCATGAATCCCGCGCCGATGGAATCAGCGCCATTTCAGGCATCATTGACGCCGGACATCTCCGTTCATCCCAAGACCACCGAGATTCGCGGTTTCGCGATCAACGTTTGGGGCGAAAATCCGCAAAGTGGTTTGAGCCTTGGCATTGTCAACGGCAGCACCGGCGAGAGCAGGGGCTTGAGTTGGGCCGTGTTTAATTACGACGACTCTTACACCGGCGTCCAGTGGGGCCTAGCCAATTACAGCAAGCAAAGTTTCAAAGGATGGCAAGGCGGTATTTTTTTCCTTCCTTGTTTTGCGAACGTTTCTGACGGCACGTTCACCGGCTTGCAGGAAGGCATGGTCAACGTCTCGGAAAATTTCACCGGCTTGCAGGTAGGAATCGTGAATTACTCCAAAAATCTTCACGGCGTGCAAATCGGCCTTGCGAATATCGCGATGAACAACGGCTGGTTCGACCAAATGCCGGATAAATTCGCCAAAGGTTTTCCGCTCTTCAACTGGTCGTTCTAAAAAAAATCCAAATCTGATTTTGGGAGGGACGGCGTGTCGCCGTCTCATTTTTTTATTCAGGGTCGCCGACACGGCAACCCTCCCGTTTGAATTTTAATATCCCTGTTTTGCCAGCCACCAGACCGCGAACATGATTACGATGCACGCCAGCGACATCCACAACGCGCTCAAAAAACAGGCGACTGTCATCGCCAGGCTGCCCAGAAATGGAATCAACGCCCGCTGTTTCCAGCCGTAAATCATATAGCCGGTGGCGACGGTGCCCCAAAACATTGAGGCCCATAAATAATGCGCATTCATCAAATCCATGATTTACGAATTATGCCTGTGCAATTTTGTGTCGGCAACTTCTGATGGTGGGGCGAGCGTCCCCGCGAGCCGTCTAGGCAGTGGCTCGATTTGAATTAATTCCCTCTCCCCGCCCAAGCGGGGAGAGGGTCAGGGTGAGGGGATTTTAGATTGAAAACATCGGCCTCCTCACCCCGGCCCTCTCCTCCTTTTGGGAGGAGAGGGAGAAAAAATCCCGAGATGAGCATTACCTAAGCGGGTGCTTGGCATTTGAATTGTCTCATGCTAAATTTTTGCATGAGCCGCTTTTTCAGACCCAATCTGGATCGCCATGGCCGGATGGCGCGAGGTGTCATGGGCGCGCTGTGCCTCGTTGCGGGCATCATTGTTGCCGGTGACGATTATAGTTTATGGGGTGGACTGGTTCTTGTGGCGGCGGGATTGTTCGCCATCTTTGAATCCATTCGCGGCTGGTGCCTCGTCCGTGCCTGCGGGATCAAGACGAAATTCTGAATTTGCGCGAAGGATTTTGCGCTGGCCGTCGTGTTTCTGTATAAAGACGGAAACAACAACACCTATGAAAATCTCAAAATATGTCGCGCTCGGATTGCTTGTCGTCAGCCTCACGCCGGTTTTTAGCCAGCAACTACCGATTACTAGAGTGGATGTTCAGTTACAAAATGACACATCACAAAAAGCCCTGACCAAATTCAATCTCGATTTTCCCGGCGGCACGCCCGCGCAATTGGTCAAAGCCATTGAGAAAGCAATGGGCAAGCCATTGAACGTCATCATTCTGGACGAGGCTGCCAGCATCAAGCTGCCACCAGTTAAAGCGAGCGATTTGGATGTCGCCAAACTGTTCAAAACTCTTTCGGATAACAGCAAGAAATATTCAAACAATGAACTAATCAGCCAATACAGTTTCGTAACCATAGACGAACACCCATCTGATAATTCCCTCTGGACATTCGGCTCATATACGAAAACCTCAACCCTGGCCCGCTTCGACCTCGATTTTCCCGGTGGCACACCCGCGCAACTGGTCAAGACCATTGAAAAAGCGATGGGCAAGCCGCTCAATGTTATCATCAACAAGGAAGATGAAAACGTCGAACTGCCACCGCTGAAAATGAATGATGTCTATCTGCCGCAATTGTTCGCCGCCTTGGAAGCTGCCAGCCGGAAAGTTGTCGCGGTGTCCACTGGAGTATACGGAGGAAGCTATTCACAATTCTCAAGCAGTTACGGCTTCAAAACGGATGGTCAACCCTTCGACAACTCGGTCTGGCATTTTCACGTCGAGAAACCTTCGTTGCCGCCGATGATTTCCACCCAGAAAGTTTGCCAATTTTACTCGCTGGAACTTTATTTGGAGCGTGGCCTTACGGTGGACGACATCACCACGGCCATTCAAACAGGCTGGAAAATGGAAGGCCCTGAAACGCCCCCGGAATTAAATTACCACAAGGAAACCAAGCTGTTGATTGCCTATGGCGAGCCGGGCAAATTACAGACAATCGACAACGTCTTAAAGACGCTACCACAGACACAAAATTCGTTTTGGCGGCAGATGAATGACCATGTGAATGGATTACAAAAGCAAGTTGATCAATTGACGAAGAAGATTTCTTCTCCCGCCATCAACTCCGCGTCGGAAGAAAAGTCTGGAAAATAAGTTTCAGCCAGCAGTTAATGCGCTTGCTTGGAAGAAAACATTCAATCATCGGTGGAGCGAGGACGGTGGCCGTCTGCCAAGCCCCCGCCAGCCGCAAACCGCGAAGACGGCCCGCCAGCAGTCTCGCCCCGCCAAATTGAGGCGTTGACGCGCGCAATGTCGAAAGAAGATGAAATGGCCTGGCGCACTTTTTATGATGCTTACTTCGACCGCCTGTGGCGTTACCTGCTGGTCATCGCCGCCGGCAACGAAGACGCGGCACGCGAAGCGTTGCAAGCCGCGTTGGTTCGCGTGACGCGGCACATCAAAATTTTTCGCGATGAAAACATTTTTTGGAGCTGGCTCACCGTTCTGGCACGCACGGCTTTCGCCGATGAAACGAAAAAGCGCCGCCGTTATTTTTTATTTCTCGACCGTTTCACACTTCACGCGGAAGTTGAACTGGACGGCGCAAACAACAATCAAGCCGACGGACGGCTGCAAATTTTGCTGGAACAAAAAGTCGCGCTGCTGCCGCCGGACGAACAAAAACTGATCGGGCAAAAATACTTTGCCCGTCAGTCTGTCCGCGAAATTGCCGATGAATTGCAAATGACGGAAAAAGCGATTGAATCGAAATTGTCCCGCATCCGCCAAAAATTGAAGGACGACGTCTTGGCCGAATTGAAAAATGAAAATTTGAAAAGGTAGGGTCGGCGCGCTACGCCGACCGGACGCCGCAGCGCGGCGTCCCTGCCAAATAAAAATGAACCGCCTAACTGACAACGACGATTTGCTGGCCGACGTGTTTTCCGAAACTGCGCCTGCGGATTTCCGCGACGCGATGCTCGGCCAGACATTGCGACTGGCAGGTCGTCGTCGCCGCTTTCAGCAAACGCGACGGGCAATCAGCGTTTTGGCTGTCTTTGGTTTGCTGGCGGGTTTGGTCTGGCAAAATTGGCCGGAGCAACCCATCGTTTCAAAACCGCTGGCAAAAAAAACAGCGCAGACAAATTACAGACTCGTTCGCACTCAACAATTGCCCAATGACGCCATCGTAACCACCCGGCAGTTTTCCGTCCAACTTGTCGCATCAACTGCGACAGTTGTTCAAGTTGCGACGACCAGCGGCGGATTTCGTCCAATCAATGATAATGAGCTTCTGGCCTTGGTTTCAGGAAGACCGGCGGTTTTGATCCGCACCGGTCCGCATTCGGAAGAACTGGTTTTCGCAAATCCCGAAGATCAAAAAGGATTTCCATTAAATTGACCGGATGGCTTTGCACGAAATTCGTTTTCATTGCGCAAATTTTCCTTATTCTTCGCGCATGAATTTGCCGCTATTAATTGCGTGACGAAATCCGATGACGACGAGATTTTCCTTTATCCAGCGTTATGTGCCATTGATTGCATGGCTCATCGTCCTTTCGACGTTGTTTGTGATTCCGCTGAAAATTTTAAGCTACGGTTTCGTTCCGCCCGGAGATGCGCGGCGGCACATCGCCAAGGCGTTCACGGAAAGAAAAGATTCCGAAATCATCGTGCTGCGTCCCGGTTTTACGATGGACCACAACCCCGGTTGGGAATGGGTCTTGCGCCACGCGCAAGAAGCGACCGGTGCGAACATCGGGCAAATGACCGTTTTCGCCGTCATTGCTTTGCTGCTTTGTTTTTTTTATTCCGCATTGCCGTGGTTGCGCCGTCCTGAAGCGTGGCTGGCCACGTTGCTGGCGGAAATGGTCGCGCTGCCTTATTTGATGGGACGGCTCGATCAAATCAGGCCGTTGCTGGTTCCCGAAAGTATTCTCATTGTCTTGTTGTTCGTTTGGTCGAGAGACGATTCAAAAAATCCGTCGCGACTCAAACTCGTTTTGACTGCCGCAGCTTTTTGTCTTTCGACATGGATTGACGGCGCGTGGTTTTTGTGGGGATTTCTGTTCGCGGCTTTTTGTCTGGCGCGTCGCTGGCGCGATTTGCTTTGGTTGATGGCTTGCTGGCTGGTTGGAACAATCATCGCCGCAATGCTTACCGGCAGTCCGGTTCAATTTCTCGGACAAACCATCCGGCTGGCGGCAACCGTCGCGTCCGAACATATTCCTCAATGGATTCTTGTCGGTGAAATGACGCCGAGCGACGGCGAATTTCCGACGCTTGTGTTGCTGGCCATTGTTTTTCTCTGGCGCAAACAACAAGGCAAAACAATTTCCGCGCTTTTGGACACGCCGGTTTTCTGGCTCGTCGTCATTTGCTGGATTCTCGGATTGCATACGGATCGCTGCTGGGCGGATTGGGGAATTCCCGCCGTGCTTGTCTGGCTGACGCTGCAATTTGAAGACGCTTTCATAAATTTTTGCGACGCCACATCGCCGAAACGTCTTTTGTTATGCAGCTTTCTCGCGTTCCCGCTTTTCCTTCAATGCACGAACGATTTGGAACGTCGTTACAGCAAATCCGCCGGCGAACAATTTTTGGACGTCGAAAATCCGGCGTTGCAAGGCTGGTTGCCGGACAAAGACGGCATTTTCTATTGCGCCCAAATGAGTTTTTACTACGACACCTTTTACAAAAATCCGCAGGCCGGCTGGCGTTACATTCTCGGCTATGAACCGGCCATCATGCCCGAAGAAGATTTGAAAATTCTCCGTTCCATTCAATTGACCGGCGGTGCTTTCAAATCCTACGAGCCGTGGATTCAAAAAATGCGCGCCGCCGACCGGCTCGTCATCGTCATTTACAATTCCTCTCAACCTGATTTGCCGCAATTGGAATGGCATTATGCAGGCGGCGGGATTTGGATCGGACGATTGCCGAAATAGAAGTAGGAGACGACGTAAGGAGTCTCTATTTTTTAATTTGAGTCTCGTTACCTCGACTCCTACAAAGATTTAATTTATCTTTTGCGAATGAATTTATTGCCCTTTGGAAAATTGCCTGCTGCAAAGCCAAGAAAATTTGTTCCTGAAAAAATTGATTTGGGTGACTGGCCGCAAATCGCGCCGCTGTTCGACCAGCTCGAAAAGCGTGCGGCGCAAATCAAAATCGTTGCCGAATTGGAAAATTGGCTGCTTGACTGGAGCGAACTGAACGCCGCGCTCGACGAAGAATCCTCGCGCCGTTACATCGCAATGACCTGCCACACGGACAATGCCGACGCGGAAAAGGCCTATTTGCATTTCGTTGAAAAGGTCGAGCCGCAACTCAAGCCGCGACAATTCGCGCTGGAAAAGATTTACGTTGCGCATCCACAACGAGAAAAATTGTCGCAGGAACGTTTTCACATCTTCGACCGCGATATAAAAAATCACGTCGAATTGTTCCGGCAGGAAAATGTTCCGCTCGAAACCGAGGAAGCGAAACTTTCGCAGCAATATCAAAAATTGAGCGGCGCGCTCACGGTGAATTTTCGCGGCGAAGAAAAAACGCTCGTGCAGATGGGCCGCTACCTCGAAGAGCCCGACCGCGCGCTGCGGCGGGAGGCGTGGGAACTCGTTGCCAAACGCCGGTTGCAGGAAGTAGACAAATTTGACGAGATTTTCGACCAACAAATAAAAGTGCGCCAGCAAATCGCGATGAACGCCGGTTTTGAAAATTATCGCGATTACATTTTCCGCCGGATGGGGCGCTTCGATTACACGCCGGACGATTGCACGCAATTTCATGAAGCCGTCGCGCAAGAAATCGTTCCCATCGTCCGCGAATTGCACGCGCAACGGCGCGAGCAATTGAAATTGGAAAAACTACGCCCGTGGGATTTGTCGGTTGACCCTTTGAACCGGCCACCGTTGAAACCATTCGCACAAGTCGGCGAAATGGTTTCGCGCACGCAAAAGATTTTCAATTCACTCGACGGCGAACTCGCGCGCGGTTTCAAGCAAATGGACGATTTGAAATTGCTCGACCTCGACAATCGCAAAGGCAAAGCGCCGGGCGGTTATCAATCCACACTCGCTGAATCGCGCCTGCCGTTCATTTTCATGAACGCCATCGGTTTGCAGCGCGACGTGGAGACGATTTTGCACGAAGCCGGCCACGCCTTTCACGCGCTCGCGACGCGCGACGAGGATTTGTATCCGTATCGCAGCGCGCCGATTGAATTTTGCGAAGTCGCTTCCATGAGCATGGAATTGCTCGGCAACGAGTTCATCGAGGAATTTTATTCCGCCGCCGACGCGAAGCGCGCGCGCCGCGTCCATCTCGAAGGCATCGTCGGCGTGTTTCCGTGGATTGCGACCGTGGACGCGTTTCAGCATTGGATTTACACGAATCCAAATCATACGCGTGCCGAACGCGCCGCCGCGTGGATGAACCTGATGAACCGTTTTGGCGGCGACGTAAATTGGACTGGCTGGGAAAAAGCGCGTGCGAATTTGTGGCACCGGCAATTGCACATCTTCATCCATCCGTTTTACTACATCGAATACGGCATCGCGCAGCTTGGTGCATTGCAGGTCTGGGCGAATTCAAAGCGCGACAAGGCGGCGGCATTGAACGATTACAAAAAATCTTTGGAACTCGGCGGCTCGCGTCCGCTGCCGGAATTGTTTCAAGCGGCGGGATGCCAATTTGAATTCAGCGAAAAGACGATCCGTCCGCTGGCGAAAATGTTGCGGGAGGAATTAAAGAAATTGTAGCGAACGCCGCTGTTTTACTCCCTCTCCCCGCTAAACGGGGAGAGGGCCGGGGTGAGGGGACTGAAACTCTCTACGGCTTGCCTGTTTTCGTCGGGGTGAGGAGTCTTGAAATTCTTCTGACAATCCGCATCCTTTCGACGTGAGCCTGAAACATATCGCCCGCAAACTTCGTCGCAATCAGACCGACGAAGAAAAAGAACTCTGGCGTGCGCTGCGAGGACGACAATTCGCCGGTTTCAAATTTCGACGGCAACATGAAGTTGATGGACACATTTTGGATTTCTATTGCGCCGACGCAAAACTGGCTGTTGAACTTGATGGCTTTCAGCATGGTTTGCCCGAAGGAATTCAACTGGACGAAGCGCGGGAAAAATTTCTGAAGGAGTATGATGTTGAAACGCTTCGATTTTGGAATCATCAGTGGCGAAAGAATCGCGAGGGTTGTTTGATGGAAATTTGGAACGCGCTGCAAAAGCGGTCTGGCTGCGTTCGGATTATGAAAAATGCTGAAGAACAGAAATTTATTCCACCGGATTTGAAAAAGATTCAATTGAGAGAGAAAACGAACCCCTCACCCTGACCCTCTCCCCGTTTTAGCGGGGAGAGGGGAGCAGAAGCGCGGCGGCTCGCGTCCATTGCCGGAATTGTTTCAAGCGGCGGGATGCCAATTTGAATTCAGCGAAAAGACAATTCGACCGCTGGCAAAAATGTTGCGGGAAGAATTGGAAAAGCTTTGAGCTTAAATTTGCAGCCTTAGGCCATTCGGTGGCATCACAACAACCTCCGCAAGACGCGCAGCACAAGCAGGAAAACCAACACCACATATGGCAATGCGGCAAGAATGATAAATGCTATCTCGTAGATGCGCTGAGAAGTCGTCAAAACAGCTCTGGAACTCATCGGTATCGGTGGTATGACGAAAACCAACATCATCAAAACGAATCCAGCGACACTATACCGCAGCACCTGTCGAAATTGCCGCGAATTCCTCGAAAGAAAGACCAGCAAAGGCCACCCGCCAAAGATCAGCACGAGCTGGATGAATCCAAAGGCATAGTCAATCGCATTCATGGCCTAACAAGGATTAGGCTTCGCATTTTGTAGCCTATCTAGTTTCATGTTTTGACTTTAAGTTTCACTTTTTGTAGCCGCATTTGTGAAAATGCGGCTACACTTCAATCCCGTAAGCCTTGATTTTGTTGTAAAGCGTCTGGCGTCCGATGCCGAGGCGTTTGGCAGTTTCGAGTTTATTGCCGTTGGTTTCCTTGAGCATCTGGATAATCGCGTTGCGCTCGACGCCTTCGAGCAGCGTGAAATCCGTGTCATGTTCGCCGGTGGCGGCAGCCGCGATGCTCGCAGCCGTTTTCACATTTGTGACGCTTAAATCGGCAGCGGCAACTTCCGTGCCTTCGCATAGCAGCACGGCGCGCTGAATTTCATTTTGCAATTGGCGGACGTTGCCCGGCCATTCAAATGCCGTGAGCCGTTCAATCGCATCCTGTCTGAAGCCGCGGATTTCACGGTTCGCCTGCGCGGCAAATTTTCGCAGAAATGAATTTGCCAAGGGCATGATGTCGTCGCGGCGTTCGCGCAACGACGGCAGGTGAACGGAAATGGCGCTGATACGGTAAAATAAATCTTCGCGCAGTTTGCCATCCTTGATGGCGATTTCGGGCCGGCGATTGGTCGCGGCGAGGATGCGGCAATTGGTTTTGTAACAGGTCTTGCCGCCGACGGGCCGGACTTCCTGATCCTGCAAGACGCGCAGCAATTTGCTTTGCGTGTCAATCGGCATCTCGGAAATTTCGTCGAGCAGCAGCGTGCCGTCTTCGGCCTGCCGGAAAAGTCCGTCGCGGTCGGCGTGCGCGCCGGTGAACGCGCCTTTGACGGAGCCGAACAACTCGCTTTCGATCAATTCGCGGGGCAGGGCGGCGCAATTGACCTTGATGATTTTATTTTTGTTGCGCGGACTCAACGAATGGACGAGATCGGCAATGACTTCCTTGCCGGTGCCGCTTTCGCCTGTGATCAAAATGGCAACGTCGCTGGGCGCGACACGTTCAACAGTGCGGACGACATCCTGCATCGTTGCGCTGCGAAAAATCGGCGAGGCCGTGCCACTCATGGTTTCGAGCGCGCGTCGGAGCGTGACGTTTTCTTCGCTTTGCTGCTTGCGGTCAACGGCGCATTTCACGTCCGCGAGCAATTTTTCATTCTCAAACGGCTTGGTGAGAAAATTGTAAGCGCCGCGGCGTCCGGCTTCGACGGCCATGGTGACGGTTCCGTGTCCGCTCAACACGATGACCTCGGTTTCCGGCCAGGATTTTTTGATCAGCGGCAGGAGGTCGAGACCGTCGGCGTCGGGCAATTTCACGTCGAGCAGCACGACGTCGGGCGGTTCTTGAGAAAACGTTTGTTTCAATGTCGCGGCGGTGCCAGCCTGCGTGACGTCGTAATATTCCTCGAGCACGGACGCGAGCAGGTCGCGCAAATCCTTTTCGTCGTCCACAATGAGAATTTTGGCTTTCATGTTTTACGCTTCGGTTTGCAGGCTTCGACAAATCGCGAAAAAATTGCGCGATGTTCGGCGTGCTTTTCCGTCAATCGTTCCGGATGAAATTGCACGCTCAATAAAAACGGCATCAGCCGCGCTGCTTCAGGTTTTAATTCCATTGCTTCAACGATTCCGTCGCTCGCCCGCGCCGTGGCCGTCAACGGTTCCGCCGTTTGCATGACAGCCTGATGATGCGAACTATTCACGCCGAGAATCCTCTTGCCCGTGATTTTGGCGAGCAATGAACCGGCTGTCAACGACGCTTCGTGAACGATTTCGTTCGCCTTGTCCAAATGTTGATGATTGAGCGCGCCGGGAAGTTGCCGGCGAATGTCCGCGATCAATTCGCCGCCGAGCGCGATATTCAATAATTGATGGCCGCGGCAAATGGCCAGCAACGGTTTGCGCTGATGGAAAACTTCGTCTATCAAGACCAGTTCGCGCCAATCGCGTCCGCCGCCGTCGGGAGTTTGCTCGACCGTTTTGCGGACGGCGTGCGGAAGATTTTTTGCGTAAAGATCGGGATTGATGTCATCGCCGCCGGTCAGCAAAACGCCGTCCATGCGGCGGACACATTCGGTCAAAAGCGCGCGATCATTTGTTGTGGGCAATGTGACGGGAATGCCGCCGGCCTGTGTGACGGCAAAATCGTATTTGACTGAAAGGCTGACAGAAACGTCATGAAATTCGACACCGCGTTTTTCGATGCTGGGTGCGACAAGAATCAAAGGCGGCTTGGCCATCGTCTTTAATGATAGGGTGTTTCCCTGCTTTTGTCAGCGGAAAATGGTTTGGCGTGTTTGTTGCTAGAAGGATGGCATGAGGCAGGCATTAAAAATGAGACGGCAAATCAAACGCAGCCGGCTTTATCATTTGATCAACATCATATCGCCGATCAATCACCTTTCAAATGCAAAGGTTGACGCGTGGGGTGGCGCCATCATCATCGGCATTTCCATAAGCGGAGTGTTCCTGATGCGGACGTTGTTGGCGGCTGCACAATGACATTGACCGTGGCAATTTGCAATTGTCGCAGTTCGGACTGATCAAAAGTCCGCTTCGGGAAATCGTTCGCGGATTTGACCGCGAAGTTTTTCCTCGTCGTCCGGCTGATAACGGCGGCGCGTGATGAGCCGCTGGACGGCGTCGAGCAATTCCAGCCAATCTTCCAGCGGCGGTTCGGGAACCGGCCGCCAGACATCGTAACGTTTTTCGCGATGAAAAAATTTCCAGTCACGCCCGATATGCTGCGCATAAACCTGCAGCTTCACACCTTCGTCCGTGACACGCTTCCAACTGATTTCGGCTTTGGGCATTTATTTTTTGGTTTGAGAATAATGTGAGTGTTTTTCGTAGGAGATTTTCCTTTTGGCATTGAGTTTGAGAATTACTGTTTTACCATTTTTTTATAATTTTCCAATTCCGTGGTAATTTGATTTGCCAGTTGTTGTTCATGACTTGTTTTCGCCGCCACCAATGCGCGACTTGCCGTCAAAACAGCATTTGAAAAATCGCCGCTGTTGGCATAAGCGCGAGCCAAACTTTCCAATGCTTCCGGCCAATCGGGATCAAGATTTACTGCCGCTAAAAGATTCGTGATTGCCGGTTTAGTTTGTCCTTCCAAGAGCAAGGCTTTACCCAAATTAAAGTATGGATTGGGATAGCGTGGTTCTAAATTGATAGCGCGTAAAAATTCTTCTTCCGCTTTGTTCGTTTTGCCGTCTTGTATAAAAGCAACGCCAAGAGTATTATACAGCGCCGGATTTTTCGGCATTTTTACCAATGCCGAGATCAAATGATTTTCAGATTCGGCAAATCTTCCGGCGTCAATGAGTTCGTGTCCGAGACGATATTGCATCATTGCATCATCCGGCTGAATGTGAACGGCTGCCGCATAATAATTGACTGATTTGGAAATTTCTCCCGCGTTGTGGTAGGCCACACCAAGTAAATCGTTGGCGACCGCGCTGTCCGGATTCACTTCGACCTCGTATGTAAAAAGCGCAACGCTGTTTTGCCAATACATGATTTGTTTTCTTGTCTGCACAAGCATAAAACCAAGAAAAACAATCGTCACCATCGAGATCAAGGCGCGCATCTGAATTTTAGTGCTGGAAAAACTACTTAAACCGCATACGATGATTAAAAAAATTCCTATCCATGGCACGTAAACATACCGGTTTGCCATTGCCTGGATTCCGATTTGCACGAGACCGATCACGGGAAATAACATTCCTAAAAACCACAGCCATCCGATCAACATCCACCGGCTTTTATTCCGCCAACGCCACGCCAAAGTCGTGACGACGATTAACAAAACGGCGCAAAACATTGCGGTAGCCACCGGTATTGCCTTGGGAAACGGATAAACAACGCAGAGCTTGGCAGGCCAAAATATTTTCCCAAGGTAAGTCAAGTAAGCGACGGGAATATTTAAAAGTCTTAACTTTAAAGACATAAATTCCGTTGACTTGATTGAACCTTCCCTGCTTTGTGTGATATAAGTGATGACACTGTCAGCTACGGCAAAAAATAAAAAGGGAATTTTTTCCAAAATCAAAAATCTATTTTCTCGTAAGTCTTTCGTGGAATTTATCCGTTGCAATGGCCAATAGTCCAACAGCACGAGCAAAAATGGAACGGTAACGAGCATGGGTTTGGCCAGCAATCCCAGAACAAAAAGAATTAACGCCAACGCATATCTATGAAGACGTGGATTTTTGGCATAACGCAAATACGCCCAAATCGTGAGAATAAAAAAAAGCGTGCTTAAAACATTTTTGCGTTCCGAAATCCATACGACCGATTCGACATTTAATGGATGCCAGGCAAACAATGCGGCGGCAAACGCGCAAGGCCAAAACGATTTCGTCATATGTCTTAAAAGCAGCCACAGGAGAACGACGTTCGTGGAATGCAATAGTATATTTGTTAAATGATGTCCGCCTGCAAATAATCCATATACTGAACAGTCGGCCATGTGGGACACAACAGTCAGTGGATGCCAATTGGCACAAACAACGGAACTAAATGCCCATTTAATTCCATGAAGCGAAAGGCCATTGGTTACCGCCGAATTTTCGTAGACATATTCTTGGTCATCATAATTGATGAAAGGAAAAGTGACCGCCGGCCAATACAACGCCATCGTGATGAGAAACAGCACAATTCCGATAAACCAATTTCGCCGGTCCTTCATATTTACAGCAAATCAATGGACGCCACGGCCATCGCCGCGATTCCTTCTTCGCGCCCGATGAAACCCATCAGTTCGTTCGTCGTCGCCTTGATGCCGACGTGTTCAAAACTGATTTTTAACGCGTCGGCGATGCGAAGCTTCATTTCCTTGATGTGCGGATAAATTTTCGGCTCCTGCGCGAGCACGGTCGCGTCCACGTTGACGATTTTGCCCTGACGCAACGCGATCAGCTTCGCGGCTTCTTCGAGAAAAATTTTGCTCGGCGCATTTTTCCAGCGCGGATCGGTGTTCGGAAAAAAATGGCCGATGTCCGGTTCGCCCAGCGCGCCGAGGAGCGCGTCGCAAATCGCGTGCATGAGCGCGTCGGCGTCCGAATGGCCGTCGAGACCGCGCGTGTGCGGAATCTCGACGCCGCCGAGGATGAGTTTGCGTCCCGCGACCAGCGCGTGGACGTCATAGCCAATGCCAACGTGAACCATGCCGCAGTGTAAAAATTAACGGCGCGAAAAGCGAAGAAAAATAAATTATGAAGAAAATTTGCAGCCTATCTAGGTGTTAGGCCACAGTCTCATGTCGTGTCTTCTTAACCAAAAGATATAATTCGATAATCGCCACAATGTAAAAAACAGGAAACTCAACGCGATAACCTGTCTTTAGGCTGCCGTCTGGTGCTGTCGTCATTGTGATGTAATAAAGCAACGGTCGGCCATGAATGATGCGCATGAGCAGCACCCAAAATGGCTGAACGAAAGCCACGCTCACAAGCAGCCAAGCAAACTGGTGGTAATGTCGAAATAGGATGACGCACAATGCCACCGCGAGGAACGCGAAGACGTAATATGACAACTGCGAGATGATTGCTATGGTTTCCATATGTTTAGTGTGGTCTGGTCAAGTGGCCTAAAAGTGATTCGACGGCGCGTTTTGCAGCCTATCTAATTTCATTTTTGCACTGTATTTTGGACGTAAATTCCTGTCCAGCCTATTTTTTCATTTGAAATGAGCTTCGAGCATCAGCCGGGAAAGGCTGCAAGTTTTACAATTTGGCATAATTAAGTTTGGATTGTAATTGTCTGACTTGCCGCAATCTAAATCCAATCACACAAGAGCGTAGCTGCTTTCGGCAGAAAGCGGCTGACTAAACAAAATTTTGAAATTCAGCGGCGCTCTGCCGAGATGCCGCTACAAAAAAAGAACAGCCGGAGCACAGGCAGGCTCCGGCTGAGTGGGATGGGCGCTAGTTGCTTGCGCCCGGGAAGATTTATTTCATGCGGCGCGGGCGAGCGGTTGCCCGGTTTCTTCGCCGATTTCCGCCGTGATATTGCAATGTGTCTTGGCCAGTCCGGTCAATTTCTGGTCGGCATTTTTTTCTTCTTCGAGAATTTGTTCCAGAATCGCGGCCGCCTCTTCATTTTGAAGTTGTTTCGCCCAATCGCGCAATGTGCCGTAGGAAGCGATTTCGTAATGCTCGGCTTTTTGCGCCGCCGCAATCAGCGCGGCGTTGATCGTCGGCGATTTTTTGTTGTCCGAAATCATTTCCTCGGCTTCCTTGATGATGCCGACGATGGCCGGGCAGCGTTTGCTCCACGACGATTCATCGCACGCTTCAAAAACGCGTTCCAATTTTTCCACGTGACCTTCCGTCTCGCCCAGATGCGATTCAAAAGCTTCCCGCAAATCATCATGCGTCGCAGCCTTGGCCATTTTCGGAAGAGCCTTTACCAGTTGCTTTTCCGCATAATATATGTCGGCCAGACTGTCTAAAAAAAGTGATTCCAACGTTTTCATAAAAATTCTTCGCCTTAACTGCCTAATTGTCTGTTCCATCCGCACAACCGTTTTAGCAATGGACATGCCGCAGTTGGAATGCGCGAAAAACGGGGAAATGTTGAAAATTTTAATCGCGCCGCTGCAAAATGAATTGCATCGCGCAAGATAAGGTTGCAGGTTGCAAATTATTTGCTGTTCGGCGGTCTGTGACCGCCGAACGAGACGGCGCTCATAGAGCACCGCTACAAAGTTATTTTTCCGACGGCAGCGTGAAGAAAAATGTCGCGCCCTTGCCCGGTTCGCTTTCCGCGCGCACATCGCCGCCATGCGCCTGCACGATATGTTTGACGATGGAAAGTCCCAAGCCCGTGCCGCCTTGTTCGCGCGAGCGCGCCTTGTCCACGCGATAAAACCGCTCGAACACGCGCTCCAGTGATTCCGGCGGAATGCCCGCGCCGTCGTCCTGCACAAAAATTTCCAATTTGCCATCCGATTTTTTTCCGCCGACAACGACTTTGCCTTGCGCGCGGCCATATTTTATGGCGTTGTCCACGAGATTGGCGAGGACTTGCTCCAAGCGGTTTGCGTCGCCCGTGGCGGCAAGTTCCGGCAATTGGTTGACGAGCGTGACGTTTTTGTTGTCGGCGGGTGGTTTCAAGTCGTTGAAAATCTTTTCGACAAGCGCGTGCAAATTCACCGGCTGCAAATTCAATTTCATCCGGCCCGATTCCAGCGCGGAAATCGTCAGCAAATCCTGAATGAGCAGGTCGAGCCGCTGCGTATTGCGCTCGATGATTTTGAGAAAGCGTTCCAGCACTTCCGGCTGATTTCGCGCGCCGTCGAGCAGCGTCTCGACGTAACCTTTGATGAGCGAAAGCGGCGTGCGCAATTCATGGCTCACGTTCGCAACAAATTCTTCGCGCGTGCGTTCCAATTGTTTCAAGCGCGTCAAATCGTGAAAAACTAAAATCGTTCCTTCGCGTTCGCCGGCGGAATTGAAAATCGCCGCCGCATTCACTTGCAGCCAGCGTTCGCTCAATTCCGGCAATTTTAATTCGTAATCGAAAACCTGTCCGTCTTTGCCCTCCACGCGTTCGACGAGTGCGGCGAGTTCATGGACGCGCAACGCTTCCATGATGGTTTTGCCGCGCAATTCGCCTTTGATGCCGAAAAGATTTTTGAACGCGCGGTTCGCGAGATAAATTTTGCGGTTGCGGTCGAGCAACAGCAAACCTTCGAGCATGGAATTGAACAAAACCTGCTGCTGCGCCTTGGCGTCAACGGTCGTCTGCTGCTGTTTGCGCTGAAAACCTTCGAGGTCGGCGCGCAGATTATTTTGCTGGCGACGAAATTTTTGCCGCCACACGAAATGAATTCCGATTGCGGCAGCAAGCGTGAGGATGAAAAGGACGAACCACACAATGCAGTTTATTTAGCCACAGATGAAACACAGATGAAACACAGATTTTTGACGAGCCCCTCACCCCGTCCCTCTCCCCATCGGATGGGGAGAGGGTGTCCGAAGGACGGGTGAGGAGTTTCCGTTTCCATCTGTGAAAATCTGTGGCTACTCAACGAACCTGTATCCGACGCCGCGAATTGTGTCCAGATGCTTTGCTGCCGGACCGAGTTTTTCGCGCAAACGCCTCATGTGCGTGTCCACGGTGCGCGTGTCAATCGCGCTTTCGTATTCCCAAACGTCGCGCAATAAACTGTCGCGCGATTGCACGCGGCCCGCGCGTTGCGCGAGCGTGACGAGCAATTTGAATTCCGTCGCCGTCAATTCAATCGCCTTGCCCTTCCAACTGGCGACGTGACGCGGCAGATCAATCATCAAATCACCGAAGCGGATTTGTTCACGCGGCTTTTCTTCGAGGAAACCGCGCGCAAGAATTTTTTTGATGCGCAACAGCAATTCGCGCGGGCTGAAAGGCTTCGTGAGATAATCGTCCGCGCCGAGTTCGAGGCCGAGCACGCGGTCAATTTCCGCCGCCTTGGCCGTGAGCATGATGATGGGCACTTTGGCCGTGGCCGGATCAAGCCGCAGGACTTTGCACGCCTCGAAGCCGTCCATTTCCGGCAGCATCACGTCCAGCACGATGAGATTGGGCGGTTGCGCGTGCGCTTTTTTGAGCGCCTCCGCGCCGTCGGCGGCGGTGGTGACGGCGTAACCGGCCTGCTTGAGATTGAACTCGACCAGTTCGACCGCTTCCGGCTCGTCATCCACGACTAAAATCCTAGGCTTCACACTTGTCTTATACCGCGCCGCAAATCGTCACACAAATCCAATTGCGTGACAACCCTGTGACAATTCGGTGACGAAACGATGTCGCGCGAAGGTGGCGAAGGGAATTTAGTTTGGCAATAAGTCAGGCCAAAACTGGATGAGGAACAAGAAATGGTCCATCTTTAACCGAAAGATTTACAATAGTTGTTCCATCAGAGACTCGCTCTTTAGGCATGTGCTTACGCCAAATCACATTGGCTTTAGAATGCACATGACCGTAAAGCTCGATGCAAAGGTCTCTGACCGATGGCAAAATAGGTGTAACAATGGTAATTCCGAATCTCGTCTGCGCGTTGCGAGTAAATCCTGCAAGTTCATTTAGGGCATAACCGTCAACGGTCTTTGGGCTATCAATATCGGTATGAGCGAACATTTTGTCACGAAAGGTAATCAATCCGAAATGTATTGGTCGGTATCTTTCCGGAACAATGTCTTCACTCAATCGCAGCGGCGCACGTTGCTTAAAAGGCCGACCATAAAGTGTGTAAATGGCTGTTACAAGAGGGTCATGGATTGGATGTGACTTTGATAGTTGATTTTGAAGTAGGTAGTCGCAGACATCACGAACCATCTCGAATGAAATCGCAGCACTCTGAAATTTCCAGAACTCTGCTCGCTCGATAAATGGAACGGATTTCATGCAAGATTTTGGCCTAATGATTCAAAGCGGAGTCGCAGGTATTGGGCTTACGGCTGCAAGTTGGGCAAACTGAAACTCCAATTTCTTCCGAAGTCGTTCTGAAAAACTTCCTACAAACGCTGCAAAGGTTAAGCCGTCCTTTTTTACGCTCGGCTGCTTCTCTGGATTTCCTCGCCCCAGATGGACTGTGGCGTTGAAACTCGGCTTCTTCGTATCCACGCTGCCGAGATCGGTTATATGCGTTATGGGTTGTTCCGCGGCTCATGTGACGGTTTCACAAATTGACTCTGCTCCTATCGAAAAATTTTGTCCATAAAAATCCTTCGCCGCCTTCGCGTCCTTCGCGCGACATTTCCAATTCAAACCAATTGCAACGCTTCAAACTGTCGTCCGAGAATCGGCGCGCTTTTCGTCTTGAGCCATTGTTCCAGCACGCCGGCATAGACGCTGCGGAAGTCCACGTTATATTTGATGTCGCCTTGAAACAAATCCTGCGGCGCGAGGCCCGGATATTTTCCCAGCAGACCGGCTTTCACTTTATTGCCGACGACGAACATCGGCGCCGCCGCGCCGTGGTCAGTGCCGCCGTTGGCATTTTCGGAAACGCGCCGTCCAAATTCGCTGAACGTCATCACCAGCACGCGCTGCAAATTATTTTGCGCCTTCAAATCGTCCACGAACGCTTTCGTCGAATCGCCGAGGTCTTGCAGCAATTGTTTCTGGCGGTTCGCCTGTCCGGTGTGCGTGTCGTAACCGCCTTGCGACACATAATATATGCGCGTCGGCAATCCGCCGCCGATGAGTTTGGCGACGAGCTTGAGCGAATTGGCGAGTTGCGAATTCGGATAGACGGCTTGATTTTGCACTTTGTCGGCGATGCCGCGAATTTTGTCGGAACTCATTTGCGCGTCGAGCGCGGTGCGTTCGATAAAATCCACGGCTTTGCCGCCGGTCATCGGTTGCGCCGCCGCGAGCATTCCGATGGAGCCGCCGGAATTGTCTTCGGAATTTGTGCCGGACATTTCCACGCCATTCATTTTTTCGTAAGCCGCTTCCGTTTGGCCGTTAGCGTTGAAACGATAATTTTGCGGATTGTTGAAGCAAATGCCCGTCGGCGTTTTTGCGTAAAATGATTGCGGCAATTGATTGCCGATGGTGACGCCGACGGTCGGGTCTGCGCCCGCGCAGCAACTATCGAAATAGCGGCCAATCCAGCCGTAAGCTTCGGATTTGTCCGCGTCGCTCGCGGTCTGCCAGATTTCCGTCGAACGAAAATGCGAGCGGTTCGGATTCGGATAACCGACGCCTTGAACGACGGCGAGATGCCCGGCGTCGTAAAGATTTTTGAATCCGCCAAGCGCATTGTGAAATCCGATTTCACTGTTCAATTGCAAAACATTTTGCGCCGAAAGCGCGAGCGCCGGACGCGCCTTGTGATAAAAATCGTTCGAATAAGGCACAACGGTGTTGAGTCCGTCGTTGCCACCGGCCATTTGCAGCACGACGAGAATGGTGTTGTCCTTGCCGGTGATGATTTGCGTTGAAGAGCCGGCGGCTTCACTTTGCAGTGCGGCGAATGTGTTGGCGAGAAATGCCGGAACCGTCCACGACAACGCGCTGCCGAGCACAGTTGTCCGTAAAAATTGTCGGCGCGTTTGCAATGTAATTTCATTCTTCATAGTGATTAGTGATATGTGGTGAGTGATGAGCCGGCTTTTTTTGGCCGGTTATTGCCCTGCGAAGACCATTTGACATTTGCCGTAATTCAGCAATGGAATCAGCGCAAGGTTTGGCTATTTCAGACGATAAAAAATTCAATTCAACTGCCAAAGTTAATTGTGTGTCCAATTCAGCGAGCGAGCCTTCGGCGTGAGAAATGAATTGGACAAATTCACCAGTCGTATTGCGTGCCTGACCTTCGGCGATATTTGATGGAACGGAAACCGCTGCTCGCCGCATCTGCGAAATCAGTCCAAACTTTTCTTCGGATGGAAATTCGGCTGTGATTTTGTAAATTACCTTTGCCAGCGTCATGGCCTTTTGCCACACGAGCAAATCACGGTAACTTTGGGCGGGATTCTTTTGGCCAGTATTCAACCGATTTGAAATCTCATCACTCATAACTTTTCACTTGTCACTATTTTTCATGCGACTTGATATTCCGGCGTGGACATCACGAGCCGGACGTCCGTGAGAATGTCCGCGTCGGACAATGTGGTTTTAGAATCAAGAAAATCATGCAACGCTTTTTCCTGATTATTTGAAAGGGTGGATTGCAGGAGCCGATGTTCGAGCGCGGCGACGAGCGATTTTTTGTCCGCGCGCTGTTCCCGCGTTAAAATTTTTTCCGCGTCAACGCCGCCGAAATGAACGCGCTCGGCCATTTTCTCAAATTTTTGTCCGCCTGCGCCGCCGGGTTTTCGCGCAAAATCATTTGCAGACATTTGCTGAATTGTTCCCTGCACGAGCGTTGCGGCGTCATTGTAACGGGTGAGCAAGGTGTTCGTCGTGATCCAGCTCATGCCGCCGTCCCAGCCTTTGACGTTCGGCGGCGCGAACAAATCCTGTCCGAGACTGCGTGTGATGGCCGCGCAAACGAACGCCGGAAGCAGATCGCATTCGAGCATCCGCACGGAGCCGACGAGCCATTGCACGGGACTTTTGACGGCATTGCGCAAAACGGCGTTGTCATAAAATTCCTCGCTGCGAAACATGGCGCGCAGAAGCGGCTTGAAATTATTTCCGTTCGCGCGAAAAACTTCCGCCAGCGCTTCATTTAATTGCGGCGACGGCATTTGTCCCGCGAAAAAATTCCACAACTTTGCCGTGATGAAGATTGCGGACTGCGGCTGTTTGACGATTTGCGCCAGAAAATCTTCACCGTTAAAATTTCCTGTCTGGCCGAAAATGGTTTTCATTCCGTTATCATGGAACAGCGGGCGATAGACGAAAATTTCCTGAAGTAGATTGTAAGACCAGCCGGTCAAGGCGCGCGCTGCTTCGGTGATGTCATGCTCGGTGTAATGGCCTTCGCCGAGCGAAAAGAGTTCCATGACTTCGCGCGCAAAATTTTCATTCGGATGCTCCTTGCGGCTTTGCGCTTGGTCGAGCCAGACAAGCATTGCCGGGTCTTTGCCAACATCCGTGAGCATTTCCAGCCAATTGCCCGTGGCGAGCCGGCGGAACAATTCATTTTGCCGCCACATCAAATAAGAAGAATTCGGCGTGTTGCGAACTTTTTCGATGCTCGTCGCGAAATGGCCATGCCAGAATAAAACCATTTTTTCCTGAAACGGCCGCGGCCCTTTGGCCATACGATTGAACCACCAGCCGCGCAATTCGAGCATCCGTTCGGCTTGAAGTTTATTTTCCGCCTGTTTGAGCGCTTGCGCGTCTTCGGGTTTGGCGCTTTTTATGTCCTGCCGCAATTTTGCCAAACGTTCGGGGTCGGGATGCGCCCAAACCGGATCTGGCGTCAGGCCGATGATGTGCTCATAATCAATCAGCGAAGAAATGGCTTTATCATGGCCGAGCGTGGCAAGTTTTTGGATTTCCGCCGGTGGCCCGCCAAATCCCGCGCGATTCAACAGATGTGCTGCTGTCTCATAATTCCAGCGATCGCCTGGGAGCGGATTTAACATACGACAATTTAATTGCCTGATTAGACGTTAAACCTTCGCACAGGTTTCAATGAACGGGAAAAAATTTATTCGACACGCCACTCGCAACTTTCAACACTCAATCAAATGAAATTGCCCGCCGATTATCACATGCACACGCCGCTCTGCCGTCACGCCGTCGGCGAGCCGGACGAATACGCGAAGCGCGCGCTGGAAATCGGCCTGACCGAAATTGGTTTCTCCGACCATTCGCCGATGCGTCAGGATAATTTTGACAATTGGCGGATGAATTTTTCGCAACTGGATGAATACGTCGAAAAAGTTCGCCGCGCACAGAAAAATTTTCCACAACTGACCATCCGTCTCGCGCTCGAAGTGGACTATTTTCCGAACCGTGAAGATTGGATTCGCGAACTCGCCGCGAAATATCCGTGGGATTATTTCATCGGCTCGGTGCATTACGTTTCCGATTCGTGGGCGATTGACGACCCGCAAAAACTTTCAGAATGGAAAAACCGCGATTCATTTGAAGTCTGGCAGATTTATTTCGAGCGGCTGACCAAAGCGGCGGAATCGAAATTGTTTGAAATCATCGGCCACGCGGATTTACCGAAGAAGTTCGGGCATAAACCAAATCACGATTGTTCCGCGCTTTACGAAAAATTTCTGGACGCCGCGAAGAAAAACAATTGCGCCATCGAATTGAACACCGCCGGTTTGCACAAAGATTGCAAAGAAATTTATCCCAGCCGTGAAATTCTCCAGATCGCATTCAAAAAAAACGTGCCGATCACTTTCGGCTCGGACGCCCACGCGCCGGGCGAAGTCGGAATGAATTTTGCCGACGCAATTCAATTGGCGCGCGACGTTGGCTACACGCATTGCCAAGGTTATGCAAGACGGGAGAAAATTTATAACGAGATTTAATCAATAATTAGCAACTGCCTTGCTCGAACTAAAATAATCATGAAAATAATTAAAATTGTGATTGGAATCAGTTTTATCGTAGGCGTCTTTGTTCTTCCTTTTTTAATTGACGCTTTCTTCGATAAGTTTCCTCGCATTGCAAATGTGCTTGGTGTCATTGTTGTGACTGGCGGTATCTGGCTGATGGGATACATTTCTGCATTATTGATTATCCACTCATACGATCAAAAGGTGAAAAGTTATCGTCTTAATCGTCCACCAGAAAACGGCACCAGAGACCAATGGAATCAGATTGAAGCCGATGAGAAGCCATGCGCAAAAATTGCTGGACGAATTACCTACAAAGTGGGATTTATCTTTGTTGTAGCTTTTTGGATTATTTATTGGCTTCGAAATCGTTCTTAATCAAATCTAACTTATACTCGACAGATTTAATCGGTTTCAAATCTTTTCTACCATTCATTTAGGATTTATGGACATTAAGAATCTCGCCGAAGTTTCGGCCTTCATCACAAAAGACGGTTCGGAAATCCGCGAGTTACTGGCGTATCGCAATTCCGCCATCCGCAACCAGAGTCTCGCCGAGGCGCGATTGCCGGTTGGCGCGAGCACGCAGGAGCATTATCATTCGAAAGCCGAAGAGATTTATTACATCACGCACGGCACGGGACGCATGAGAATTGAAAATGAAACAAGCGACGTGAAAGCTGGTGACGCCATCGCGATTCCGCCCGGCAAGAAGCATAAGCTTTGGAACACAGGCAATGAATCGCTTCGTTTGCTTTGCTGCTGCGCGCCGTGTTATGAACATGATGATACGGTCATCACAGAGATTTGAGCCGCGCTCTCGACACCGTTCGTAGATTTTGGAAAACTTTGCGCTGTGAAACAATCAATCGTCACGTTGGACATGGAAGGCGTGCTCACGCCGGAAATCTGGATCGCCGTCGCCGAGAAAACTAAAATTCCCGAACTGCGCCGCACCACGCGCGACGAACCGGATTACGACAAACTCATGCGCGGTCGGCTGGCGATTTTGGACAAGCACCAAATCAAATTGTCCGACATCCAAAATGTCATCGGCACGCTCCAACCTTTGCCCGGCGCGAAGGAATTTTTGGATGAGCTTCGTTCGTTCGTGCAAACGATTATTTTGTCCGACACCTTCGAGCAATTCGCGCAACCGTTGATGAAACAATTGAACTGGCCGACGCTGCTTTGCCATCGGCTCGTCGTGGAAAACGACCGCATCATGGATTATCAATTGCGGCAACCCGACCAAAAACGTAAAGCCGTTGCCGCGCTAAAGTCATTGAATTACCAAGTCATTTCCGCCGGCGATTCCTACAACGACACGGGAATGTTGTGCGAAGCCGACGAAGGTTTTCTCATCCACGCTCCGGAAAATGTGAAACGCGATTTTCCACAATTGGTTGCTGTTGATTCGCTCGCCGAATTGTTGAAATTGATTAAAGCCGAATTGAAGTAACCGCAGACTACGCAGGTTAAATTTTTGTCTTTTTTGAATCCGCGTAATCCGTGGTTTCAATCCTCCGCTTTGAACGCGCGCGAAATCAAATCGCGCACGGCCTGCTTCGGGTTTTTCGCTTCGTAAAGCATCGCGTGGACTTCATCAATGATTGGCACAGGAACTTTTTTCTCACGCGCCAATTTGTGCGCCGAACGCGCCGTCGGATAACCTTCCGCCAACTTCGGATGCGACGCCTGAATCGCATCCATCGTTTCGCCGCGACCAATGCGCTCGCCCAAATCGCGATTGCGGCTTTGCTTTGAAAAACACGTCAGCATCAAATCACCGAGGCCGCTTAAACCGGAAAATGTTTCTGCCTGCGCGCCGCAAGCGCAACCAAGCCGCCGCATTTCTGAAAGCGCGCGCGTGACAAGTCCAGCCTTCGTATTGTCGCCGTAGCCGAGTCCATCGCTAACGCCGGCGGCGATGGCGATGATATTTTTCAACGCGCCGCCGTATTCCACGCCGAGAATGTCCGTGCTGCGATAAATCCGGAATTCCGGCCGATGAAACAATCCCTGCACGGTTTTCGCCGTCGCGTCGCTCTCACTCGCGCAAACGACCGTCGTCGGAATTCCCATCGCCACTTCGCGCGCAAAGCTTGGACCGGACAATGCGGCAATCCGGTTTCCCGGCGCGTGCTCGCGCAAAATGCGGCTCATCGTTTCGCCGGTTTCAAATTCGATGCCCTTCGTGACGCTGACAAAAATTGCCGGATGACCTTTCAATTTCGCCGCCACGTCGCGGAAGAATTGCGACGGGATCGCCAGCACGACGCACTCCGCGCCGCCGGTTGCCTTCGCAAAATCCATTTCCGTTTTCCAATCTTTCGGCAGCGCGACGCCCGGCAGAAATTTCTCGCTGCGACCGCTTTGGATTTCCTTGAGCGTTTCGGCGTTGATGTCCCAAAGCGTCACCGCATTGCCGTTTTCGTGAAGCACTTTGGCGAGCGCGGTTCCCCAGGCGCCCGCGCCGAGCATCGTGATTTTCATTTCTCGCCTTTTGTTTTAGTAGGACAGGCATCTTGCCTGTCTCCATTTTTTTCTTTTTCAGTTTGAGACAGGCTGGAAGCCTGTCCTACGGATTTTTTGCCAAGCCGGCTTTCTGTTCCTTGCATGAGTCGTTTGATGTTTGATCTGTGTTTGTAAATCGCCAGCGCGCCGAGCGCCGTTGTGACGATGCCGAGAAATAAATTATGTTGCGGCAAAATCCAAACTGCGGTCGGCAACGCAATTGCGCCAGCGATTGAGCCGACAGAAACATAACGCGTCAGCAAAATTGCTAAAATAAAAACGGCCAATGCAATTCCCAACGCAAGCGGCGCGAGCGCGAGATAAACTCCCGCTGTCGTCGCAATTCCCTTGCCGCCTTTGAATTTCAGCCAGCAGGTGTAATTGTGTCCGAGCACGGCGAAAATTCCGGCGATGATTCCAAAGCGTTTTAACAACACGAAAGCTCTAGCCATAGAGTCTGCATCGGAATTTCCGAAAATATATTGTGGAAAAAGATAAGCACAAATAAGTCCTCCGAGAAAACAAGCCGCAAAACCTTTCGCTGCGTCCACTATCAGCACAAAAATTCCCGCCGTTTTACCAACCATGCGGAACGTGTTCGTCGCGCCGATGTTGCCGCTGCCGACGCTGCGGATATCAATGCCCTTCGCCTTCGCGACGAGAAAACCCGTCGGAATCGAGCCGAGCAGATACGCGGCGACGGCAACGATGATGTAACTCCAAGCTGGCACACGGCAATCGTAGGAGACGAGGTAACGAGTCTCAAATTAAAAGTTAGAGACAAATTTTAAGGGTCGCGCGAAGGACGTGAAGTCGCGTGAAGATTTTTATGGACAAATTTTTTTGACCGGAGCAGAGTCAATTGTGAAAGCGGATTGTTAAATCGGTAATTTTTTAATTGTGATGAACTCCGGCATTATCATTGATTGTATTATTATCATAGGCTGTGCAATTTTAGGTTTTGTGCCTTTTGATAAAAAGCGCATTCGAGTTAGTTGGGCAAAATTGGCTTTTGGTATTATTGCAATCATCGGAATCGCGGACGGAACAGTGAGATTGGCGTGGGATTTGAGTTGGTTTACACTTGGTAGCGAGGCCAGTCGTCGGCTTGATGGTTCGCTTTACATGGTTAGCGGTGTGATTTTAGGTTTTTTATTCTCGCTAATTTTATCAGGACAATTGACTGGAAAGAAGCAATCAACTAGCTCATTGCTTTCTTAAATACCTTTCGCCCGACATTTCTGATTTCCGTTTCCGCCGTTCGCTGGCAAACTGCGCGCGTGGCAAATTCAAATCAGAAAATCCGTGTGGCCGTGCTCGGCACCGGCTCGCTCGGACAACATCACGTCCGCATTTATTCCGAACTCGAAAAAGCCGGACTCGTCCAATTCGCCGGCATTTTCGATTCGCACGCGGATTCCGCAAAGAAAATCGCCGCCAAGCACGGCGTAAAAATTTTCAACTCCATCGCCGAAGCCGCGCAAAATGCTGACGCGCTCAACATCGTCACGCCCACGACTACGCATTTTGACATCGCCAAACAATTGCTCGCGCAGGGCAAACACGTCCTCGTCGAAAAGCCGATGACCGACAATTCCGCGCAGGCCGCCGAATTGATTCAGATTGCGCAGCAGAAAAATTGCGTCCTGCAAGTCGGTCACGTCGAGCGGTTCAATCCCGTTTTCAAATATCTCGAATCCGCCGCGCCCGAACCGCGCTTCATCGAGACGCACCGCCTCTCGCCGTATCCCGCGCGCTCCACCGACATCGGCGCCGTGCTCGATCTGATGATTCACGACCTCGACGTCGTGCTGGCGTTCGTGAAATCGCCGGTCACGAGCGTGGACGCCGTGGGCATTCCGGTGTTGAGCAAGAGCGAAGACATCGCCAACGCACGGCTGCGATTCGCCAACGGCTGCGTCGCCAATCTCACCGCCAGCCGCGTCAGCCCCGAGCGCATGAGAAAAATTCGCGTCTTCAGCGGCGGCACCACCACGGCCAGCTATGTCTCGCTCGATTACCGCGCGCAGGAAGGTTTCATCTATCGCATCGCCCGCGAAGGCGAACAGGAAAGTTCGCTGCTGGAAAAATTATTACACGCGAAAGATTCCGCCATCGTCAGCGAATTTGCCGGAAAGAAAATCGTGCGCGAGCCGGTGCCGATTGCGAAGGACGAGCCGCTCAAACTCGAACTGCAACATTTCGTCGAATGCGTCCGCGCACAGCAAACCCCGATGGTCAGCGGCGAATCCGCCAAGCGCGCGCTGGATTTGGCCTTTGAAATCACGCGGCAAATTCAAAATCAAAAAGTTTAACCGCAGAGACGCGGAGACGCAGAGTTTGAAAAATAATTTGCCATGCGTAAAAATGAAATTATGAAATCAAATTCGTCTGGATTTATCGCCGGTGAAAAAGCTGCGGAGCAGCGCGCGGCAGTAGCCCATAGCGCCAGCTATGGGAAAATGTGCCATTGTATTTTTCAAGCTCCGGCAGGAGCGAAAGAAAACCACGAAACAAAAGCCCATTTCTTTCGCCCCATCCGGGGTTTGAATTGTTTTGCCGACATCGTTCCCACGGTTGTCACCGTGGGCTACTATCACGCGCTGCTCCGCAGCTTTGTTTTGGAAAAGATTTCGAGTGTCGGCTTTAATTTTGATTTATGGCGCATACATTCACCCATTTGCTGACACACATCATTTTCAGCACGAAAGACCGCCGACCATTGCTCGACGAGGATTTGAAATCCCGTTTATTTCCCTATCTCGGCGGCATCATCCGCGCGCATGACGGCAAAGCGCTCATCGTCAATGGTCCGACAGACCACATTCACATTTTGGCCTCGCTCGCAGCGAAACATTCGTTGTCCGATTTGATGCGCGAGTTGAAGGCGGATTCATCCGGCTGGATTCACAAAAATTTTCCGAAGCAAAAATCGTTCGCATGGCAAATCGGTTATGGCGCGTTTAGCGTAAGCCATTCAAGTTTGGCGGAAGTTGAGAAATACATTGCGAATCAAGAGGAACATCATCGAAAGATTTCGTTTCAGGAAGAATTTGTGGCATTTCTTAAGAAGCATGAAATTGAATACGACGAAAGGTATTTGTGGGAATGAATTTTCTTTCGCTCCTGCCGGAGCTTGAATTTGTTTTTGGGCTGAATTCCCATAGCTGGCGCTATGGGCTACTATCGTGCGCCGCTCTGCGGCTGGAACTGTGAAACCAAAAACCTTCATGCTCATCGCCGGTGAGGCGAGCGGTGATTTGCTCGCGGCGGAATTGGTTTCCGCGCT
>DASQOZ010000077.1:0-29481 GCA_035644195.1 Candidatus Methylomirabilota bacterium | reverse complement strand
TGTCCTATTCGATGTCGGATTTGTTGCAGTTGGTCGTGTCGGAAGGCGCGTCCGACCTGCACGTTCGCGTGGGTACGCCACCGACCATCCGGGTGCATGGCATCTTACATCGCGTGGAAGGGCCGACCCTCAGCCCGGAGGACACCGAGGAGTTGATGCGGAGCATCACGTCGGAAGACCACATTCAGCAAGTGCGCGAACGCGGCGGCGCGGACTTCGGTTTTGCCTTCGGCGAAATGGCGCGCTTCCGTGTGAGTGTGTTCAAGGAGAAAGGGAATTTTGGCTGTGTGCTGCGACAAATTCCCAGCAAGTTGCTCACGATGGAGCAAATCGGCATCCCGCCTTCCGCCAAAGAGCTGCTCTACAAGCCGCGCGGACTCGTGCTCGTGACCGGGCCGACAGGTTCCGGTAAAACGACGACGCTCGCCTCGATGCTCAACATCATCAACGAGGAACGCGAAGAAGCGCACATCATCACCATCGAAGACCCGATCGAGTATTATCACAAACACAAAAAGGCTTTGGTGACACAGCGCGAAATCGGCGTGGACGTGCCGAATTTCGCCGAAGGTTTGCGCCGCGCATTGCGTCAGGATCCGGACGTGGTGCTGGTCGGTGAAATGCGCGACTTGGAAACGATTGAAGCGGCCATCACGGCGGCGGAAACCGGCCACTTGGTTTTTGGAACGCTACACACGACCGGCGCGGCCAAAACAATTGACCGTATCACGAACGCATTTCCATCGAACCAGCAGGAAATGGTTCGCATCCAGCTTTCGACGGTGATGCAGGCGGTCATTTCGCAATTGCTCATCCCGCGAATTGACAAACCCGGCCGCGTCGCGGTTTTTGAAATCATGGTCAACACGCCGTCCATCGCCGCGCTGATTCGCGACAATAAAACGTTCCGCATCCAGTCGGACATCCAGACCGGCGCGAAGTGGGGCATGGTGACGCTCGATTCATTTTTGATGGATAAATATATGCAAGGTTTGATCGCGCGCGAAGAAGTTGTGACCAAGGCGCAGGATCCGACGACCATTCTGGCGAAGTTGCAGGAAATGGAATTGGCGCAAGGTCTGTCCCAAAGTCATGGCGCGCCACCACCACCGCCTAAAGCATAATTTTCATGGCCGAAGAAACAGAAATTTCAAATCCGTTGCTCTCGCTCATCCGTGAGCAGGGCTTGATTGACGACTTGCAATACGAAGAAGTCGTCGCCGAACTCAAGCGCAGCAACGCGCCGGTCATCCAGCTTTTGCAGGATTTCGGCATCATGAAACTTGATGACATCCTGCATGTCGTGGCCGGACACATTGGCGCGGAAGTTGTTTCCTTGAAAGACAGGGAATTTCCGCCGGAAGTGTTGCAAACCGTTCCGGCCAAAGTCGCGCAGATGTATCATTGCCTGCCAGTGGCCATGAGCAACGGCACGGTGCAAATCGCGTTGGCTGATCCGCTCGACCCGGCACACGCGGATGAAATTCATTTTGCCATCAAACGCGACGTGCAAATCGTCGTCGCCGATCCGGCTGAAATTACGAAAGCCATTGAGCGTGTCTACGGACAGGATGACAGCGCCGGGAGTTTTGCGGATATTCTCAAGGAGCTGGACGCAGACAAGGAAATCGCGCGCGAAGCCGTCGAGGTGGACGAAGGCGACGCGAAAGCAGTTGAAGCGCTCGCGGATGCCGCGCCCATCGTGAGGTTCGTGCAACTGGTGTTGCAGCAGGCGATTCAAGACCGCGCGAGCGATATTCACTTTGAACCGTTTGAAACGGAATTCCGCATTCGCTATCGTGTTGACGGCGCGCTTTATGAAATGGCGCCGCCGCCGAAACATCTGGCGTTGCCGGTCATTTCGCGCCTGAAAGTCATGGCGAACTTGAACATTTCCGAAAGGCGAATGCCGCAGGACGGACGTATTTCGATGAGCATCACCAACCGCCAGGTGGATTTGCGCATGTCCACGCTGCCGACGCAATTCGGCGAATCGGTCGTGCTTCGCGTGTTGGACCGCTCGGCGGTCAATCTGGAAGTCGAATCGCTCGGGTTTCCAAAATACGTCTACGATTTTGTCACCGAGGTCATTCAACGTCCGAATGGCATTTTCGTCGTGACCGGACCGACCGGTTGCGGCAAAACGACGACGTTGTATTCCTGTTTGCGCCGCGTCAACGCCATTGATTCAAAATTGCTCACCGCCGAAGACCCTGTCGAATACGACATTGACGGTATCATGCAGGTGGCCATCAATGAAGGCTTGGGCATGACATTTGGAAAAGCACTGCGCTCATTTTTGCGGCAGGACCCGGACATCATCATGGTCGGTGAAATGCGCGATTTGGAAACCGCGCAGATTTCCATCCAGGCATCGCTGACGGGACACTTGGTTTTGAGCACGCTGCACACGAACGATTCACCCGGTGCCGTGACGCGCCTCGTGGACATGGGCGTGGAACCATTTTTGATTTCCTCGACGCTGATGGCCGTGCTCGGCCAGCGTTTGGTGCGCACGATTTGTAAAAATTGCCGCACGCCCTTCGAGCCGTCGGAAGCGCAGTTGGAATTGCTCAACCTTTCGCCGCATGATTTGGGTGACAAGGTTTTCCACTATGGCCGCGGCTGTTCCGTTTGCAACGACACCGGCTACAAGGGACGCAAAGGCATTTTTGAATTGCTGGTCATCGGCGACGCGATTCGCGCCTTGATCAACGAGCGCGCGCCAACGGTTGTGGTGCGGCAGAAAGCGGTGGAACTTGGCATGGTGACCTTGCGCGAAGACGGCTTGCGTGCCATTTTTGAAGGTGATACAACCATTGAAGAAGTCGTCAAATACACCTGACGCTAATTGTTATGCCCAAATACGAATACGTCGCCCTTGATGCCCGCGGGAAAGAAACCAAAGGCAGCATCGAAGCCGGCAGCCAGAACGAAGCCATTGGCCGCGTCAAGGATATGCAGCTGTTCCCCACCAAAATAATCGAAGCGGAAAAAGTTCAGCCCAAGGCAAAAGGCAAGCCTGCCGCCAAGGTCGCCGGGAAAAAAGGCGGCAAGGGCATGAGCATGAACATCAACATCAAGATTCCCGGACTTTCGGGCCGGGTAAAACCCAAGGTGTTGACCACTTTTACCCGGCAATTGGCGACGCTCGTGGACGCGGGTCTTCCGCTCCTCCGCGGATTGCGCGTGCTGGAAAAACAGGAACGCAATGCCACGCTCAAGGGCATTCTCGGCGAACTCGCGCTGGCCATCGAAGGCGGCAGCACATTTTCCGAGGCGCTCGCGCAGCATCCCAAAGTTTTCAACCGCCTTTTTGTCAACATGGTCAAGGCCGGCGAACTGGGCGGCGTGCTGGAAGTCGTTCTAAAACGTCTCGCCGAATTTTCCGAGAAAGCGCAAAAAATCAAAGGCAAGGTCAAGGCCGCGCTGTTTTATCCGGTCGCCGTCATGATTGTGGCCGTCGGCATTTTAATTTTGTTGATGGTGTTCGTGGTGCCGAAATTTAGAGATGTGTTCTCTGGTCAGGGAATGAAGCTGCCGTGGTTCACTGAATTCGTGTTTCAAGTGAGCAATATTATCAAAAATAATATTCTGTATACCATGGGCGGCGTCGCCGTTGCGGTGATTATTTTCCTCATCATCATCAACAAAACCAAGACAGGCCGTTACGTTTGGGACAAAGTCAAATTAAAGATGCCGCCGGTCGGTTCCGTCATCAGCAAGGTTTCCATCTCCCGTTTTTGCCGCACGCTCGGCACGCTCGTCAGCAGCGGCGTGCCTATTTTGCAGGCGTTGACCATCGTCCGCGAAACCGCAGGCAACGTCATCATCGCCAATGCCGTCACCAAAGTGCATGAAAGCGTCAAGGAGGGTGAAACCATCACCGCTCCATTGGAAAGTTCCGGCGTTTTTCCGCCGATGGTCGTCAGCATGGTGGATGTCGGCGAACAAACCGGCGCGTTGCCGGAAATGCTTTTGAGAATCGCCGACAACTACGACGAGGAAGTGGACAACGCCGTTTCCGCCATGACTTCCTTGCTTGAACCGATTATGATTGTGTTTCTGGCGCTAATCGTTGGCAGCATTGTTATCGCCATGTTCCTGCCCCTGATTGCGATGATCAACGGTTTAAGCGGCGAAGGCGGCGATAGCGGCGATAAGAAGTAATAGTTCAAAATTTTTCCCGCAAATCGCAAAATCTATTGACAATTCACCGCGTCAATGCGTAAATACATTGTAATGACATTGCATGGCCGATTCATTTACAATTAGCCCATTATGGAGTTTGATTGGAATAGTTCGCCGTTCGATGACAGTTCTTTGACTCAACGCGAAATCGAGGAGTCGTTTGAAGATTCCTTTGCCATCCGCCTGTTGCCCGACTCGCCGCGATTCGGGGCGCAGGCGCGGTTCTTCAATCTCGGGATGTCCGCCGGCGGCGTGGGAATTTTCAGCGTGTATCGGACGAATGGAAAACAAGTCCGCGTCTTGCACGCGCGCCAGTTCGAGCCGGAAGAACGATTTTTTTATCAGCGAAAAATGGACCAAATGCTTTCGCAGTAAAATTTTTTCTTATGAGAACCTTTGCGAATTGGGAAGATGTGCCGCTCTTCGACAGCGAGGAGGCGGAATCGGATTTTTGGTCGGAGAACCGGCCTGATTTGCGGCTGATGGAAGCGGCCACCGCCGGAAACGCCGAGGCGTCCGAATCCGTGACCATCACGCTGCGGATTGATCCGCGGATGCTGGCGCGCATCAAGCGGCTGGCGCGCTCGCGTTATCTGAATTACCAAAGCATGATCAAACAATGGTTGAGCGAACGAATGGAAGATGAACTGAAGTGAAAAACAAAATGAACGCCGTGAAAAATAAATTGCCGTTAATCGCAGTTCCAAGCGTCAAGCGTCAAGCGTCAAGCGAAGATAGTTCGCAACTGCTTGAAACTGAAAACTTGAAACTGAAAACTCATTCCGCTTTCACCCTCATTGAATTGCTCGTCGTCATTTCCATCATCGCCGTTCTGGCGGCATTTTCGATTTCCGTTTTGGGCGGTGTTAAGAAAACTCAATACATCAGCCATGCCCGCGCGGAAATGGCGCAACTGGAAAGCGCCATTGAAAGTTACAAGGCAACTTACGGATTTTATCCGCCTGACAATGGGAACAATGTTTTGACCAACCAGCTTTATTACGAACTCATTGGAACAACGAATACGAGTTCGGGAGTTTTCGCTACGCTCGATGGTAGTCAGCAAAATATCGATCTTGCAGCGTTTGGCATTAGCGGATTTGTCAATTGCAGCAAGCAAGGTGCTGGCAGTGAAGATTCAGCCGCTGCAAAAAATTTCATTCACGAATTGAAACCGGGACAGACAAAAACATTGCCGGTTGGTGCAACCAGCGTGACGCTATTTGTCACTTCCGTTCGCGGGCCGGACGCGGATTATTTGCCAGTCGGCCAGCAGGACATCAACCCGTGGCGCTATCGCAATCCCGGCGTCAACAATCCCAACAGTTATGATTTGTGGGTTCAGCTTAAGATCAGTGGAAAAACCAACCTTGTCTGCAACTGGAGCAAGCAGGTTCAAATCAACAATCCGCTTCCATAATCATGCGCGCATGAAAATTCCAAATCTAAAACAAATTATGAAAACCATTTCTCAAAAAACATTGCCGATTGATTTTGAAAACAAAATGTCCTGCGGCTTTCCAGTTCAAAATTCAAAATTCAAAATTCAAAACTTTTCCGCCTTCACTCTCGTCGAACTGCTGACCGTCATCGCCATCATTGCAATTTTGGCGGCGATGTTGCTGCCCGTATTGAATATCGCTATACAAAAAACTAGAGTTGCCAAGGCAAAACTGGAGATGGGACAAATTGTGACGGCCATCCAAGGTTACGATTCGGCGTATGGCCGGTTGCCGACAAGTTACACGACGAACGTGGACTTGACTTTTGGCGGCATGCTTCGTGACGAAAATGGCAATTCGAATCCGATTGGAAGCAGCGTCGGCGGAATCCTTTTGAGCAACAACAACATCATCGCCATTTTGATGGACATCACAAATTATCCGAACACCTCCATTGCGACGGCAAACACCAATCACATGAGAAATCCGCAGCAGACAAAATTCCTAAATGCGACAATGGTCGGCGACACGACTTTGCCCGGTGTCGGGCCGGATTTGATGTATCGCGACCCGTGGGGAAATCCTTACATCATCACGCTGGATTTGAATTACGACGAAATGTGCAAGGATGCCTTTTATTCTTTAGACAAGTTGTCCAGCGGCGGTCTCAATGGATTGATAAATCCAGATGGCACTGCTGATAATTGGCAATATCGCGGCAAAGTGATGGTCTGGTCCGCCGGTCCGAACAAAAAAGCCGACCCGACCGACAAGGCGAACGATCCCGAAAACAGGGACAACGTCTTGAGCTGGAAGTAAAATGGAAACGAAGTTACAAGTTGCAAGTTGCAGGTTGCAGGTTTTTCAAAGCTTGCGGCAACGTTTCGGCGCAACTTTCAACCTTCCGCGCGCATTTACGCTGGTCGAGATGCTCGTGGTCATTTCGATTCTCGGCTTGCTGGCGGCATTGGCCGTGCCCGCAATCAAAAACCTCGGCAAATCGAACATCAACATCAGCGCATCGCGGCAATTGTTGGACGACGTGGGCCGCGCCCGCCAATTGGCCATGAGCCAGCGCACGACGGTGTATATGGTTTTTGTGCCGACAAATTTTTGGGGAAACGCGGCATGGCTCGGCAGTTTAACTTCAGCGCAGTTGACTGCCGTGACCAATTTGCTGGACAAGCAATTGGCTGGTTATGCTTTTTATGCGAAAGGCGCGCTGGGTGATCAACCCGGTAATCATCGGCCACATTATTTCGGTGAATGGAAAAGTTTGCCGGATGGAACATTCATCGCGGCGCAAACATTTGCCGGAACCAATTCCATTTATGATTCGATTCTGAACGTTATCTATCCTGTTTCAAAATTCAATTATACAACCGCAATTCCATTTCCGACGGAAAATTCTGCCAACGGCGTTTCTTTGCCTTACATCGCCTTCAATTATCTCGGCCAATTGACGGACGATGGAACGACAATGGCCAATTCTCATGAATATATTCCATTGGCGCGCGGCAGCGTTGTGCCCGCCATTGATCCATCCACAAAAGCATTGCAACTGGGCGCGGCGGACGTTTCCGAATCGCCGCCCGGCAACAGCACTAGTTCCGCTTACAACCTGGTTGAAATTGATCCGCTGACGGGTCGCGCAACTTTGAAATTCCAAAAAGCCCAATGAAAATAAAAGTGACAAGTGGCAGGTGGCAAGTGACAAGGCGCGTTCGCGCAGAAAATCTTATCACTCATCACTCGCCACATATCACCGCTTTCACCATGATGGAAATCGCCATCAGTCTGGCGGTCATCGGCATCGCGCTGGTGGGCATCATCGCCATCTTGCCACGGGGAATGCAAACACAACGGGAAAATCGCGAGCAGACGCTCATCAACCAGGACGCGACGGTTTTCATGGAAAATATTCGCAATGGCGCGCGTGGAAGATTTGAAACCGATTTAACGAATTACGTTTATGCCATAACAAATTACCAAACTTTTTACAGTCCGACTCCGGGGACGCCCACTGTGTTCGGTTATGACAATTCATATTTAACAAATAATGAGCGCATCATCGGCCTTTTGAGCGCGCCGGAATACACCGATAATTTTGGCAATCCGATTTACGATATTTCCGGTGGAAATTATTACAGCAACCACATCGTCGCCTACGTTCACTCCATCAGCGGATCGGCGATTGAAAAACCGCCGCAAGACAACACGCTGTTGCTCAACAGTTCGTTCGGTTATGAAATTCTGTGCGTCAACGCGCCATTGGCGGCGGATACGAACGCATTGAATTCTGCTTATGGTAAAAATTTGGCCGCCAACCTGCGCGAACTGCGCCTGACATTTCGCTGGCCGGTTTTGCCGAATGGAAAACTGGGCGGCGGCCATTTGACTTATCGCGCGTCCGTGGCCGGAACAATCAGCACGAATAATTTGCCTTTGTATTTTTATCAGCCGCAATTCACCAACGCGCCGTGAAAAATAAATCTCAAATTTTTGTAGGAGCCGAGGTGACGAGGCTCAAATCAGGCGAAAGCCAGAGATTCCTCACGTCGTCTCCTGCAACTGTTTCGTCGCGCGATTTTTCAATCATAAATCGTAAATCGCAAATCGTAAATGGTTTCACTCTCATCGAAATAATGGTCGTGGTCGTCCTGCTCTCGCTCATCGTGCTGGCGCTGATGGAGGTGTTCAACGGCACGCAAAAAGCGTTTCGCGCAAGCGTCACGCAGACGGACGTGCTCGAAGGCGGGCGCGCGGCGATTGATTTTATGGCTGGTGATTTGCGGGCGATGTCACCGTCATTCGGCCAAAGCAATAATTTTGTCGGCGCGGTGAATTTTTACGCGAACACCAATGACAATTATCAGCCACTCGTGCAGCCGTTAATTGCCAGCGTCAACAATCAATCTCGAACAAACGTTTTGGAAAGTTTTTTCATCTTGAGCCATGAAAATTTGGATTGGCATGGCGTCGGTTACGCGGTTGTCACAAATTCTTCCAATGGCCTTTATTCGTTGTATCGGTTTCAATATCCGTCGAATTCTTCGCGCGTTGACCCGGCCTACATTTTTACAAATCAATTTCAAAGTTTCCTCACCAACATCACAAGCGGCAGCCACTTGATGGACGGCGTGGTGCATTTGGTTGTGCATGCTTACGACATCACTGGCGCGTTGATGACGACCAATCGCCTTTCTGTTACGAACCGAAATGTTTTGTATTTTTCGCGGGCGTCGGGCGAAATCGGTTTCAAGATGTTCAGCAACACTTTGCCCGCATCGGTCGAAATTGAAATGGGCGTGCTCGAAGACCGCGTGTTGCAACACGCTGAATCGTTGGGCGCGGCACCTTCCATCCAAAGCAATTATCTGGCGGGCGCGGCGGGACAAGTTCACATTTTTCGCCAGCGCGTCTCGATTCCAAACGTTGATCCATCGGCTTATCAATGAAAATAAAACCAGAAGTCAGAAGTCAGAAGCCAGAAGCCGGAAATCCGGTTTCCGTCCTCCGTTCTCTGTCCTCCGAACGCGGCGTGGCGCTGGTCATCACGCTGATTTTGCTCTCGGTGACGCTGGTGATGGCCGTGGCATTTCTATTCATCAGCCAGCGCGAGCAGGGTTCGGTGACGACGCAGACCGACGCCGCGACCGCGCGTTACGCCTCCGACGCCGCGCTTGCGAATGCCGAGGCGCAAATCGCCGCGAACATGCTCGCATCCAGCCCGCCCAATCCTTACAACTTCGGCCTGCTCGTCTCGACGAATTACATCAATCCGAACGGCTTTGTAAGCGGCGTTTCCAGTTACACCAACGTCAATTATTACGACACGGCTGGAAACATAGTCGGTGGAAGTGACTTCAATCAGCTTCTGATCAATTTATTTTATAGTCCACGTCTGCCGGTTTTGATTTCCACAAATGAGCCGTCTGGACGCTACTATCTCGATTTGAACCGCAATGGACGTTACGACACCAACGGAATTTCCGGTGATTTCGATGCGAGTGGAAATTTAATCAGCACCAGTTTTCACACTGGCGACCCGGAATGGATCGGTGTTTTGGAGCGGCCAGACGTGCCTTACGGCCCGAACAACAAAGCCGTCGCACGCTTTGCATTCATCGCCATGCCGATCGGCAACTCGCTGGATTTGAATGCGATTCATAATCAGGCGATGTCACCGTCGGCAAAGACAAAAGGCCCGGCTCCTATCAATCCGCCGCTGATAGGCAGTCAGGACACCTATTTCCGCAATCAAGGAGTCGGCTCGTGGGAAGTGAATCTGGCGGCATTTCTCTCGGATTTAAACACCAATGAATGGGGGCAAAGCATCGGCGCACCTTCGGCTTTTTATCAGTATAACCAACCAGCCTTTGACAATTCCGGCATCGCTTTTGACGACGCGCGCGCCTTCCTCGCTTTTCGTTACCACAACGATTACCATATGCAAACTCAAGTTGTGAATTTGTTTGGCGCAAACGGTGCGACAGTTTTTCAAAATGACAACATTGATGGTTACAGCGACGGGCCATTGCAAAACAGTTTCCAATTGCCGATCGAAGACGACAACGCAAATCATTTTTGGGTGGGTTCCGACAACACGAACCATTTTTTCAGCCTGCCGACTGATTTATTTGACACAACAAAGGTGGAAACTGGCGTCACAACTCCGCCGGGCTTCATCGAACGGTTGCAGCAGGCGGGCACAAATAATTCCACTTACGACCGCTATACATTTTACCGGTTGCTCTCGCAGCTTGGCACGGACAGCGAGCCGGAATCCGGCAAGATGAATTTGAATTACGACAATCTTGATCCGGGAACCAACGGTGTTGTCAGTGAGACAAATTTTATGGCATGGACGCCGCTGGGATTTTTCACCAACGCTGCCGACCGGATGTTGCGTGATTATACTGCGCGCTGGGCTTACACGAATTTTGGCGCGCCGGTGAACATAAATTTTGTGGCGACGTTTAATGTGACCAATGTTTTCGGCGTGGCGAACATTCCGGTTTGGGTAAGTAATAAATTTGTTTATACGCCGTCCGTCCAGCGCATCCTTCAACTTGCGGCGAACATTTACGACGCGACGACCACAAATTTTTATCCGTCTGTTTTCAGGCCGGTTTTTACGAATGATAATGGAAATGTTTTTATCGCTGGTTACGCGGAAATGACGAATAGCCATTTTCAAGAAAGTTTAGAAGCATCCGCTCCTGAATTATCAACGCCAATTGAATTGAGGGATTTGCCGCTGGGTCAAGTTTTGACGAATGTCTATGGTGTTCCTTGGATTATTGGAGCGAAAAAAGGTTTTCCAAACTTCAACGAATTTTCAATGCAAAGCGCGTTCCAACTGACGCGCAAACTTGAAGTCACGCGCGCCGTTGATAACAGCAAGCCGTATCCGGCCTTCACTGCTGTTACCGGCACAAACCAAATGTTTTTGATGAACATTACCAATTACTATGGGATTGAATGCTGGAATTCTTATCGCTCAAATTATTCAGGGGCGGTGGAGATTTTTACACGCTGTAGTTCAATCATGACACTGACCAATGACAATAATTTCTATCCTTTATCTGGTGGATTTACGAATGGGTTCAATTTCACTAACATTCTTTATTTTCCTGCAACAACTGTTGCGAATCATTGGGTGGGCTGGAATGGAGTCATCGGTAATCCGCAAAATCCAAGCTCTTTTGCAATTCCATTGAATACAAATGTCACTTTCTTCTCAAATACAGTGGCTTACTTTTACAATGAGCCTAATCCGCCAAACAGCGCATCCGTTTTTTATGCAGGAAGTAATCCAACTAACTTTTATGACAAGGGCATTCGTGAATTCCCTCATTTTGGACTGCTAACCACAAATCGGTTGCAAGTCGTCATCATTGATTATTCTGCCGGATTGAAAAACGGGCGGATTATAGATTATGTGCAGCTTGGCGGCTTGGACAGCAGCCGTGATTTGAATTCGGAAATTCAAGACCCTTTGAACAATCGTTATCATTTTTGGGATACCAATTTATATGGAATAACTGAACAAATTAAAGTTTCCAAGTCCGGCACAAATTGGGAAGGGGTTGGTCTTATTGGAGCGGACGGTTGGACAACCGCCACCATTCCGGGCGGCCCCGTATCCGGCGCTGGGTCTGCACAGGCGCAAGAGGCATTCTTTACAGGTTTTTTTGCAGTGAGTGGCAAATATGCTTACAACGGTAAGACTTACACAAATACATTGTTAGCCATGCAAGCGCCTTACACGCCGATCATAACGGCAGTTCAGCACTCATCTTGGGAGGTCAACGATCCTCTTGTCCATTATATCGCCAGCGACTTGGCGCCGACTGACATAAAGGATGCTACATTTGATTGGCCACCTTCAGGAGCCGATTTGGTGCAAGACCTCGGATCTGTTAATCAACGCTATATGCCTTGGGGTCGAGGTTTTCCTGTCAATAACAGGGACGATTCAAACCCATACAATCTTGCATTCAAAGATCCATTGGTTGGGCAATCTGACAATTGGGATTTTCCGACAAATAAATTTCCAACGGCTGGCTGGCTTGGCCGCGTGCATCGCGGCACGCCGTGGCAAACGGTTTATCTCAAAGCAATGAATATTTTAGATTATGCAGTGCCAAATTCCGTTAATGGCTACCTTACTTGGTCAGATTGGACTGGCAATGGCAATTCATTTGACGCCACGAATACTGCGCCGATTGAAGACAGACTGTTATTTGATTCGTTCACGACGGCATTCAACGACAACGCCACGCGCGGACAACTTTCTATTAACGTTGGTTCTGCTTCAGGTTCACATGACCTTGCTGCGTGGTCGGCGGTATTCAGCGGTATCGCAGTGCCTCCAAATAATGCCACAAATTCCTACACGACAATTGATCCGGCTGGAGTAGCAAGCGTGAACTCGGCTCTGGGCGGATTGGTGACCAATATCAATTACACCCGCGCGATATTTACAAATCGCGACGGCCTCGTCGGCGTGTTCGAGCACAAAGGCGACATTCTTGCGACGCCGAAATTTACGGAGCAATCACCGTTTCTCGATTTGACGCAGACAAACTACAATAACGACGAAATGTATGAATGGCTGCCGCAGCAGGTGATGTCGCTGTTGCGCGTTAGCGGTTCTCCGCGTTATGTGATTTACAGCTACGGCCAGTCGCTCAAACCGGCGGGGCCAAGTGCGCTGGTTACGAGCGGGACACTTTTCGGGATGATAACGAATTATCAGGTCACGGCAGAATCGGCCACACGCGCGGTGGTGCGCATCGAAGGCGCGCCCACGAACACCCATGCGGTGATTGAAAGCTTTAACATTTTGCCGTCAGACTAAAAATGTGAGATAATTATCTCACCAATTGTTATGCGTCCGCGACCAATGATTGTGGTTTTTGCTTGCCTGCTGATTGCAGCGGGCGCGCTGATGTTCTGGCGCGCGCATGAGCGCTGGTCTTTGCAAAAAAAACTGGCCCATCGCACGGTCGCCGCATCTGTTCACTCAAGTTCGACTGCTCCAAATCTGGCTGCCCTTTCCACGGCTGCAACGAACGCCGCGCAAATCATCACGGCTTCGGCCAGAACAAATCCGTTTGCTTATCGTTTAAGCAACACGGCGAAGTCCATCGGCCAATTGACCCGCGACCGCAACGCAATTTTGTTGGAGAACGCATTGATTGATTCGAGCCTGCCGCTGAATTTTTCAATTCCAAAAAATTTGCAGTCACAAGGCGATCCGGGCGCATACATTGTTCAGGCGCGTGGGACAATTAGTTCCGCATTTCGAGCGATGCTGGCGCAAGCGGGCGCCCAAATTGTTTCCTACATCCCCAACAACGCTTATCTCGTGACAGTTTCGACGGGCGGCGCGAATGAAATCAGGTCAAGCGTCGGCGTGCAATCGGTCATTCCTTACGAGCCATATTACAAAATTCAATCATCGCTGCTTGCCATGGCGGTGGAAGACAAACCGTTGCCGCCGCAAACGCTGTTAAATCTCGGATTGTTCGGCGACGCACAGCAGGCAATTTCACAAATTGAAAAACTCGGCGAAAAAATCGTTTCACAGGGCGCTTCGCCATTCGGTCCGGTCGTGGTTGTGCAGCCGCCGCAAAATTGGACGGCGCTGGCGCAATTGCCCGGCGTGCAAATCGTCGAACCGTTTCATCCGCGCGTTCACGCGAACGATTTGAGCCGCGCAACAGTCGGCGTGGCAACGGACACGCGAGTGGCGACAAATTATTTGGGCCTCGATGGGCACAATGTGATGGTCGAAGTGAACGATTCGGGAATTGATGCGCTGCATCCTGATTTGGTAAATCGCGTTTTCGGTTCGCCGACAAACGACACCGACGGTCACGGCACGCATGTGGCGGGCATCATCGCGGGCAGCGGCGCCATGTCAACCACAGTGGCAAATGCCGAAGGTTCAATTATACCGGCGGCGGGCTTGCAGTTTCGCGGCATGGCGTCAAATGCGCTTTTGTTTGCAATGGATTTTACGGATTCGGATCGCAATCTTCAGGAGGCTGCTGCGTTGACCAATGCGCTGATTTCAAACAACAGTTGGAATTTTGACGGCGACAACGCCTACGATTTGGCGGCGGCGAGTTACGATGCGGCGACGCGTGACTCGCTGCCGCAAGTCACCGGTTCGCAGCCGGTGCTGTTTGTGTTTGCGGCAGGCAATTCCGGCAGCGGCAACAACAGCGGTGGCGGCGGATTTTCGGACACCATTCTTTCTCCGGCCACGGCGAAAAATGTCATCACCGTTGGCGCGATTGAGCAGTTGCGCAACATCACGAATATTGTGACCGACGCCAGCAGCAATCAAAGCGCGGTCTGGCAGCCAATGACCGATTCCAGTTTTCAAGTGGCCGGATTTTCGAGTCGCGGCAACGTCGGCATTGGCACGGAAGGAACATCGGGCCGTTTCAAACCGGACGTCGTCGCGCCGGGAACATTTGTAATTTCGACGCGCTCGGAGCAATGGCTGACGAATGTTTATTACAATCCGACAAATGATCACGTCACGGCAATTTCGGACATTTTGGATCCGGGAACCATGACCGATCCGCCGCTGGACTTTTTCGTCTTCAAAAATGCCGTGGAAGTGGACATTACCGCCACACAGCCCAACGGCACGCCATTTGTTCCATTGCCAATTAACGTCTGGCAGGGAACAGACCCAAACACCCAGCCGCCTACAACGACGGGAATTAATTCTCTGACCATTTCCGGCGGCGCATTGACTCCTGTCAACACCATTTGGTCATGCGCCGTCAGCAACACGACGGCAAGCGCGTTGTCTTACAATTTAACGGTGGATGTGAAGACGACAAACGACCTCGGAAATTATTTTCAAGTGCTCGAAGGCATGAATGACAGTCTTGGCGGATTTTATCGCTACGAATCCGGCACGAGCATGTCGGCGGCGGACGTGTCGGGCGTGCTGGCGTTGATGCAGGATTATTTCACGAACAAATTGCAACTGACGCCGAGTCCGGCGTTGCTCAAGGCGTTGCTCATCAGCGGCGCGCGTCCGACGGGCAATTACAATTTGAACGTCCAGAACGCCATTAACTACGAAGGCTGGGGGCTGATCAGTTTGCCAAATTCGTTGCCGACCGGTGTGACGAATCAATTGACTGCGCCATCCTCGGCGCAAGCCGCAAGTTTCTTCGTGGATCAAAGTCCGACCAACGCGCTGGCCACCGGCGACAGCCACAAATTTACACTCAATGTTTCCACCAATGCCTCGACGTTGCGTCTGCGAGTGACGGTGGCATGGACTGATCCGCCGGGAAATCCGTCCGCCGCCATCAAGCTCGTCAATAATTTGGATTTGGTCGTCAGCAACATGGACACCGGCGACACATATTTCGGCAACGACATTCCTGCTGGCAGCATTTACAACAATGTCGTGAATACAAATACGATAAGTTTGACGAACTTCGTCAGTCCCGCTGATTCAATCAACAACATCGAGCGAGTCATTTTGCCGCCCTTGTTGAGCGGGAATTACACCGTCACCATCATCGGTAAATCGGTGAATGTGAACGCGGTGACGGCGCATATAAATAATGTCGTTCAGGATTATGCGCTGGTGATTTCCTGTGGCGAAGGCGAAGTGCCGGACGCAATCACGTTGACGGACAACGGCATTATTTCCAATTCGACCAATTATCAGGACATTACCTATGTCACGACGACAAACACGCCGCTGTTCAACCAATTTGTCGGCGCAAGTTCACCGTTGCTCGGCACAAATCAAATTTCTGTCGGCACAAACACGCAATGGAATTCCAACGGAGTCATCACGCTCGGCCAGACCAATCAATGGCATTTTTATGTCGTGACGAACACCACCGGTTTTACGAATGCCGCGTTCATCACATTTTTGCCGCCGACACTTTCCGTTCCGCGCATGGGCGTTTTTGCGGATTCAGACGCCAATGCGACGCGGCCTGAAGCGGACATTGACCTTTACGTCAGCACCAATTCCGCGCTGACCAATCTTGATCCAACCGTTATTGCCGCCGCTGATAAATCCGTTGGACGCGGCGGCACCGAATTTGTGACATATAACAATTCAGTGACAGGAATGGTTTATTACGTTGGCGTGAAATCTGAAGATCAAATGGCGTCGGAATATGCGTTCATTCCCATTTTCACTCAAATACCGTTCGGCCAAAGCAACACCAACGGCGACCAGATTGTCAATGGCGTGCCGGTGCCCGTAAATGTTCCCGACGGCAGTCCGGCGCATCCGCAAGTCGGCTATATGTTTGCGATTGCGCTTCAACCGGAAGACATCGAGCGCGTCATTGTGACCACTGTCATTCAACATCAGAACTTCGGCGACCTCGTGGGCACTCTCACGCACAACAATCAATCCGTCGTTTTGAACAACCACGATGAGCCGAATTTTCCACCGCCGCCGGGACCCTACACAAACACTTATGACGACAGCGGCACGAACGGACAGCCGGCCGACGGCCCCGGCAGTTTGAATGACTATTCAGGCCAGCCTGCTTTTGGTCTTTGGATTTTAAGCGAAGTGGACAATTCGCAAACACAGACCGGCAGCATCCAAAACTTTTCGATACTGATTCAGAAGCATCAACCATTGACCAGCGGCAAAACCAATACAGTCGCGGCAAATAGCTGGTTCACCGATTTTGTGGATGTGCCTGCGGGAGCAACGAATCTGACCATCAGCGTGACCAATCTCAACGGCACACTCAATGTGTTATCGCCTTCGCCCTTGGAAGTTTTTGTCAAATTTGCCGCGAGTCAGCCGACAACCAATGATTTTGTCAATAATTTCGACAAAATGATGGTCGTTCCTGCCACTACGCCACCGCCACCGCCGGGCAGTTCACTTTCCATCGGGCCATCAGATGTGCCGCCGATACAACCCGGCCGTTATTGGATTGGTGTTTTTAATCCCAATGTCACGGACGCCCAGACGTTCTCGCTCTTTGCGACATTGGCTTACGAGAGTTCGAGCGATACGTTGAATTTCTCTTCGGGCGGCCCGGCGACGATTTTGGACGATGCCGTGAATTATTCGACTGTTTTTGTGGGAACGAATTTGCCCGTCGCATCGGTCAACGTCGGCATCGTCGTGCAACATCCGCGCATTTCGGATTTGGTGTTTCATCTCATCAGCCCCGATGGCACGCGCGTTTTGCTGATGGAAAATCGCGGTGGCGCAGATACGAATGGCGCGGGAGTGACACTCTTAAATCCAAATACATTTCCGCCCGTTTCTTCATCCGGCGGTCCTGAACCTCAAACAAATATTGTTGATACCGGTGTGGCGGGTGGATCTGTGCAAATTGATTATGACTTTTTGATGCAGCCAGACGAAATGACAATTTATTACGAAAGCAATCAGATTTTTGATTCAGGAATGATTAGTAACAACGGGACGTTTTTTATCAACTATGGACCTGGAACGTCAACACTGTTGACGATTATCATGAACCAAAATACAAATCCCGTGCCAACCACAAAATGGACTTACACTGTTCACGCCGTTGAGACAAATTATTTATATCTCACCTTCACCGAAGATACGAACCTGACGACGACGCCCATCAAATATGCTGCGCCACCGTTTTTGCCGAATACAAACACGAGCATTGCGTTCACGGATAATTTTGATGCTGACGCCTTGGGAACTTATTCTGCACCGGCACCATTACTGTTTGGATGGATAGTGCTGACAAATCAAGTGGACATTGTGGACAATCCAACGGCTAATTCCCTGCCAAATTTAATGGCATTGGATAACGGCGCGGTTTCCAACAACCTGCCGGTTTCAAGTGGCTTGACTTACGTTTTAAGTTTTGCGTTTGCCACCAACAATGGCACAGCAACGGTCAATTGGCAGACAAACACTGTTACTTTTACCGCGACGCAGAACGGAGAGCCATTGGTTTTGGATGCTTCAGGCGGCGGCTTTGTCGCAAACAGCGTCTTGAATGAAACATTTGAAACTAACGCCCTTTTTGATGATTTCATTCTGACGCAAGTGCCTGGAAATCTTTATTACCTGCCCGAACAATCGCTCGACGCTTTCACCGGCGAAAATGCTTTCGGCAATTGGCAGTTGGAAATTCAGGATGACCGCGCGGGCGGGGGATTGACAAATTCGCTCGTAAGCTGGCAGCTCCAATTCGTTTTTGCAAATACCAACGCGGTTCCCGCCAGTGTCAGTGGCGGTTTGGGACAAACCAATTCCATCGGCGCAGGTGACATTGCCTGGTTTCAGATCAATGTGCCGACGAATGCGACCATCGCCACGAACCTTCTGCTCTTTGCCAGCGCGCCGGTGAACGTCTGGTTTGACACGAACAGTCCGCCGACGACCAACATACCATTGATGAGCGGAACGAGTGGTTCCACTCTGTTGAGCACGACTAATGCGGCAAATTTGCAGTCGCCGCCAAATATTTATGAAGGCCAAACATATTACCTCGGCGTCCAGAACACGAATAGTTTCACCGTCAATTACGGAATCGAAGTGGATTTTGATCATGGCAACGCCACGAATTCAGGGTTGTCGTCATTGGTCATCAGCAGCGTTTCAATGTCGGGCAGCGCGACGACGCTCAATTGGACGGCGTCGCCAAGCGCGCAATTTCAGGTGCAATGGACGGACGACCTTACGCAGCCGTGGAACACCGATCCGCAGATCATCACATCCGGCAATGGCAATTTCACGTTCACGGACGACGGCTCGCAGACCGCGCCACTGGGCGCGCAACGTTTCTACCGGCTTGTGCAAATTTCGCCGTGACGGGAAATTAATTCCAGAATAAATCCGCAGATAATACAGATTTGCGCAGATTTATTTTTCATCTGCGATAATCGGCGCAATCTGCGGATAAAAAATTCCAATTTTTTTACGCTCCAACTTTGCTTTCCTGTCGCTTCGGTGTAAAATTACAGATTCGTTCAATCTGAAATTTTGCATCTGTGAGCAAAGAGTTCATCAAAATCGGCGGCGCGAGGGAGCACAACCTCAAAAATCTCACGCTCCAGATTCCGCGCGACAAGCTGGTCGTCGTCACCGGCTTGAGCGGCAGCGGCAAATCGTCGCTCGCGTTCGACACGATTTACGCCGAAGGCCAGCGCAAATACGTCGAAAGCCTTTCCGCTTACGCACGGCAGTTCCTCGATCAATTGCAAAAACCGGACGTGGATTTCATCGAGGGACTTTCACCGGCGATTGCGATTGAGCAAAGAAGCTCTGGAAGCAGCCCGCGCTCGATCATCGCCACGACGACGGAAATTTACGATTACCTGCGGCTGCTTTACGCGCACATCGGCCAGGCGCATTGTCCCGAAACCGGCGTTCCAATTTCCACGCAAAGCACGAGCGACATCGTGGACAAAATTCTCGCGCTGCCGCAAAAAACCAAAGTCATGCTGCTCGCGCCGGTCGTGCGCCGGCAGAAAGGCGAATTCCGCGACGTGCTGGAACGTCTCGCGCGCGAAGGTTTCGTCCGCGCCAGAGTTGACGGTGAATTGGTCGAACTCGGCGACACAAATCGTCCGGTAAAATTGGACAAGAAAAAATTCCACAACATCGAAGCCGTCGTTGACCGGCTCGTGATTGACGACAAAATCCGCGTGCGCCTCGGCGATTCGGTTGAAACCGCGTTGCGCTGGGGTGAAGGCGTTTTGCTCGCGCTGCATCAATTAAATGGGAGGGACGGCGTGTCGCCGTCCCAAACTAAAGTCAGGGTCGCCGACACGGCGACCCTCCCAAACGATGCGTGGATTGAGACGTTGCACTCAAACAAAATGTGTTCGCCCGCGACTGGCAAAAGTTTTGATCCGCCGACGCCGAAACATTTTTCTTTCAACGCGCCCGCCGGAGCGTGTCCGGTCTGCCACGGACTCGGCCAAAAAATGATTTTCGACGAGCATTTCGTCGTGCCAAATCCCGAAGAGCCGCTCGAAAGCGCCATCCAGCCGTGGCGGCGCGCGGGCAAGCGGATGAACATTTATTACAAAGCCATGTTGCGCTCTGTCGCCGGGCATTTCAATGTGGCACTCGAAACGCCTTACAAGGATTTGCCGGAAGATTTTCGCAAGGCGCTGATGAACGGCTCCGGTGAGGACAACGTGGAATTCAAATTCTGGCGTGCCGGAAAAGTCAGCAGCATTGACCGTCCGTTTGAAGGCGTGCTGCCGAATCTGGAGCGCCACGCAACGGAAAGCGAAAGTGAATTCATCCGCAACCGACTCAAGCAATACATGAGCCCGCAATTTTGCGACGCGTGCAAAGGCAAACGCTTGAAGCCGGAAATTCTCGCCGTGACGCTTGGGAGCGCGGGCGTCCCGCCCGCAGTTTCCGGCGTCTCGCCGGAAACATCATCCGAAGCGATTCGCACGAAAGTTTTTGGCGAGACGCCAAAAACGGCGAGCCGGAGGCTCGCGCTCCCCAAAATTCCCGGTCTTTCAATTATGGACGTTTGCAATTTGTCCGTGGAAAAAGCGGATGATTTTTTTGCAAATCTTAAATTGACGGAATTCGAGCAAAAAATCGCCGCTGAAGTCATCAAGGAAATCCGCGCGCGGCTTGGATTTTTGCGCAATGTCGGGCTTGGCTATCTTACGCTGGATCGCGAGAGCGGCACGTTGAGCGGCGGCGAGGCGCAGCGTATTCGATTGGCGACACAAATCGGCGCGGCGCTTGTCGGCGTGCTTTACGTTCTGGACGAGCCGAGCATCGGCCTGCATCAGCGCGACAACGACCGATTGCTTCACACGCTGAAAGGCCTGCGTGATTTGGGCAACACGGTTTTGGTCGTCGAGCACGATGCGGATACGATTCGCCATGCGGATTACATTTTGGACTTGGGGCCGGGCGCGGGTGTCCACGGCGGCGAATTGGTCGCTGCGGGCACATTGCCGGAAATTCTGGCGAACAAAAAATCGCTCACGGCAAAATATCTGACGGGCGAAATGGCGATCCCGATTCCAAAAAAAAGAATTTCACCGTCGGAAAAAGGCTGGCTTGAATTGCTCGGCGCAAAGGAAAACAATTTGCAGAACATTGACGTGCGGATTCCGCTCGGCACGTTCACTTGCGTCACGGGCGTGAGCGGCTCGGGCAAAAGCACGCTGGTCAACGACATTTTGCAGCGCGCGCTGTTCCGAAAATTTTACGGCTCGAAGGAAATTCCCGGCGAGCATCGCGCGTTGAAAGGTTTTGAAAATCTGGACAAGGTCATCGTGATTGACCAGTCGCCGATTGGCCGGACGCCGCGCAGCAATCCGGCCACTTACACGGGAATGTTCAATCATATCCGCGATTTGTTCGCGCGCTTGCCGGCGGCGAAAGTGCGCGGTTACGAGCCGGGCCGGTTCAGCTTCAACGTCAAGGGCGGCCGCTGCGAAAAATGTGAAGGCGACGGCGTTTTGAAAATTGAGATGAATTTTCTTCCGGCGGTGTATGTGACGTGCGAGGCGTGTGGCGGCAAGCGTTACAATCGCGAAACGCTGGAAATTTCCTACAAAGGAAAAAATATCGCGGACGTTTTGGACATGACGGTCGAGGAAGCGGTGGGTTTTTTTCGAGCCGTGCCGAAAATTTACGATCCGCTGCTGACGCTCGCGGAAGTTGGCCTCGGTTACATCCATCTCGGCCAGCAGGCGACGACGTTGAGCGGCGGCGAGGCGCAGCGCGTGAAACTGGCGACGGAATTGTGCCGCAAGGCGACGGGCAAAACGCTTTACATTTTGGACGAGCCGACGACGGGATTGCATTTTCACGACGTGGCGAAGTTGCTCGAAGTGCTTTTCAAATTGCGCGAGACGGGAAACACGCTGCTGATCATCGAGCATAATCTGGACGTGATTAAAACGGCGGATTGGATCATTGATTTGGGGCCGGAAGGCGGCGGCGCGGGCGGAAAAATTGTGGCCGAGGGTCCGCCGGAAAAAATCACGGAATGCGCCGGGAGTTACACGGGACAGTATTTGAAAAGCGTTTTGGCTTGAGCGCTCCGCTGGTTTCGGCTTTTTTCATTTCGCAATGTCGTTTAGATTTAACGCAATGGCATTTTTACGGTTGTTATTTTTGACTTTGTTCGCGCTCGTTTTGAGCGGCGGACAAATTTTTGCCGCGAGCAGCGCGAAGGAAGATCGCGCGTTTGCGGCGGCAACGGCGGCGTTTCAGGCCAAAATATGGAGTCGGTCCGAAATGGAATTCGCGCAGTTCATGGAAAATTTTCCAAATTCCACGAACGCGTCGCAGGCCATGCTGCTGCAGGCGCAATCGGAATTTCAGCAGAAAAAATTTGGGGAAGCCGTCGCATTGCTCAAATCAAATCAATCGAAGGCGAAAAATCTCGAAGACCAATACGTTTATTGGACCGGCGAATCGCAATTTGCCGGCGGCAATTTTTTGTCGGCGTCGGACACATTCGTTTCGCTGGCGCAAAATTTTCCAAAATCATCATTAGCCGTGCGCGGCATTGTCGAGGCGGCTTCGGCGCAAGCACAATCGAAGAACTGGCCGCAAGTGGAATCGTTGCTGGAAGAAACGAACGGTATTTTTCAATATGCGGCGCAAGCGGATTCGGCGGGCGAGACGGTCGCGCGCGGGCATTTGCTGCTGGCGCAGGCAAAATTTGAGCAAACGAATTTTGACGGCGCGGCGGCGATTTTGGAAGCGATCAATTCTCAAACACTTTCTCCACAGTTGGACTGGCAGCGGGCGGATTTGCTTTGCCGGGTAAAAATGTCGGCTGGCGATTTTCCGGCGGCGCTGGCGGCCTCGACGAATCTGCTTCAAATCGCCAATTTCCAACGCGACGATAATTTACTCGCTGAAAGCAGGGCGTTGCGCGCGGATTTGCTGGCGAAAATGAATTTATCCGGTGACGCAATTGCCGTTTATAGCAAAAATTTGACGAATGCGCCCGTGAAATGGCAGCGGCAGGCGATTTTGAAAATCGCAGAAATCTCCCTCGCACAAAATCAACTGACGAACGCGGGACAAAAATTGGCGGATTTTCTACAGCAATTTTCCAATTCATCCGTGGCGGACATGGCGCTGTTGACGCTGGGTGAAATGCATTTGAAAAGTTACGCCGCCAATCACTCGGCCACGAATGAATTGCAGGCAGCGCAAACCAACTTCGATCAATTCCTTGGCGCGTTTGCCAACAGTCCGCTCGCGGGCAAGGCGTTTCTGGATCGCGGCTGGTGCAATTGGTTTGCGCAAAAGATTCCCGAAAGTCTGGCAGATTTCAAATCCGCCGCGCAACAATTGCCGCCATCGGAAGATTTGGCCGTGGCAAAATTCAAACTCGCGGACGCGCAGTTTGCAGAACAAAATTTTGCCGGCGCACGGACAAATTACAACGCTGTGGTGAATGATTTCACGGATTTTCCAGATGTCGTGCGGTCGCTCGGCGCGCAGGCGCTTTATCAAAGTTTGCGTGCAAGTTTGGAATTGAACGATCCGACCAATGCCAGCATCGCTCTTTCAAAATTATTGAAGCATTTTTACAGCAGCGAATTGATGCCGAACGCCGAACTGCTTTACGCCGAGGGTTTGGGCGATTTTGGCAAACCTGCCGCAGCACGGGAAACGTTTCAAAATTTTGAACAGCAATGGCCGAATTCAAATTTGAAGCCGCAAGTGGAATTTGCCGTCGCGCACACTTACGAATTGGAAAAAAATTGGCCTGCCGCGATTACGAATTATGAACATTGGCTGGCTGAATTTCCAACCAATGAATTGTTGCCGCGCGCCAGTTACGCGCTGGCGTGGGCGAATTTTCAGGCTGGCAACGAAACCAACGCGGTCGCACTGTTCGCAAATTTCGTCGCTCAATTTCCGACAAACGAACTGGCACCGCAGGCGCAATGGTGGCTGGGCGATTATTTTTACGGCCAAAAAAATTTCACGGGCGCGGAGACAAATTATGAGCGCGTTTATCAGGATTGGCCGGCGTCCGATCTGGCACATCCGGCGCGTCTCATGGCTGGACGCGCAGCGGCCGGACGCAGCGGTTATCATGACGCGATAAAATATTTTCAGGATGCAATCAGCGACACCAATTGTCCGGCGGACGTGGCGGTGCAGGCGCAGTTCGCGTGGGGCAATGCGTTGATGTCTTACGAGTCGAGCATCACAAACAACCCGCTCGCAAATTTTCAATTTGCCACGAATGTGTTTGTCCTCATCGTTCAAAAGTATCCGACGAACGATTTTGGCGCGCTGGCGTTGTGCTACATTGGCGACTGCGCCGTGCAATTGGCCAATTATGACGCAGCGACCAACACTTACGCGCAAGTTTTCAGCACGAATTCAATGGCAGGTATTTCTCTGCGTTGTCGCGCGCAAATCGGCTTTGGCATGACTTTGGAAAAAAAAGCCGAGCTTGTTGTGACCGGTGACGACAAAAACGCTTTGCTGCACTTGGCGCTGGATAATTATTTCGACGCATTTGAAACTGGTTATGGAAAAAATCTGCGCGACGACGAGACTGCCCGCGAATTTTGGGTGAAAGAAGCGGGTTTGCGAGCGTTGCCGTTGATGCAATCGCTGCGTGTCGCGCCGCCGGAAGGTGTGGATGGTTTTATTACTGAAATGGAAGGATTGCTGCCACAGTTGAAGGATTCGCTGGAGAAAAAGCGCGCCGAATTTTCGCAAATAAAAAATTAAGCTGACGTTTGACACGTCCGCAGCGTGAGTTTAGTGTGCATCGAACAATGAGTGAAATCGCCACAGCCGAACCGACCGTCAGTCTCACCGAAAACGCCGTTGCAGAAGTAAAGTCGCTTCTCGCCAAGTCGGAAAATGCGGGGAAACATTTGCGCCTTTACGTCGAGCAAGGCGGCTGTTCGGGAATGCAATATGGCATGGTCTTCGATGAAAGGCGCGATGGCGATTTAACAGCCGAAGAGCGCGGCGTTGACGTTTTGATTGACCCCATCAGCGCGAATTATCTGCGCGGCACGGTCGTGGACTTCAGCGATTCGCTGACTGCCGGCGGTTTCAAGATTTCAAATCCGAATGCCAAACAAAGTTGCGGTTGCGGAAAATCATTTGAGGCTTGAGCAAAAGTGATCGCTTTGATCAAGCCTAACACAGCCGTTCCGTGCGATGCGGAACGGCTTTTTGTTTTACGCGCGGCGAAATTTTTTGTTTCATCAGGCAAATGATCGGCAATCTTCTCATGCCCGAGCTGGCGGAACTTATACGCCAGCGCGATTTCAACGGCCTGCGCGAAATCCTCTGCGGCTTTGCTCCGGCGGATGTCGCGGAAATTTTTGTGGATCTGAATCCCGACGACGAAGCCGTGCTGTTGCGATTGCTTCCGCGCGATTTGGCGGCGGAAGTTTTTGAATATCTGCCGCTCGAAGATCAGGAACAAACACTCCACGCGCTTGGCAACGAACAGGTCGCTCAAATCCTGAATGACATTTCGCCCGACGACCGCACGCGGCTGCTTGAAGAGTTGCCCGCAACTGCCACGCAAAAACTTTTGGGATTGCTTAATCCCGACGAGCGAAAAATCGCCACGGAACTTCTTGGTTATCCGCCGCGTTCCATTGGCCGGCGCATGACGCCTGAATACGTTGCCATCAAACAAAGTTGGACCGTTGCCGAAGTGCTCGAACATCTGCGCCGCGAACATCACAAGCGCGATGCGATGGGACAGCTTTACGTCGTGGACGACAAAGGCCGACTTGTGGATTTCGTCGGGCTGCGCAAACTAGTCGTGGCCGACCCGCAAACGCCGGTCACGGAATTGCTCGAACACCAAAATTTGGCGTTGCGCGCGACGGACGACCAGGAAACCGCCGTCACCGCTTTCAAAAAATATGACGTGACGGTTTTGCCCGTCGTGGATTCGCAAGACGTATTGCTCGGAGTCATCACCGTTGACGACATTTTGGATGTGGCGGAACAAAAGGCGACCGAGGACATTCAAAAAATGGGTGGTGTGTCTGCATTGGATGCGCCGTATTTGAAAATTGGAATTCTCTCAATGATCAAAAAACGCGCAGGGTGGCTGTCGGTTTTGTTTTTAGGCGAAATGTTGACGGCGTCAGCAATGAGTCATTTTGAGGGCGAATTGGGAAAGGCAATTATTTTGGGCTCATTCATTCCCTTGATCATTTCCAGCGGGGGCAATTCCGGTTCGCAAGCGACATCGCTGATTATCCGCGCTTTGGCCATACGAGATGTGACATTGGGCGACTGGTGGCGCGTGATGCGTCGTGAGTTTGTAGCGGGATTGACGCTCGGGTGCGTGTTGGCAGTGTTGGGCGTCATACGTATCCTGGCGTGGCAATATCTGGGATTCAAAAATTATGGGCTGCACTATCTGCTCATCGCCGGAACGATTGGTTGCAGTTTGGTGGGCGTCGTATTATTTGGCAGTTTGGTGGGGTCAATGTTGCCGCTGATTTTGCGCCGCTTGAAATTCGATCCAGCGGCAGCATCCGCCCCGTTCGTCGCCACGCTTGTGGACGTGACGGGCATTCTAATTTATTTCAACGTGGCATACCTCATTTTGCGCGGGAAGCTGCTTTGACGCGCTTGACGCTTCAGGCAAATCGTTCTAGCTTCAAGTTGTTCGGGGAGCCAAATCATCCCGCAGGCGCGGGATGAAGCTGAGAGTTTCGCGCGGAACGCGAAAGACCCGTTGAACCTGATCCAGGTAATGCTGGCGTAGGAAGGCACGCAGTGCCGGTCACCATTTGTGGCGGCCGTTCTTCTACCGGCATTCCTTGGGCGCAAATAAAATTATGATCGCATCCAAAGATTCATTCGAGCCACACAGCAGCGAACAACTGCCCAACAGTAAAAAAGTTTTTGTGCCGGGCAAAATCCACACTGACGTCCGCGTGCCGATGCGCGAGATAGAAGTCAGCGACACCAAGTCTTACACCGGCGCGGTCGAGAACAATGCGCCCGTGCGCGTCTATGATTGCAGCGGGCCGTGGGGCGATCCTGCCTTCACCGGAAAAGCGGAAGAGGGTTTACCCGCACTGCGCCGTGACTGGATTTTGAAGCGTGGCGATGTCGAGGAACACGACGGGCGTGAGGTGAAGCCGATGGACAATGGCTACCTCTCCGGCAAGCACGCGGAGTTCGCGAGCAAGGCGGAGAAAAATCGCCTTGTGGAATTTCCCGGCTTGCTCGGTCAACGCCGCAAGCCGCTCCGCGCGAGCAAAGGTCATCCCGTCACGCAGCTTTGGTATGCGAAACAGGGGATTATCACCCCCGAAATGGAATTTATTGCCATCCGCGAGAACATGGGCCAGACCAATTTACGATTGACGATTGACGATTTACGCGCCGACAACAGACGCAACGATCTCGACAAGCAGCACGCTGGCAGCAGCCAACTCGAGAACAGTGAGTTTACGCCGAGCGTTTTCAAAAAATTTCCGCAGCGCATCCCAAAAGAAATCACTCCGGAGTTTGTGCGGGATGAAGTCGCCGCCGGGCGTGCGATCATTCCGTCGAACATCAATCATCCTGAACTTGAGCCGATGATCATTGGCCGGAATTTTCTCGTCAAAATAAATGCCAACATCGGCAACTCCGCCGTCGCGTCCAGCATCGAAGAAGAAGTTGAGAAAATGCGCTGGGCGACAAAATGGGGCGCGGACACCGTGATGGATTTGTCCACTGGAAAAAACATTCACGCCACGCGCGAATGGATTTTGCGCAACTCGCCGGTGCCGATTGGAACCGTGCCGATTTATCAGGCGCTCGAAAAAGTCGGCGGCAAGGCCGAGGAACTCACCTGGGAAATTTACCGCGACACTTTGATTGAGCAGGCCGAGCAGGGCGTGGATTATTTTACCGTTCACGCCGGAGTTTTGTTGCGATTCATTCCACTCACGGCGCGGCGCATGACGGGAATTGTTTCGCGCGGCGGCTCGATTTTGGCGAAATGGTGTCTCGCGCATCATCAGGAAAATTTCACTTACACGCATTGGGACGAGATTTGCGAAATCATGGCCGCGTATGACGTGAGTTTTTCTATCGGCGACGGTTTGCGTCCGGGTTCAATCGCCGACGCCAATGACGAAGCGCAATTCGGCGAACTCGAAGTGCAGGGCGAACTCACCACGCGCGCGTGGGCCAAAGGCGTGCAAGTGATGAACGAAGGACCGGGTCATGTTCCAATTCACATGATTGAAGAGAACATGGCGAAGCAACTCAAATGGTGTCACGAAGCGCCGTTCTACACGCTCGGACCGCTCACCACTGACATCGCGCCCGGCTACGACCACATCACCAGCGGCATCGGCGCGGCGATGATCGGTTGGTATGGCTGTGCGATGCTTTGCTACGTCACTCCCAAGGAACACCTCGGCCTGCCGGACAAGAAAGACGTGAAAGACGGCGTCATCGCTTACAAAATTGCGGCGCACGCCGCCGACCTCGCCAAAGGCCATCCGGGCGCGCAATACCGCGACAACGCGTTGAGCAAGGCGCGTTTTGAATTTCGCTGGGAAGATCAATTCAACCTGTCGCTCGACCCCGTGACCGCGCGCGAGTTCCACGACGAAACGCTGCCGCAGGAAGGTGCCAAGACCGCGCACTTCTGCTCCATGTGCGGCCCGCATTTCTGCTCGATGAAGATCACCGAAGACGTCCGCAAATACGCCGCCGAACAAGGCATCGCCGAAGAAGAGGCGCTGAAGAAAGGGATGGAAGAAAAGTCGAAAGAGTTCGTGGAAAAAGGCGCGGAGGTTTACGCGAAGGCGTGAGTAGTCTGCGGCAACGCGAAGATCACATGAATATAGATCAAATCGTTGCAAAGTTCTTTGAGCGCGCAAATCCGCCTCCAATGTTATTCCGCTACCGTCCACCTACCAAATGGGCATTGGACGAAATCTCAAAGCAGCAGATATACGCTGCTAAACCAGACGAGCTAAACGATCCTTTTGAATGTTCTGCTCCCATCACATGGGATGTGAATTTGTTGAGGGAAAAATTTGTTGAAGAATTTGCTCCGACTCGTGGGTTGTCATCAGCCGAAGCGACAAAGCAGTTTGATGCACATTTGCCCTATTGGACGGAAAAATATCCACAAGATACAACCGAGTTTTTAAAAGAGCAGTCTGGCATTATCTGTCTATCTGCCGTTTCTAACTCAATCCGAATGTGGTCTTACTAGAGCGTATCTCATAAATGTCTCAAGAGGATGATTACCGCCGCCAAATGAACAAACCCTTGAAAATTCTCCGCGTGGTATTCATAACGGACCACCAGCCGTCGGAAGCTGAAGAGCCAGGCGAAGAGCCGCTCAAT
>DASQOZ010000076.1:0-5185 GCA_035644195.1 Candidatus Methylomirabilota bacterium | reverse complement strand
ATTGAGCGGCTCTTCGCCTGGCTCTTCAGCTTCCGACGGCTGGTGGTCCGTTATGAATACCACGCGGAGAATTTTCAAGGGTTTGTTCATTTGGCGGCGGTAATCATCCTCTTGAGACATTTATGAGATACGCTCTAGTGAAAAGCTTTGGGTTTATGGAATGAAAAGCCAGCCCGTCCATATTTCAATTGACGAAATTGCATTTGAACGCGGTCTCTATTCACATCCCGCGATTGATGGGATTCCGTCTTTAACCACTGAAAACAAATTAGACGAGTGTATTGAAAATATTTTTGCGCCACTTTGGCCTGCAATAATTGACCGTTGTGAAAATTTACAAACTCGAAAAAATGTCGCTCGATTTATTGCGCACATGGATTCCAGACATCCAAGCAGGAAGAAATTTTTAACAAGGGTGGCTTCTCGCTTTCAAAAATTTGCAGAACAAATGCCGGATGGAGTTATTGAAATTGTGGCGCAAAACAAATCGGTGTGGTTGCGGTCGTCAGAAGTTAAAAAAGAATTTCATGCAGAAAATATTCAAGGCGCCTTTGTAAATCAAATGCCAGAACAAGCAGAGCATCTTTCGAAAATTCTCGTTAATCGTCGATGGGGAATTGTTTTTTCGGATGTTCCGGTATTTGTGACATCCGATTTTCCAGTCGTGTTGCATCGTGGAACTTGTGCCGAAGCGCATTTTGGATTTGGAACTCCCGGAACTATGATTTTTTTCCCCGTATCTCCAAAGCGAATGCTGGTTATTGATGATTCGTGGCAATATGATTTTGCTCACTACAAACTTACCAATGCGGACGCTTTCAATAAAGTTATTGCTGAATCAGCTACTAGATTCATTTATGCCGATAAAGAAAGTCATGATTTATCGCAAAGGATTCAGGTTTGGAGAAATGGCGTAATGAAAGATTAAATTTACTTTTCCTGCACGAGCGGCGCGAACTGCCGCGCTTCCGGGTCGTAGGCGAACAATTCCGCCGTGGCGATCTCAAAAAACCAGCCGTGCAATCGCAGCGAGCCGCCCATCAACCGCTCCTGCACGCACGGATAGCTGTGAAGATTGTCGAGGCTGAACAAAACATTTTCCACAGCGGCGGCGGTTTCCTGCTCGGTTGCATTTTGAAGGTGCGTGTAATCTTTTTTCAGCGTTTCCAAAACCGGCGCGGCGAGATTCAGCCAGTCGCGCAAGTGCGGCATCAGATCGGTCACGGGATTTCTGCCGAGCAGGCAGGAAATCGCGCCGCATTGCGAATGGCCGCAAATGACGATGTCGCTGACTTTCAAATTTTCCACTGCAAATTCAATCGCGGCGGCGGTGGAATTGGTGTCGCCTTTCGCGCTGGCGGGCGGAACGATGTTGCCAATGTTTTTGACGACGAACAAATCGCCGGGCTTGCTTTGCGTGATGAGTTCGGCGAGCACGCGCGAGTCCGAGCAGGTGATGAACAGCGTGTGCGGATTTTGTCCTTCCTGCGAGAGCTTGCGGAACAGTTTGCGATAATTGCCAAACTCGTCGTTGCGGAATTTGTGGACGCCTGCGATGAGCTGTTGCATGATTTATTTGGAGTGCGCGGACATATCCGCGCTTTGAAAGCGGCGACATATCGCCGCAGTCCAAAGCGATTCACGAAATGTTTTTATTTTTCGCGCGCGATTCGTCGGCGAGCTTTTGTTTGAATTGCATCAACGCCTTTCGCAATTTTTCATCGCTCGTTGCAAGAATTTGAACCGCTAAAATTCCGGCGTTGCGCGCGCCGTTGATGCCGACCGTCGCGACCGGCACGCCCGGCGGCATTTGCACGATTGACAAAAGCGAGTCGAGACCCTTGAGCGATTTGCTTTCAATCGGCACGCCGATGACCGGCAGCGTCGTGTAAGCGGCAGTCACGCCGGGCAAATGTGCCGCGCCGCCCGCGCCAGCGATGATGACTTTCATGCCGCGCATGAGCGCGTTGACGGCGAACGCTTCCAAATCCTGCGGTGTGCGATGCGCGGAAATGACCTTCGCTTCGCAGAAAATTTCAAACTCCGCGCAAACTTCGGCAGCAGCTTTCATGACTGGCCAGTCCGAATCGCTGCCCATTAGGATGCCCACCGACGGTTTTTCAGGTTTATTCGATTTCACTCGACGAAATTGAGCAAAGAAAAAACGCACTTGGCAAGAAGCAAAGTGCGTTAATTGAAATCAACCGAAGCTTAATCCGCATAGTGAACCGCGCAGCCGTAGGGTTTCGTCTGTGAAACTTCAACCGGTTTTCCGGCAATTAAATCGTTCACGGCGGCGCGGACGTAATTTTTTGCCGTGCGCGGATCGCCGGACGGTTGCGGGCGGCTGTCAATCGCGCCGTCGTAGGCGAGCGTGCCGTCTTTGGCGATGACGAACATATGCGGTGTCGTCAACATTCCGTAGAGATGGCCGACCGCGCCCGAGCTGTCATCAATCCACGCCGCCACGTCCATTTTTTCATCCGCCATTTCTTTGCGCGCCTGCTCGGGCGTGCGATGGCTGAAATTTTTCGGGCTGACGGAATCCACGAGCAGCCAGACGACGCCTTTTGCGGTCAAATCTTTTTGCAATTCCTGCATCGCGCCGGTTTTGTAGTGGTTCATGCAAAACGGACAATCGGAATTATAAGATTCAATGACGACAACCTTGCCTTTGTAATCGCTCAAGTGAATTGTTTTGCCATTGATGTCCGTGCCGGTGAAATCCGGCGCGGGCTTGCCGACTTCAACGGCGAACGCGGACGCGGCAAACGCTAAAGCTGTAAAAATTGCGAGTGTTGTTTTCATAATTGATTAAGACGTTAATTTCGACAATTGGTTTCAATAAATGTTCAACGCGACGCGCGATCAAGAGCGTTCAAAACTATTCCCGGCGTCAAGATTGCCGGCAAAACTATCGGCTCGGCGTCAGGATTTTTTGGATAAACCAAAACCAATGGAACGCCCGCGCGATTGTAGCGCTGCAATTCTGTCGTGATGGCGTCTGGAAAATGCGTGTAATCGGCGACAAGCGCGACGGCGTTCAAATCTTTCAATTTTTTGCGGATGGAAGAAATCTCGATGCTGGTTTTTTTGTTCACCTGGCAAGTCAGACACCAATCGGCAGTGAAATCCACGAGCACGGGTTTCCCGGCGGCGCGCGCCTGTGCGACGGCTTCCGGCGACCAGCGTTGCCAGTCAATTCCATTTGCCGATTCTTTGAGTGAACCACTTGTGTTCGCCTCCGGCATCGCTTCGCGCCAGTCCAATTCTTTTTCCAAAGCAAAAACGTATCCACCGCCGAGTAAAAGCAAAACGATGATTATCGCCGCAGTTTTGTGTTTGCGACCGCGTTGAACAAATTCTCCAAAAATCCACGCGGCGAGCGCAACAATGACAAGGAAAATTCCGAGCCACAAAACATTTTTGCCGTAGCTGCTTGATGCAACATTGAAAAGCCACACAACCGTCGCCAGCAACGGAAAGCCCATGGCGATCTTGAATTTTTCCATCCATGCGCCGGGCTTCGGCAAAAATTTCAGCAGCGCAGGATTGCAACTTAATAAAATGTAAGGCGACGCGAGGCCAAATCCGGCGGCGAGAAAAATTAAAATGATTGTTGCCGAGCTTTGCGAAAAAGCGAAGCCGAGCGCGGGCGCAAGAAACGGCGCGGTGCAAGGCGTCGCCAAAGTCGTGGCCAGGATGCCGTTGAAAAATGCGCCGCTCGCGCCGTGCCTCGATGCAAGTTGCCCTGCTGCATTTAATGTGCGTCCGCCGAGCGTGACTTCAAACACGCCGAACAGATTCAGCGCGACCAGCATGACGAGCGTGGTGAGGCAGACGATGAAAATGGGGCTGCCGAATTGCATTCCCCAGCCCGCGCGATGTCCGGCGGCTTTGACGCCGATGACGATGGCTGCGAGCGCCAGAAACGAAATCAAAACGCCGAGCACGTAAATCAAACCGAGATTGCGGACGCGTCGCGGTTCGCTTCGCGCCTCGCTGACGAAGCCGAGGATTTTCAACGCGATGACCGGCAGCACGCACGGCATGATGTTCAAAATCAATCCGCCGATGAAGGCATAGAGCAGCATCAACGGTAGGACAGGCGGCGCGCCTGTCTCCGCATTTTTTTCAATTAAGTTAGAGACAGGCGCGACGCCTGTCCTGCTCACCGATGATGAATTCGATGCAGAAATTGTTTCACCGGCTGGAGTTTGGTCACTGACAGGTATTTTAACTTCAAATCCTTCGCGCGAATTCAAAACCAACACGCCTGAAATTTCCTTCGGCCAATCGCCAGAAAATTTTTTAACTAATTTATTTACTATCGTCGAATTGCTGTATTCGTCGTAAGTCGATTTGGTTTCCGGTTGAATTTCAAAGCTATCATTTGCATCGGGAAAAAAGTCCAAAGTGTTTGTTTGAACTGCGTGGACTTGAATTATGAGGGTTCTTGGATTGGTATTCGTTGAATCATGCCACCAGACATAAACATCTAAATTTGCAACTGCTTTTGGCGTTTTGCTTTTCCACATTTCAACCGTTGCCGCGTCAGCAGAATTTTTTGATTCGCTGCCGATGTTTAATTTCGCTTCGACATTTCGATTCGCCGGAATGCAAACCTCCCTGCATTCGAGCCATGAAACTTTGGCGGCAAGATTCAGCGCGCCAGCGGGCAAGTTGGTTTCAATCGTGAGCGGCACGAGCAGCATCACTTCGTCTTCGTAGCCATAAGTCGTGACTTCGGCGGGCGGAAGTTTTTTCGGCAGCGGCCATTGGATTTCTCCGGCGGAAATTCCCGGCGGCAACTGCCATTCGATTTTTGTCGGCGAACCGGCAGCGCCCGGATTTTTCCAGTAAGTGTGCCAGCCGGATTCCATTTTCAAATCCACGCCCGCCCAAATCGTGTCACCGGGCTTTGCGGTGTCGGCGGACAAGATCAATTTCGCCTGCGTGTGATGTGCGGACAACGAACTGCCGAATGATGGCAATGCCGTTTGCGCCCGCAAAAAAATCGCGAAGCAGAAGCAAATTAAAAAAATTCCGACGTGGCGCACACTCATTAGATGCCAGATTTGCCCGCGCGTTTGAAGTTTTTAATAGCCGGTTCGCAAATTCCATTCATTCAGCAAATTTTTCGGAATTTCAGAAAGAAATCGCGATGGATACAAACCTTCTGTTA
>DASQOZ010000075.1:0-20370 GCA_035644195.1 Candidatus Methylomirabilota bacterium | reverse complement strand
ATTGAGCGGCTCTTCGCCTGGCTCTTCAGCTTCCGACGGCTGGTGGTCCGTTATGAATACCACGCGGAGAATTTTCAAGGGTTTGTTCATTTGGCGGCGGTAATCATCCTCTTGAGACATTTATGAGATACGCTCTAGTGACTCTTTAAACATTTTTCAAAGCTTGTCCTGTGCCGCGATTGATGCGTGAAAAGTTGGTTGTTTGCTGGCACGAGAAAATTGGCCGTGCAAGCTGCACATTGTTTTGGTTGCAGTATGCAAATCAATTCAGTCGAAGTGGCCTTAAAATTCGCCTGAATTTCGAATGAAAGCCTTTTTCAGCATCAACGGCACGGCAGTTGCAAAGGAGATTTTGATTTTGGACGCCAAGGAAACGCCAATCGCATGAGCATCTTGAAATTCATAGGAAATTGGAACATCGCCAGAGGCAAATTGAAACAACGGTTTGCGCGGCTGACGGACGATGACTTGCACTTCGCCGAAGGCAAAGAAGAGGAGTTGATCGGTCAAATCCAGAAAAGGACCAGCCGCACGCGGCATCAAACGACCGTTGAAACTCCGGCTGATAAAAATAAAGGAACAAGGATTTATGGCTCCAGCACTTTTAGATTTTGACAAGCCGGGCGCTTTTACGACAACGACGACGACAAAAATAAGCGTCCGGTTTGTTCTCCTTTCACCGTTCGAACTCCCAATCAAGAATCAACAAATGAAAACTTCTCCCACAGACAACAACAACAGCGCGGCTTTGCTGCAACTCGCCGCACACTTGGAAAACTTTGCGCAGCCAGCGGCGTCCCAAATGAGATCGCAATCCAACCGGATTCCTTTGGCGCTCCTGCCGGAAAAATTGGAATCGTCATTGAAGGGCGCTAAACCTGAAAATCATTTTTATGTCGCAGCGCGCGCGGGGAACCGCCGCATTCCCGCGCCGGCGACAACGAAGCGCGTTCCGCCGGGAAAAAAAATCGCGCGCATTTTTGAAAATCCGCTCGATGGCTTGCGAAACACGGAATTTCGCATGGAAGCGCCCTTTGCAAAATCCGTCCAGCTTGCCGGCGATTTCACCGATTGGGAAAAATCGCCGCTCGACCTGGTTCAATCTTACGACGGCACATGGTTCACGATTGTTCCGCTGTTGCCGGGAATTTATTCATATCGCTTTATCGTGGACGGCCAGTGGTTCGACGACCCGGAATCTGTGCGGCACGTTCCAAATCCATTCGGTTCGGAAGACGCCATCATGAACGTGTGCTGAAAATTTTCAGCGAAGCAAAATTAATCCAGATTCCCGTGCTTGAAACATTTGCCCAATTCGGCGTCCGCGCTGTCGGACGCGTCGCATCGGTATGTCTGGCAATGTTGCTGATCGTCGCCTGGGTGTTGACGGGACCGCTGTTTCGTTTAAGTGATTTGTATCGGGAATGGATAAACAAAGGATAAAAGGAAAATTATGAATAAAGCAATTGGACTGGCGCTGCTGGCGGCGGGAATCGCATTTATCGTGTATGGCATAAACGCGTCGAACTCGTTTGGCTCGGACGTGTCGCGCACCTTCACGGGAAATCCGACTGACAAAACGATCTGGTTTTTGGCGGGCGGCATCGCTGGAGTGGTTCTCGGCGGCGTGCTTGCTTTTCTGCCGAAGCGCAAATTGTGAGCATATTGCGAAATGCAAAACCTAAAAAGACATTTCGCAAAAACGCCGCCAAAAACCTGTTTGTTTCATGGGTAAACGGCGATTTTCCGATTGGCATATGGCCAGCTAAATCAACTGGGATTCAAACAAAAAAAGAAAAAGGATTTTATGACAATATTGAAATGCCTGATGGTTGGGGCAATGACCGGGGTGGCGTGTATTGTTGGCACGGCCAAGGCGCAAGACCAAACGACGACGACAGTTGTTCAAACAGAACCCGCGCCTCCGGTGGCGGTTTATACGAATTATGACACGGACGTAAATGATTTTTACCGGGACCACGAATTTTCGATTGATGCGTTTGCGAGCGGCTCGCTTGGCGAAGAAATCATTGATCATATTTCGGGCGACCGGATCAAACGCAACGGCAGGCTCGGCGCCGGTGCCGGTGCGAACATCTTTTTTTCGCGCCACGTCGGCATCGGCGGCGACGCTTATTCTGAAGACACATCGGGAAGATTCGTTGATTACGCCTCGGGAAATTTGATCTTGCGGTTTCCAATCATTAACACAGGAATTGCGCCGTATATTTTCGGCGGCGGCGGATATCAATTTGACCGGGTCAGGCAGCGGCTTGCCCAGGCCGGCGGCGGCATTGAATTTCGTTTTGCGGAACACGTGGGCTTCTTTGTGGATGCCCGTTACGTTTTTGCCGACAAAACGGATGACTACGGCGTGGGTCGCGCGGGCTTGCGATTCAATTTTTAATGCCGTCTTGAAAACAAGCAAAGGAACAAAAGGAAAATTATGAAAATCACTGCAACCACTCTGAATCTGGCATTGTGCCTCGGTCTGTTGACCACGGCTGCCATCACGACGACCACCGGCTGTGCAGGCGATAAATACAATCGCAGCACGGGACAATACATTGACGACAAATCACTCACCATGCGTGTCAAAGATGCGCTGCATGACAATCCCGAATATAAATATGGCGACGTCAACGTGGACGTTTTCCGCGGCACTGTGCAGTTGAGCGGATTTGTCAATACATCGGATCAAAAATCAAAAGCCAAGGACATCGCCAAACAAGTTCAAGGCGTCAACGACGTCGTCAATAACATCACCGTAAAATCGGAGTAACTTATGAAAAAAATGATTCCACTATGCGCAATCGCAGCCGGACTGGTTTTAACCGGCTGTAAACCAACGTCCGAAAATCCGTCGGCATCTACCAATGCGCCATCCGCCACTGAAACGGCGCCTGCGCCCGCTGCTTCGATGACCAATGCGGCCACCGAATCTCCTTCGATGAATGCGACGACCAATGTGCCCGAAGCAAACACGAATTCGCCTGCTGCCGGGGGAACAGCAACCACCAATGCAGCGCCGCCGCAGTGATTCAGTTTGTTGATTTTTCAGAATCCCGCCGTAAAGGCCGAGTGGAAATGAAATTTATTAAATAATGTTTCCACAGAACCGGATGCGGTCGCGTTTCTCACCCGGTTGGCCGGGAGATTTTCAGGTGAAAGAGCCAAAGGAAAATTTCGAGGGGTCGACCGGGACAGGACTGGATGTGGGCGGCCCGTGTCTTGAAACGCTCGAAATTATAAGTGAAAACTCCTCTCCTTGTGACAGGGGCAGGTTGGTAACGTGAAGCCGCTCCGGTGTTGATTTTCAAGCGGTGACTTTTGTCATGCGATTGGTTGCCGTCATTTTTTCTTGCTCGCGCGGAATTCCCGTTTAACGTTTCTGCACCTGCAATTTTATGGCGGTAAAAACGCAAAAACCAAAGGCGGCTAAAATTTCACGGCGCGAAAAAATTCCCGCGCCGACTCCCGAATCATTCACAGCTCAACCTGCTGCGGACATTTCCAAAAAACCCGAAGGTGAAACGACGGTGTTCATCCGTCAGGAAATCGAGCGTTACAACGGCGACACGGCGATCAAACTTTATTTGCGCGAAATCGGGCAGGTGAAATTGCTCACGCCGCAGGAAGAAATCGAACTCGCCGCCAAAATCAAAAAAGGCGACAAAAAAGCGCGCGAACAAATGATCAAGGCGAACTTGCGCCTCGTCGTGAAAATTGCGCGCGATTACGAAGGCATCGGTCTGCCGCTGCTGGATTTGATCAGCGAAGGCAACATCGGCTTGATGAAAGCGGTCGAGCGGTTTGATCCGGCCAAGGGCGGGAAACTTTCCACCTACGGTTCGTGGTGGATCAAGCAGGCCATCAAACGCGCGCTCGCCAACCAATCCAAGACGATCCGTCTGCCGGTGCATCTCGTTGATAAAATTTCCAAGATGCGCCGTGTCGCGATGAAATTGCAGGAGGAACTTGGCCGCGAACCGACGGACGAAGAATTGGCCGACGAAATGGGCATGACCGCCGCGCGCGTCCGGCAGATGCGTCTTGCTGCAATCCGTCCGGCATCCCTCGATGCGCCGATTGGCGACGACGATTCAAATAATTTTGCCGATGTCGTTGAAGATGAAAATGCCACCTCGCCTTATGCCAATCTCGAGGACAAAACCGTCACGGGAATGTTGCAGGACATGGTGAAACATTTGGACGACCGTGAAGCGACGATTTTGACCTTTCGTTTCGGTCTCGATGGCGGCTCGGAAAAAACTTTGGAGGAAGTCGGCGAAAAATTTGGCGTCACGCGCGAACGCGTCCGGCAGATCCAGAACCTTGCGCTGAAAAAATTGCGCAAAATGATCGAGAAGCTCGAAACCTCAAAAAACAAACAGCTATAATATGTCTCATGTGACGCCCGCCGAAATCGAACGCGCCATCCGCAACATCCCTGATTTTCCGAAACCGGGAATCCAGTTCAAAGACATCACGCCGTTGCTCGCCGACGCGCGATTGTTTGCAGGCACGATTGATTTGCTGTGCGACGGGCTGACGCCGGGTTCGGTGGACGCCGTCGTGGGCATTGACGCGCGCGGATTTATTTTTGCCGCCGCCGCCGCGATGAAATTGCGCGCCGGTTTTGTGCCCGTCCGCAAAAAAGGAAAATTGCCGCACAAAACGCACGAGCAGGATTACGCGCTCGAATACGGCTCGGCGACGATTGCGATGCACATTGACGCGCTCAAGCCCGGCGCGCGCGTTTTGTTGATTGACGATTTGCTTGCGACCGGCGGAACGGCAGCGGCAGCCGTCGCGCTCGTAAAAAAATTGGGCGCGGAAATTTTGGAGATCAGTTTTCTCATCGAACTGAAGTTTTTGAACGGTCGGGAAAAATTGAAGGGCAATAAAATCCGTTCGCTGGTGGTTTATTGACAGTCGCGGAGCGACGGAAGAAAGTAGCCCACGGTGAAACCGTGGGTTAATCATCGAAGCGATGTCAAAGCTCCGACAGGAGCGGCAGAAATTTCTTTCGCCCCGGCCGGGGCTTTTTCATTTACGTTTTATTCCCACAGCTTCCGCTGTGGGCTATTATCTACCGCCGCTACCGCGGCTAAGATTTACCGCAATTCTATTTTCCAACTTTCCATTTCCCGCTACAGTTTTGCCGATGTACTGGCTGCAAGCGCTTGACATAAAACTGTTTCATTTCATCAACGGCTCGTTGAGCAATCCGCTGTTCGACTGGCTGATGCCGATTTTGAGCGGCGGCAACGGCGTGATGCAAATTTTTGTTCCGGCTGCAATCACCGCCACGCTTGCCGCAATTTTTTTTGGAAACACGAAAATTCGCTTATGCGCACTGATGATGTTCCTCGTCGTTGCGCTGGGCGATCCGCTCATTGTCAATACGATCAAACACGCCGTCGCGCGTTCGCGTCCGTGCATCACTTTGCCGGATGTCATCGAACGTCTCGGTTGCTCGCAATCCGGCTCCATGCCGTCGGCGCACGCGGCAAATTGGTTCGCGGTCACGATGGTCGCGTTCCTTTTTTATCGGCGCAGTTTGTGGTTCATGTTGCCGATGGCGCTGGGCGTATCTTTTTCGCGCGTCTATAACGGCGTGCATTATCCAAGCGACGTTCTGGCCGGCGCGATTTTAGGAGCGGGTTATGCCGCAGCCTTCGTCATTGGATTGCAAACGGCCTGGAATTTTATCGGCAGGAACTGGTTTTCCACCTGGCACGCGCGGTTGCCATTGCTTTTGAATCCCGATTGCGGAATCAAGGAAGAAAAACCGGACGTTCCAGAATCAAAATCCGGGACCACAAAATTTTTTAACTCGCAAATCCGAAATCCAAAATCCGAAATCGAATGGCTTCGCCTCGGCTATGTTTTTATTTTCGTCGGGCTGATTGGCCGCTGGATTTACTTGGCGAGCGGCACGATTGAATTAAGCCAGGACGAAGCGTATCAATGGACGTGGTCGAAACATCTCGCGCTTTCGTATTACAGCAAACCGCCGGGGATCGCGCTGATTCAATTTGCCGGCACGCATCTTTTCGGCGACACGCAATTTGGCGTCCGATTTTTTTCGCCGCTTTTCGCTGGCATCGCCAGCTTCTTGTTGCTGCGTTTTTTTGCCCGCGAAATCGGCGCACGCCCGTCGTTCGCGCTTTTGATTATCGCGACTGCCACGCCGTTGCTGGGCGTTGGCGCTATTTTGATGACGATTGATCCGCCGCTGGTGTTGTGCTGGACGCTGGCAATGGTCGCGGGCTGGCGCGCCGCGCAACCAGATGGAAAAATGCGCCATTGGCTGATTGTCGGTCTCGCAATGGGTCTTGGATTTCTTTGCAAATACACTGCGGCTTATCAAATCATTTGCTGGATAATTTTTTTTGTGCTCGCGCCGGCGTCGAGAATTCATCTGCGAAAGCCCGGCCCGTGGCTGGCGCTGATTATTTTTTTGGCCTGCACCTTGCCGGTGGTGGTTTGGAATTCGCAACACGGTTGGATTACGGCGCATCATGTCGCCAGCAATGCGGGGCTTGGCTCGCAATGGAAAATCCGCACGCTGGATTTTCTGCTGGCGGAATTTGCGCTGCTCAATCCTATTTTTTTCATCGGTATGATGTGGGCAATGATCGCGTTTTGGAAATTCCGGCGTGAACGTCCGCTCTGGCTTTATTTTTTCTGCATGGGCGCGCCGGTTTTTTTCGGCCATCTCCTTTGGTCATTTCACTCGCGCATCCAGCCGAATTGGATCGCGCCGTCCATTTTGCCGATGTTTTGCCTGATGGTTGCGTATTGGAATGAAAAATTCCGCTCCGGCTGGCGATGGGCAAAACCGATTTTCACTTTCGGCGTCGCGCTGGGAATTTTTGCGCTCGCCATCATGTATCAAAGCAATTTGATCGCAAAACTCACCGGCCAATTGTTGCCGGGCGAAAAAGACCCGTCCCGCCGTGTGCGAGCGTGGAAAGAAGCTGCTGCACTCGCGGAAACTGAACGTGAAAAACTTGAACAACCGGGCAAACCGGCGTTCATCCTTTGCAGTCATTACGGCATCACCGGACTGTTTTCATTTTATTCGCCGAAAGCAAAGGCGGCGTTGCAAACGGAACCGCTGGTTTATCCTGCGGGTTCAGACGAACCCGACAACCAGTTTTATTTCTGGCCGGAATACAATTACCGCGAACATCGCAAAGGCCAGAACGCCATTTACGTTACAGAGATTGACCTTTATCGGATTGATAACGACTGGCTCTGGAAATGGCTGGCTCATCAATCGTTAAATCGCACCAGACCGCCGTCGAAGCCTTTGCCGCCGCGCATCGCGCAGGAATTTGAATCCGTCACTGATCTCGGCGAACACGATTTTATGATCGGCAACCGTGTCTTTCATCGCGAGCATATGTGGGCGTGCTACAATTTGAAATGAGAATTGCCGATTCCTCCTCATCGTCATCCTCGTCCTCGATTATTTTGCCAGTGCGCGATTACGATCTGGCGGCGACGCTTGATTCGGGACAAGTCTTTCGCTGGCAAAGAATAGGAAATTCCTGGATTGGCGTCGTCGGAAAAAAATTTGTGCGACTGACGCAAATTGAAAATGGAATTCGCGCTGAAACTGCCGCTCCGATAAAAAATTGGCAATGGCTTCGCGATTTCCTTCAAACCGAAATTGATTTGGCTGAAATTCTCAAAACGTTTCCTGATGATGCGCCGATGAACAACGCCGTTGCCGCATGTCGTGGATTGCGAGTATTGCGGCAGGATCCCTGGGAATGTCTAGCGTCGTTTATTTTATCTTCGACGAAACAAATCGTCCAAATCCGCCAAATCGTTTCGCAACTTTGCGAATGTTTTGGCCAGTCTGTCACCCTCTCCTCCCCAAAAGGAGGAGAGGGACGGGGTGAGGAGGCATCAATTCAAATCCCCTCACCCCAACCCTCTTCCCGCTTGGGCGGGGCGAGGGAGAAAAATTCTCTTTGCTTCGCCTTTCCTTCCGCTGAAAAAATCGCAAGTCTCACTGAATCGCAACTGCGTGGATGCAAAATGGGATTTCGCGCGCCCAATCTTCTCGCGGCGGCGCGGCAAATTGCGGACGGAAAAATGGATTTGGAAAAAATCCGCGAATTGCCGCTGGCCGAAGCGCGACATGAATTGATGAAACTGCGCGGCGTCGGTGAAAAAATCGCCAATTGCGTTTTGTTGTTTGCCTACGGATTTGATTCCGCGTTTCCGGTGGATGTCTGGATTGAGCGCGCGCTGCAACAGCTATATTTTCCGCGCCGCCGCGTGAGCGAAAAGAAATTGCGACACTTTGCCGCGCCGCATTTCGGCCCGCACGCCGGTTACGCCCAGCAATATCTTTTTCATTATATGCGGACGAAATTGAAATAGTCATGCGAAGAACGCAAAGTGGGAAAGGAAATTGAGGCTAAAGCAAGCTGGACGTTTTTTTACAATTCAATACTTTTCACAAATGAAATATAATTTGAAAAGCAATCTGTTTTACATAGTCCTGGCATTGTTGATGCTCGGATCTGCAAAATTCTCCGTCGCAGAGACGCCGGAAAATTCCACCGCTCAAACTTCCCGTCGAAAATTGCCGGATTTAATCTACAAGACAATCGGAGAGGAATCGCTCAAACTTGATCTTTATTTGCCCGCGAAAACTTCCGGGGTTTCCGCGTTGATCATCTGGGTTCATGGCGGTGGCTGGCGCGCGGGTGATAAAAAGGACGTGCCAATTCTTCCTTTGGTGTCCGCTGGTTTTGCCATTGCCAGCGTTGACTATCGGTTAAGCGGCCAGGCAAAATTTCCGGCGCAGATTGAAGATGTCAAAGCCGCCATCCGCTGGCTTCGGCTGCACGCCCCGGACTACGGACTTGATGTAAAACACTTCGGCATCATCGGTCACTCTGCGGGCGGACATCTGGCTTCGCTAGCCGGAATAACCGGCCAAAATTTAATTTTCGATGTCGGCGATAACCTGCATAAATCCAGCGCAGTGCAGGCGGTCTGCGTGATGTCCGGCCCGAGCGACATGGCAACGATGTTTGAGGGCGCGGACGAAAATCGGCGCAGTGCGTTGGTCGCATTGCTGGGAGGGTCGCTCCCCGAAAAACAAAAGCTGGCCGAAGCAGCCAGTCCGCTGACTTATGTGCATTCCAATGCGCCGCCATTTCTTTTTATTCATGGAGCCGACGACCAGACTGTCCCGGTGCAACAAGCCGTGACGATGAGTCGCAAATTGGAAGCGGCTGGCGTTAAGCAGAAACTGATCATTCTTCCGCAGACCGGCCATGATGTTTTTGCGCGCCGCCAACAATTTGCTGATGAAGTCAGAAAATTTTTTACGGAATCACTGGGAAACAAATGAAACTTGAAGCCGTTTTGCGGCGCCGCATTTCGGCCCGCACGCCGGTTATGCCCAGCAATATCTTTTTCATTATATGCGGACGAAATTGAAATGATAATGCGATTCAAATAGTGTTTTTGAAAATAGCCCAGCGCTTCAGCGCTGGGTTTAATCGCGCAAATTTATCAAAGTCCCGCAGGGACGAAAGAAAACTTCTGCCGTCCCTTGCGGGACTTATTCGTCTCGTTAATGTTTTACCCAGCCTTAAAAGGCTGGGCTATTTTCAGCCATGCAAATGCGCGCTGGACAGAAATTCGGCGGTCAGCTTTCATAAGCCTGATGAAAGCTGAAATTGCAAAAATCAATCATGCGCGCGGGCGAGCATGGACTGTGGCTGAATACAATATTAGGCGACAAATGAAGCCGTCCATTCTCATCGTTGCGCTGATGCTGCTTTGCGGATGCACCTCCGAAAAGGAGCGGTTCGACCGCGATATGCGGGAGCATTATGAGGCGCAGTGCGATAAGTATTTTGCCATTTATGCGTCGGACAAGCACAAGGCGAAGAAAGCCCTTGAGGATACGATTACGCTTTCGTTGGCAGAACGAAACAAAGCAAAGTATTATTGGCGTTTTAATCTCAACATTGCATTTTCGGAAGCACGACTTGCAGTCATGGCAGAAGATGAGGGTCGCAAGCAGGACGCTCAACGTCTTTTTAGTAGTGCGTCTGATTACATGGCACTTCAGAAGACGATGCTTCGTGAGCACTTGCAGGAGATGCCAAACGTCAAATTTGGAGAGTCAGCCACCAATTCCGCAGAGACGCCTACTCCAGACCAGTGGCGGGAGGCGATTGCAAAGTTGGATGCCGCTAATAATGTTCGATGGAAGTCGCCTAAAATGTAGATAGACTGCAAATTTTCTTCGCTGCCTTCGCGTCCTTCGCGCGACAAAAATGAAAATTGAAACCATCCTGACTCCGGCGGAATTGCCCGCGCTCGCCCAACACGATTTGCGCGCGACCGCGTGCGTCGTTTTCGACGTGCTGCGCGCGACCAGCACGTTTGTGACTGCGCTGCACAATGGCGCAAAAGGAATTATTCCGATTTCGGAAATTTCCGAGGCGCTGGAAATCAAGAATTCAGAAGCCAGAAGTCAGAAGCCAGAATTAATTTTGCTCGGCGGCGAACGTGATGGCGTGAAAATTCGCGTGGATGGAATTGTTTTTGATTTCGGCAATTCGCCGCGCGAATACACGAAAGAAAAAGTGGCCGGCAAAACAATTGTTTCGACGACCACGAACGGCACGCGCGCCTTTCGTGCTTGCGCAAATGCGAAAACAGTTTTGGCCGCTTCGTTTTTGAACCTCACGGCGACGGCGAAATTTCTTCAACTGAAAAATTTTGATAACGTCTTGCTCGTCTGCGCCGGCACGGGTGAAAATAAAGCGGACGAGGACGTGCTGGCGGCGGGCGCGCTGTGTGAATTGCTGGGCGATCTGGATTTGGAGTGCGGTGACGTGTCACCGCTTTCCAAAGCGCCGACATGTCGGCGCATTCCAAATTTTTCAGATTCCACGCAAATAGCGCGGCGGGCATGGCTGGAAATGAAGCCGGATTTGGCGGCGGCAATTTCCAATTCAGAAAACGCACGGCGTCTGCTGGCGATTCCTGAATTGCGCGAGGACGTTGTGTTTTGTTTGCAGCGCGATACGCATCCGCTCATCGCCAAAATGGACGCGGATGGCACAATCCGGTCGGTATCAGGCGACAGGCTGCATGATGCGACTTGACCGCAGTGTTTCTTCCTTGGCCAACCAGTCCAGCCATTCGCTCAAGACGATCAATGTCCACAGTGTTCGGCCGTGGTCGGCGTCGCGACAATGTTCGGACAGCAATTCCAGCGCAACCAAATTGCGGACGCCGATTTGGTTCAAGCGTGGATTGCCCAGCGCTGCCGTCGCCCATTCACGAAGCGGCCCGCGCAACCATCGGCTAATGGGCACGGACAAACCGCGTTTGCGGCGATAGACGATGGACTTGGGAAGATAACGCAGGGCGTAGCGTTTCAGAAATGTCTTGGTGGCAAAATTCCGAACGCGTTCCGCGCCCGGCAAAGTTTCGGCAAAGGCCATGACCGCTTCATCCAAAAATGGCGCGCGCAGTTCCAACGCGGAACTCATGCTGGCGCGGTCGGCTTTGGTGAGCAATCCTTCGGCGAGTGAACCTTCCAAATCCCATCGTTGCACGCGGTCGAGCAGCGCGCCGCCGACGGCATCGTCGCCACGCGGAGGCGTCGGCGGCACGCCGAGCCGGGCAAGAATTTGCGGGGTGATGTTTGAAGTCCAAAGTTGATGGCGGTTCATTCCGTCCAGTTCCGCGCCTTGCACAAAACGCTTGAGCAAATAGGAGATCGAGACTTTTTTTTCGTCGGGCGGTCGCGATTCGATGAAGCGGCGAAAGGGCGACTTTATCCAAGCGGGCAGTTTTCCATATCGTTCGGCGATGCCCGCGCCCAGATAAGTCGGATACCCGCCGAAAAGTTCGTCCGCGCCTTCGCCCACCAATGCCAGCCGCACATCTTGCGCGGCCCGTCGCGCCAGCAACGCCGTGGGCAACCACGCCGGATCCGCCAGCGGTTCGCCGACCATTTGAATGAGCGAGGATAAGCCGCTGCGAAAATCTTCAGGGCGAACCCAGACTGTCACGGGTTCCATTTTCAATTGGCGGGCGACGTTCGCGGCGAAATCCCCTTCGTCAAATGATTCCTCCTCGAAACGCAAAGTGTAAGCCTTCAGCGGACGTTCGGGATGCAACGACCGCGTGACCGCCGAGATCAGCGATGAGTCAACGCCGCCGCTCAAAAAAACCGCGAAGTCCACGTCCGCATCGCTTTGCCGCCGCACTGCTTCGCGGAACACGCGGTCAAATGTATCGAGGGAAGGACGCTGTTTTGCGGCCTCGATATTATTCCAGCGCCAATACTTCGAACGGCGGATGCCTTGCGGTTCTATCTGGACAATGCCACCGGGCGGAACTTTTTCAATGTTGGCAAAAGGCGTTTCGGGTGAAGTGAAAAATCCAAATCGTAAATATCTTCGCAGCGCGTCTTCATTGATGGGCGTCGGCAATTTTCCGCCGGAGACAATGCCCGCGATCTCGGTGGCAAAAATTGTTTCCCCGCCATTTCGCGTGAAGAAAAGCGGACGTTCGCCCGCGCGGTCGCGCACCAGCGTGAGGCGATGATGGCGCGGATCCCAGACAGCGATGGCAAATGCGCCCGTCAACCGGCTTGCAAATGCTTCGCCAAGTTCCAGATACAAACCGGGAATGACGGCCACGTCGGTTGCCTGCGTCACGGGACGTCCGCGTTCTTCCAGCCAGCGCCGCAATTCCTGATGGTTGTCTATTTCGCCGTTGCAGACCGCCACCACGCCGCTGGCTGCATCCACCATCGGTTGATGTCCGTCAGGTCCGCCACGAATCGCGAGGCGGGTTGCGCCCAGCACTGCTGATTCCGAAGTGACGATGCCGGTGTCATCCGGGCCGCGATGCGAAAGCGCCTGCAACATCGCGTTCACCCAGAGCCGGACGGATTCGGGCTGTCGCAATTCCGAAACGCTGACGATGCCGCAGATGCCGCACATTGCAAAAATTTTAAGGCGAGGGCAAAAGAACGCCAATATAAAACGGCGTCAATTGCTCGATGGTTGCTCCGCGATTGGCGGCACTCGCTTCAAGCCTGCTTCGATCCTCTTGCCGGGCGAGCAAAAACACCGGATGATTCCGCGCGGCGAGCCATTGATTCAGTTCAGCGACGGGAACCAGATTTGTCGGCCACGGATTTTCCGTCTTCAAACGGAAGATGATGTAATTGCTCGTCAACTCGCGGCCGTCTTTCGTTATCAAAGTCGCCGTGCGTTTCAGATAAAAAGGCAGTCCGCTCGGAAAACATTCCAGACAGGCCAGCTCCGTTTGAGGCGAAAGCGCGGGAAATTGCTGCGCTAATGTGCGCGCGGACTTGGCGCTGAAAACCACGTTCAACATTCCGTAATTCACATTTACCAACAGCAACGGGAAAAGTGCGAAACAAACGAAGCAAAATTTTATATTCCGCTTGCAACCCGCCAGCAAAGCAAACAGCGCGAACAGCAGGAGCAAAACAATCGCAATGGTTGTGTGCAAATTAAACTGGCTGGCTTCGGCAACGGAAATTCCCAATGGTCGCGCTAGCAGTTGCGTGTGGGACGATAGAAAAATCACCGCCGCCATCGTCAACAAACACACAGCGGCGAAACCGATTGCCGCGTGCCGGGCGATCCGCGCAATTTTCCCGCCATCATCCGTCAGCGCCTTGTCGAAAAATCGCGCCACCAAAATTCCGCACGCGACCGTCGTGCTCAAAATGTAGCCGGGCATTTTTGAATTGGACAAGGAGAAGAAAATCACCACGACCACCGCCCAGACGACACAAAGAACATCGGCGCGCGCCATTGTTCGCCGCGATTTCCACGCCGCGACGGCGGCCTCCGGCAACAGCAGGCTCCACGGCAGAAACATTCCCATCACGATGATGCCATAAAAATAAAATGGTTTTGAACGATGGAACTCCGTGGTTGTGAAACGATGAAAAGATTCTTCGACCAACCCGTAATGGGGAAAATCGGGATGCGCCAGCGAAAGCCCGATGAACCACGGCAGCACCACGCCAAAGAACACCAGCAGATTGAACGGCGCAAAAAGACGTTTCCACACGCCGCGCCGTCCCGAAACGCGATGAAATACCAGCAGCACCAAAATGGGGATGAGAAAACCGACCGGCCCTTTCACCAGCGTCGCAAAACCGGCGGCAGCCGCGCCGATGAGATACCAGCCGCGCCGCGAATTCCCTTCAGATTCCTCCGCGCGATAGCCCGCGAAGATGGCCGACACCACGAAAAAACAAAGCGCGATGTCGAAGATGATAGTTCGCGCATTCACCAAAAAAAGCGGCGTGGTCGCCAGCACGATGGCGGCAAGGGCGGCGCAGCGGATTCCATATTCGCGCCGGCAGAAAAAATAAATCAACGCCAGCAGCCCGATGCCAAAAACGGCCGAAGGAATGCGCGCGGCAGTTTCAGAATCACCGAATGCCGCCAGCGAAATCGAGACCGTCTTGAGGTAAAAAGCCGGCTTGTCCAGATAGGCGATGCCGTCGTAAGTGGGCGACAGCCACGCGCCGGATTCCTTCATTTCGCGCGCGACCTCGGCATTTCTGCCTTCGTCCGGCTGTTCCAAAGGCAAATCTCCCAATCGAAAACAGACGGCAACCCAGGCGACAGCCAGGGCGAGCAAAACCCATTTGACTTCTGATTGAAGACTTAAAAATGAACGGCGCGGTTCGATGGGCGCATTCTAACAATGCCGCAAACCGATTCAAGATAGAAGCGGCCAAACTTTAGGATTATGCCTTTGACGGAAGAAACGTGGCGGGATTCTCAATCTTCTCCCTCTCCTCGCTAAACGAGGAGAGGGCCGGGGGTGAGGAGCTTTGATTTATTGAGAATAACGAACCCCTCACCCTGAACCCTCTCCCCACTTGGGCGGGGAGAGGGAAACTTATAATCACCAAACTTTGCCTGATTATATTTGAATTGCAACTTAACCGGGCGAGGCGTAAAAATTGTCCTCGATTCAGATGCCGTCTGCGCGAGGCGCATAAAATCTAAAAATCCTGCATGAAAATCTCTTTCAGCAACCTGATGGCCGGAGCTTCACTTTTCTTTGCCGTCAACTGTCCGGCGGCGACGCATTATGTGGATTTGAACAGCGCCAACCCCACGCCGCCTTACGCTGATTGGAGCACCGCCGCGACGAACATTCAGGATGCGATTGATGCGGCGAGCGCGGGCGATTTTATCGTCGTCAGCAACGGTGTTTACAAAACCGGCGGACGCGCGGTTTATGGATTTGCGACCAACCGTGTGACTGTGGACAAACCAGTCACGGTGGAAAGCGTCAATGGACCCGGCTCAACAATCATTCAAGGTTCTCAAGTCAACGTTCTGTTTGGCATCCGCTGCTGTTATTTGACAAATGGCGCGTCATTGATTGGTTTTACGCTGACCAACGGCGGAACGCTCGGTCGCACGAGTGATACTTCGGGAGAAAATGGAGGCGGTGTTTGGTGTGAAGACAGCGGCGCAGTTGTTTCGAACTGTGTGTTTAGCGCAAACAATGCTTACCTAAACGGCGGCGGCGCATATCAAGGCACTCTTTTTAATTGTGTTCTAGCCAACGGTTCCATTGGGTCTTCCGGTAGTGGTGGTGGCGCTTTTCAAAGCATATTGTTCGATTGTATGATTTCGAACAATGTCGCGACCAGTGGCGGCGGCGTTTACAATTCGATTTTGAACAACTGCGGCATCATCGCCAATAGAACAATTAACGGCGGTGGTGGCGATGGCGCGGCCTATGGAACTTTGAGCAATTGCTTTATCATCAAAAATTCTGCCCCAAGTTTCGCTGGCACGGGCGATGGTGGCGGGACTTATTATTCCGCACTTAACAACTGCGTCGTCAGTAACAATTTCGCGCAGTTTGGCGGCGGTGTGGCTTTTGGCGTGGTGAACTATTCTCTCATCTCCAGCAATCGCGCCAGTTCCGGCGGCGGTGCTTACTCGAATGTTTTGAACAATTGTGTCTTAAAAAATAATTTTGCAGGTTCTCTTGGCGGCGGCGCTTACAACAGCGTTTTGTTAAATTGCACAGTGGTCAGTAACACTGTTTCGCTTGCCATTCAACCAATGGGGGAGGTGTATTTGGCGGCAGTTTGAGTAATTGTATCGTTTATTACAATTCTGCTCTCGTAGGTCCAAATTTCTCAAACACCATTGCCATGAATTTCTGCTGCACGACACCACTCGCAACCAATGGCGTCGGCAACATCACGAACGAACCGTTGTTTGTGAATCTCACCAACGATTTCCATCTTCAATCGAATTCGCCCTGCATCAACGCCGGAAATAATTCCTACGTCACGAACACGACGGACTTCGACGGCAACCCGCGCATCGTTGGCGGCACGGTGGACATTGGCGCTTATGAATTTCAATCGCCCAGTTCCATTCTTTCCTACGCATGGGCGCAGCAATACGGTTTGCCCACGGACGGCTCGGCGGATTACGCGGACACTGACGGCACGGGCATGAACAACTGGCAGAAATGGATTGCCGGTTTGAATCCCACCAATCCCGCATCCGTCCTCGCAATGTCCGCACCAATTGCCACCAACAATTCATCCGGCGTGGTCGTAAGCTGGCAAAGCGTCTCAACCCGGACTTATTTTCTGCAACGTGGCTCTGATTTAAGCGCGCATCCGATTTTTGCCAGCATCCAAAGCAACATCGTCGGGCAAGTCGGCACAACAAGCTACACGGACACAACAGCGACCAACAGCAATTCCTATTTCTATCGCGTCGGCGTGCAATAAAATCGCAGCACGGTTTGACCTTGATTCGCTTTGCTCTTCCATGTAATCTTCGCACAAAGGTCGGCTGGATGATTCAGAAGATTTCCACCAAAAATCCGACGGACGTTGCGAAGGAAGTCCAGGCAACGTATTTGCAAATTTTTCCCGGCGGCGATAAAACTTTTGTGCCGCACGCATTTCAATGGGCGTCCGATTGCTTCGAGGGAAAATACGCGGACTTTCAGCCGGTTGACGCGCGTTACCACGATTTCGAGCACACGCTTCAAGGCGCGCTTTGCATGGCGCGGATTTTGCGCGGGCGGCATCGCGCGTGGGCGCAACCGGCCTTGCCGCAACGCATGGCCGAACTTGGCCTGGTCTCGATTCTTTTGCATGACACGGGCTATTTGAAAAAGCGCGGGGACGATTCCGGCACGGGCGCGAAATACACTTCCGTCCACGTCGGGCGCAGCGCGGAATTTGCGGGCCAATTGCTCACCGAAAATGGATTTTCAGCAATGGAAATCGCGTCCGTCCAAAACATGATCTGCTGCACGGGCGTGGATGCGCTGTTGAAAGTCATTCCGTTCCAAAGTGAACTTGAAAAAATCACCGGCCTCTGCCTCGGCGCGGCGGATTTGCTCGGCCAGATGGCTGCGGACGATTACATCGAAAAATTGCCGGTTCTTTACGCGGAATTCGCCGAAGCCGCGCGCGGTTCGCCGCAAAAAAGCGGCATCGTGAACATGTTTTCCAGCGCCAAAGACTTGTTGCGCAAGACGCCGGATTTCTGGGAACAATACGTCAAGGTCAAGCTCGAGCGCGACTTTGGCGGACAATACCGCTACTTGAACGATCCGTATCCCGATGGCGCGAACGAATACATGGAAAAAATCGAGGCGAATGTCCGGCGATTGCGGAAATTGATTTCATCGGAGGCGGACACGACGGCCTTTTTGAAAAAACATTGCGTCGCTTAAAATTTGGCGCACCGGCAGTTTTCATTTTGCCTTTTCAATTGCGTGGATGTCGCAGATTTATTTTCCGTCTTTGCAAAGCTCCCGTCATGGTTTATTTTTCCAGCATGAGCACGGTGCAAGATATTGAAACAGCCATTGAACGGTTGGACGAAAGTTCGTTGGGGCAATTGTCCGGCTGGTTTGAAGATTACTTGGCGGAGAAATGGGAAAACCGATTTGCCGCCGACGCCCAATCCGGCAAGTTGGATGAATTGGGCGCGGCAGCCGACCGGGCGTTTGAGCAGGGCAAGTGCCGTCCGCTATGACGCATTTCACAACGCCGGAATTTTGGAAACACTTCAACCGTTTGCCGCAGGAAATTCAACGGCTGGCGGAAAAAGATTTCAAGTTGCTCAAACAAAATCCACGACACCCTTCTTTGCGTCTGAAAAAGGCGGGTGTTTTTTGGACTGCGCGAGTCGGAATTCATTATCGTGTCGTCGCCAAAGAACGGATTGAAGGTTTGAATTGGTTTTGGATCGGCCATCATTCGGAATACGATCGGCTTCTGTAATAAACTTTTCTCATGTCGCGCGAATACGTCCTTGAGCCATATCATTCTGCCGTTCATTTGCAGATTGATTACGCGCGCGAACTCAATCCGCAGCAGCTTGCCGCCGTCACCGCGTCGCCCGGCCCGGCGCTTGTCATCGCGGGCGCGGGTTCGGGCAAAACGCGCACGCTGACTTATCGCGTCGCGTATTTGCTGGAGCAGGGGATTCCGGCGGAAAGGATTTTGCTGCTCACGTTCACGAACAAAGCCGCCGCCGAAATGATGCGGCGAGTCTCGGATTTGATCGGACGCGAATTGCGCGAGCTTTGGGGTGGAACGTTTCATTCCATCGGCGCGCGCATTTTACGCACACACGCCGAATCGCTCGGCTACCACCGCGACTTCACGATTCTGGACCGCGATGATTCCAAAGATTTGATCAAAGCCTGCGTCGCCGACGCGGGGATTGAAACCAAAGGCACGCATTTTCCGAAACCGGAAGTGCTCAACGAAATTTTTTCGCTCGCCGTCAACACGCACAAATCCGTTGAAGAACTTTTGTATGAACAATACGAATATTTACTGGAAAAATACGAAGGCGAAAACGAACTCGATGAGGATATTCCGCGATTACTTCAACTTTACGTCAAACGCAAGCTCGCGACGAATGCGATGGACTTCGACGATTTGCTCGCGCTCTGGCTTAAACTGTTGCAGGAAAATGCCGACGCGCGCGAAATGTATCAGCGGCGTTTTCAATTTATCCTTGTGGATGAATATCAGGACACGAACAAGTTGCAGGGCGACTTGATTGATTTGCTCGCCGCGCGAACTAAAAATGTCACGGTCGTCGGCGACGATGCGCAGAGCATTTACGCCTGGCGTGGCGCGAATTTTCTGAACATTTTGGATTTTCCAAAACGTTATCCCGGCGCGAATGTTTTCAAGATTGAAACCAATTACCGCAGCACGCCGGAAATTTTGCAAGTCGCCAACGCCGCGATTTCGGCGAACCGAAATCAATTTGCCAAAACACTCACGCCGTCGCGCAAATCCGGTTTGAAGCCCGCGCTCGTTGCTTGCGATAATCCCGCGCAACAATCGGCATTTCTCGCTCAAAGGATGATGGATTTGCACGATGAAGGAATGAGCTTAAATCAAATCGCCGTTCTCTATCGTTCGCATTTTCATGCTTTGGAATTGCAACTTGAATTAATGAAGCGACAGATTCCATTTTCGATTACCAGCGGAATACGATTTTTTGAACAGGCACATTTCAAGGATGCAACGGCATATCTGAAACTCATCGTAAATCCGCGCGATGAAATTGCGTTCAAGCGCGTCGCGCAATTGCATCCGGGCGTCGGCGCGAAAGGCGCGGATAAATTGTGGAAGATTTTTAATTCTGAAATCGTTCCCCTCACCCGACCTTTGGCCACCCTCTCCCCATCGGATGGGGTGAGGGGCGAACGAAAGATTAAATTTCCAATCGCCACCGCTTTGGAAACCTGCGCGCCGCATACTGGAAAAAAAACTGCCGTCGCCTGGGCGCAGTTTGTCGCCACGGTGTCACAACTTGAAGACGAAGCCATTCGCAAAAGCCCCGCAAAAATGTTACGGCTGGTGATTGAAGCCGGCTACGACGATTACTTGAAAGAGAGTTATGACAACCATGACCGACGGCTTGGCGAATTACAACAACTCGCGGAATTCGCATTTCAATTCGCCAGCGTGGAGGAATTTTTAACGCAGCTTGTGTTGCTCACAAATGTTGAAGCCGAAGACGATGGTTTGGAGAACAAAACCGGAAAAATCCGGTTGTCAACGATTCATCAGGCTAAAGGTTTGGAATTCGACGTCGTATTTGTCATTATGCTTTGCGACGGATTATTTCCGTTTGGACGTTCAATTGAAAATGACGAAGGCATCGAAGAAGAACGGCGGCTGTTTTATGTTGCGATAACACGGGCAAAAGACGAACTCTATTTGTGTTACCCAACACAAAGAACCAAATTTGTCGAAAATATGCCTTTAACAGA
>DASQOZ010000074.1:0-6596 GCA_035644195.1 Candidatus Methylomirabilota bacterium | reverse complement strand
GTCATCGTGCAAGTTTCCGATGATCCTGCGTTCAGCAAGGACGTGACCACGATTTTCAACAATGACTACGCGGGCGATCTCGGCCTCGGCAAGGGCGCGGACATGGCTTACATCGAAACTTACCAGGGCAAATTGATCAATGCAAAAGGCGTCAAAGGCCGTTACGTCCGGCTTTACAGCAACGGCAACACCACCAGCAAAATGAACCACTACATCGAGGTTGAAGTGTTTGGCAAACCCGCCGCCTAAAAGTTTTGCCTTAATCTTAATCGTCATCTTAATCTTAATCCGTTCCAGTTGACGATTAAGATTAAGAACAGGATTAAGATTACGACACCATCACCTAAAATCCGCTGGGCGGTTTTTCTCGCCCTCGCGCTGCTCGCGCTCGCCGTCCGCCTGCCGCAACTCGGCGAACGGCCGATGCACACCGACGAATCCATCAACGCCTATATCACCGGCCAGTTGCTCGCCGGAGAAAAATTCCACTACGACCCTCAAGACCGCCACGGCCCCGCGCTTTTTGCCCTTGCCGAACCGCTCGCAAAACTCTGCGGCGCAAAAAAATTTCCAGAATTGACCGAAACACAACTCCGGCTTTCCACGGTTTTGACCGGAACTGCGACCGTCCTGCTTTTTGGCGCGGGCGTGGAAATGTTTGGCTTCACTGCCTGCCTCGTCGCCGCGCTTCTGTTCGCCTTTGCGCCGTTGCCTGTTTATTACAACCGTTATTTCATCCACGAAACTTTGTTCGTCGCCGCCACGTTCGGGCTCATTTTGTCCGGCTGCCGCGCGCTTCAAAAAAAATTCCCGTTGCCCGCCGCGCTCGCCGGATTCTGCGCCGCGCTGATGCTCGCGTGCAAGGAAACCGCGCCGCTCCATTATTTTGCGATTGGCGTGGCCGTCGGGATTGGCTGGCTTTGGAGTGCGCGGACACGTCCGCGCTTTGGAACAGGGCGACACGTCGCCCGGTCGGAAAGCGGCGTCATGACGCCGCATTCCACACCGCTAAAACTTTTGGTGGCGGCGTCTGGCATTTTCATTTTCACCGCAATTTTACAGTTCACCTGGTTCGGCCAGAACTGGTCCGGCCTCGCCGATTTGTTCCGCGCGATCCCGAATTTCGCCGCCCGCGCGGGCGGCCAAGGCCACGAAAAACCATTTTTGTATTACGCGAAGCTGCTTTGCGATGGCTGGTCTGGAGCAATCATCCTCGCGCTGGCTGCGCTTGGAATTTTTCGCGCCTTCATGTCGTGGTGGGGCGAGCGTCCGCTCGCGCCGGATTTTTTATCCTCAAAAAGCGGCTCGCGAGGACGCTCGCCCCACCGTGCTTTTGTAGCAATTTATGCGATTGCCATTTTCACCATTTACAGCGCGATTCCCTACAAAACACCGTGGCTCGCCTTGAATTTCTGGCTGCCAATTTCGTTGCTCGTTGGCATTGCCGTTGAATGGCTGTGGCTTGCGACGCAAAAACTTTTCGTTCGCGCCACCGTTTTGTTTTTTTTGCTCGCGCTCGGATTTTTAATTGCGCATGACACTCGTGAACGCGTGTTCAAAAATCCGGCGGATGAAAAAAATCCCTACGCCTACGCGCACACGTCGGAAGATTTGCTCGGTCTGCCGGAGCGAATTGAAGAATTGTCGCGGCGGCAAAATTTATCGCAACCGCGCATCGCCGTGGTCGCCGCCGACGCGTGGCCGCTGCCGTGGTATCTGCGGAAATTTTCGCAGGTCGGTTACTGGCAGCCAGGACAGGAAACCGGCGCGGCGGATTTTTTCATCACGACAACCGGCGTGTCCGGCAATCTTGCGGAGCAGTTAAAAAATTTCCGGCCTGAATTTTTTGGAGTTCGCCCAAACGTGCTGCTGATTCTTTGGACGCCATCGCCGGAAACAAAACATGAGTGAAACTGGCATCCACATTTTCAATCATCACGCGATGGCGACGCAATTTCAGGTGCGCGTTGCGGGCCAGGAAAAAACTTACGCCGCGCAGTCCGCGCAGTCCGCGTTTGCCTTGACGGACAAACTGGAATCGCACTTGAGCCGATTTCGCGCGGACAGCGACATTTCGCGGATCAAAGGATTGAATCCCGGTGAAAAATTGCGCGTGAGCGAGCCGGTTTTTGCGTGTCTGGAAATTGCAAAAAAAATGGAATACGCCACGCGCGGCACGTTTTCAATTTCTGCTGCTGCTTTGAAAACTCAATCGGCTTTGCCGCAATGGACTTTGCTGCCAAAGGAATTTTCCGTGCGCTGCGACAGTGGAAAACTGGAATTTGACCTGGGCGCGATCGGGAAGGGTTTTGCGCTCGACCGCATGGCGGAAGTTTTGCGCGAATGGGATTGCGCCGCGTTTTTGCTGGTCGCGGGCGGCAGCAGTATTTTGGCGGGCGACGCGCCGCCGGAAACAAACGGCTGGTCGTGCGGTCTGGGCGATGACAATTCGCCGGATCGTTTTCTGTTAAAAAATTGCTCGTTGAGCGGTTCGGGTCTGGCGGTGAAGGGAAAACATATTTTTGACCCGCGCACGGGCGAACCGGCGCGGCGGCAAAATCGCGCTTGGGCTTTGACGGACACCGCCGCCGAGTCGGACGCGCTTTCGACGGCGTGCATGGTTTTGGATGAAAAAGAAATCACCGAAATTCTCGCACAGGAAAAATCGTGGCTGGTCTTTTTACAGGAAAATGAAAACGCGCGACCTTTGGGAAGTCGCGCGTTGCCGCCGCAAGCCTGAATTAAATTACAATGAAGCTGGTTTTTTGGCTCCGGCGACTGGTTAGCGGCTTGGCGTGTTTGTCCTCCATGCTGTGCCGTTCGTAAGGTTTCCGGCAATACAAAAAGTGTTCCCATCTTTTGTGACATAGGTCACATTCTTAACTGGGTCGTATTTTATAGTTTGCCGACTCGATGATTTAGGAACGGTTCTGGCAGGCCAGAATACCACAGCGCCGACGACCAACAAAACACCGACCAAACCAAAAAGTAAAATGATGGGCTTTTTCATGGCGTGTGAATGATGTCTAACTATTGTTAGGCAGCGTGGTCATGGCCATGCTTGCGGCGAGAAATAAATCCGTAGCCCGTAAATGTCCACAAAATAACGGCAGCACAAAGCGGCCACCAAATAAGTCTTTCATTTGTTTGAACTGGATAGCCCACTGCCGCAATCACGGCTAATGCCTGCCAATATACAAATGCGGCAAATGCAGCGCATAGAGTGCCGATAACTGCCGCTATGATGTATGTAGTTTTAGTTTTCATATTTTTGTGATGTGTGCGAACGCTGCCTAACAAGTATTGTGTTGAACTTTTGCGGCCTATCCTGTTTTGCCAGCGATTTGTATATCACATAACAGGAAAATGCAAACGGCAGCGCTGCGTTATTTTCCAGCTTCGTAACCGCGCATGAAGCCGATGCATTGCGCGGCGTCGGTCACGTTGTTTTTCCAGTTGTATTCGTATTCGATGGAAATGTTGCCGGTGAAATTCTGGCGTTTCAATTCATCCAGAACGGCGGGAACGTCCGTGACGCCGGTGCCGTCTGGAACGTCGTGCGCGTGGGGAGACATCTCGCTCTCGTCATGGAGATGCACGCTCATGATGTGGCCTTGCAAAATTTTCAGGCATTCCAGCGGCTTCAAACCGGAGCGAACCCAATGGCCGGTGTCGGCGCAGGCGCCGATGCGCGGGTCGCGGTCTTTGACGACGCTCAAGACGTAGTTGGGATCCCACATTTTGTAATCGGCGTTGGCGGGCTGGCGGTCATGGTCGTGGAAGCCGACGCGGATGTCGTATTCCTTGACGAGTTTTTCAATGATGTCGAGCGAGCCGACGGATTCGGTGGTGATGCCGTAAAGGCCGAGTTTTTTTGCGAACTCAAAAATTTTGCGCGCGCCGGCTTCGTCGTTCGGAATGTTGACGACGCCGTAATTCACGACGCGGATGCCGTCTTTTTTCAACTGCGCCTGGACTTGGGCGATGATTTCGTCGGAAGCGTTGTGGTCGAATTTCACGTCGGGCTGGTCGGGGCTTAATTTCTGGCCGGGATAAAACTCGATGATCTTGCCGCCCGCCGCCGCCGTTTTGTCAATGGCTTCCGTGACGGTGTAATTGTTGAAGGTCCACGCCTGGCAGCCGATGGCGAAGCCGCCGATCTTGCAATCATCGGGAATCGGCGCGGTGAAGCCGGTGAGCGCGGCGAGAAAGATGCCGCAGATAAAAGTCGAGGTGAACAGGATGGGGCGATTTGTTTTCATAGTGGTGGTGTGAAAGAAATCGCATCCGGCCAGCCAAGAGTCAAAACAAAATTTCGGGAAAAATAATTTCGAAACGCTTCATTTTTTCGGGATTATGCAGTTGACGAAAGAATGGGCAGGGGGCAAGACATTTTCTCCCTCTCCTCGCCAAACGAGGAGAGGGCTGGGGTGAGGAGCTTCAATTTTAACGGGAAAATTACGAACCCCTCACCCTAACCCTCTCCCCGCCCAAGCGGGGAGAGGGGGGACTTCCGTCAACGACATAATCCCGCGTTTTTTTCTTTCGGATTTGCGCGAGGGCTGTTAATTCTTCCGCATGAGCCAACAAAAAAAATCTTCCCGGTGGAACCGTCGCGATTTCGTCAAAACAACTTCACTCGCCGCCGGTGCGCTGGCGTTTGGCGTGCCGACGCTTTTGCGCGCCAAAAATTTGAACAGCAAATTGAACATCGCGTCCATCGGCGCGATGGGCAACAAAGGCCCGAGCGACACCGATGCCTGCGCCGGCGAAAACATTGTCGCGCTGTGCGACGTGGATTCGGGTTCGGAGGGTTACGCGAAGCAGATGAAAAAATATCCGACCGCGAAGTTTTACCAGAATTTTCGCCAGATGCTGGACGAAATGGGCAAGGAGATTGACGCGGTGACGATTTCGACGCCGGATCATTTACACGCAATCGCCGCCTCGGCGGTGATGCAGATGGACAAGGCCGTTTTTTGCCAGAAGCCGTTGACGCAGACGATTTATGAGGCGCGCTATCTGCGCAACATGGCCAACGAGAAAAAAATCGTCACGCAGATGGGCAACCAGGGCAGCGCGGCTGACGGCTTGCGCCGCGCGGTCGAGACGATCCAGGACGGACTCATCGGACAGGTGCATCAGGTTCACGTTTGGACGAACCGTCCGATCTGGCCGCAAGGCATGGATCGCCCGGACGGTTCCGACCCGGTTCCGGCCACGCTGGATTGGGACAAGTGGATCGGCCCCGCGCCGATGCGGCCTTACAAGGTGGATTCGCAAGGCAAGGGCGTTTATAATCCATTTGTCTGGCGCGGCTGGCAGGATTTCGGCACCGGCGCGCTTGGCGACATGGCGTGCCACACGGTCAATATGCCCTTCCGCGCCTTGAATCTCGGCTACCCGACGGAAATTGAAGCGATGCCTTTCGGCAAGATGAACAAGGAATCTTATCCGGTCGGTTCGAAAATTCGTTTTGAATTTCCTGAACGCAAGACTTCCGTCCCCGTCGCGCATCCGAGCTTTTTCCACCGGCACAAAACCATCCAGCAGGATGCGCTGACATTCTGGTGGTATGACGGCGGCCAGCCCGACCCGACAGCGCGTGGTGGCCATGACGCCAGCAACAAACCACCGCGCGAAGTCACCGGCGACATCGAAACTATGCTCGGCGAAATTCCCGGCAGCGGCTGCCTGTTGATCGGCGACAAAGGCACGATTTTTTCGCCCGACGATTACGGCGAACAATTTTTTGTGAAGCTGAACGACGACAAAAAATTCACGCATTACACAAAGCACCCCGCGCTAGCGCAATTTCCAGAGCGTATCCCGCGCAACCATTATGGCAATAACGGTCATTCCAGCCATCCGCAGGAATGGCTCATGGCCATCAAGGAAAACAAGCCGGAAATTTGCTACTCGCGCTTTGAGATCACCTCGCGCCTGACCGAAATCATGCTGCTCGGCTGCGTGTCATTGCGCGTCGGCCAGAAAATCGAATGGGACGGCCCGAACATGGTTGCCAAAAATTGCCCCGAAGCCGCGCAGTTCATCAAACGCGACAACCGCGCCGGCTGGGTTCTTTCTTGATTCAATATAGAAGCCAATCACATATGCAGAAAACCCATCCAGATGCTTATTCTCAATTTTTTGAGAATGAGACATGATTTCTGTCGTTTGAAGGACAAGTCGAATTGTTCCGCCGAAAAAATCGGCGCGCCAATTTGCAATTATTGGGAAACATACAGCGTTCGATAAAAGCGATGGCTGAACTGGCTCGCATTGGAATCTACAAAGTTGTATGGCGCGACGTTCGTTTGCAGTGAAACCCAATTTACCATATCCGTGGATGCCTGGACGATGTATTGATAGCCGGGCACGCCGGAAATGGCGATGGCAAATTGTCCTTTGGGAGCGACAGCCGTAGCCAGGCTCGCTGCTGCCGTCGAATACACCGTCAGCGTTGCCGGCGAACTGCCGACTGTGCCGGTGCTGCTGCTCAAAACATTCACAGCATAGTTGCCGGACTGATTTGCCGTGACGTTGTTCAAATTCAAAACCGAATTGGTCGCGCTCGCGAGCGAATTGCCGTTGAA
>DASQOZ010000073.1:0-16754 GCA_035644195.1 Candidatus Methylomirabilota bacterium | reverse complement strand
ATTCCACAGAAATTTATTTTTTCCTCCGCACAGCCGCGCAGCCACGGATTCAAAATTGCGTCGCCGATTTTTTTTAATTCCGCGTCACTCAAAAACGGCGTGGACGAATAAGTTCCCATGCCGCCGGTGTTCAAACCTTGGTCGCCGTCCAGTGCGCGCTTGTGGTCTTGCGAAGTCGGAAAAAGTTTCGCCGTTTTGCCATCGCAAATCGCGTGAAGTGAAATCTCAATGCCTTCAAGAAATTCCTGGATGACAATCTTCGCGCCCGCCGCGCCGAAGTTTTTGGCGACGAGAATTTCGTCAATCGCGCGATTTGCCTCAATTTCATTGGCGCAAATCAAAACGCCTTTGCCGAGCGCAAGTCCGTCGGCTTTCACGGCGCATCTGCCGCCAAGTGACGCAGCGAATTTTTTTGCTGCGCTTGCATCGGAAAAAGTTCCGGCGCGCGCCGTCGGAATCCCGTATTTCTCCATGAAGTTTTGCGAAAAAACTTTGGACGATTCAAACTGCGCGGCCTTTTGGTTCGGCCCCCAAATCCGCATTCCGTTTTTCTGGAACAAATCCACGATGCCGAGCGCGAGCGGATTGTCCGGCCCGACGACGGTGAAATCCACTTTCCTTTCCTGCGCAAACGCGAGCAGCTTGGGCAAATCTTCCGAGTTGATGTTGACGCACTCGACCAGCGAAGAATTTTTCGCAAGCCGTTCCTGCGCGATGCCAGCGTTGCCGGGCGCGCACCACATCTGTGCGGCGTGCGGCGATTGCGCGAGTTTCCAGACCAGCGCGTGCTCGCGTCCGCCCGAACCGATGACGAGAATTTTCATTAAAAGTTTTCCGCAGATTACGCAGATGGCCGCAGATTAAAAATCGGAAAAATAAAAATCTGCGTTAATCTGTGAAATCTGCGGATTAAATGACTTTTGTTTTGCCAGTGCCTTTGACAACTTCGCCGATGATCCACGCTTTATGTTTCTGCGCGCGGATAAATTTCAAAACGGCATTCGCTTTTTCCGCCGACACGATTGAAACCATGCCGATGCCCATGTTGAATACTTGATAAAGTTCGTCATCTGGCACGCCGCTTTTCGTTTCAATGATCTTGAAAATCGGCAGCATGTCCCACGAACCTTTCTTGATGACCACGTCGAGCGACTTCGGCAGCACGCGCGGGATGTTGTCCACGAAACCGCCACCGGTGATGTGCGCGAAGGCCTTGACCGTAGGAGAGGCGTCGCGCCTGTCGCTAATTTTTTCTTTGGAAGATGGAGACAGGCGCGACGCCTGTCCTACATTAAACTTCGCCAGCAATTTTTTCACGAGCGGCCAGTAGCTCACATGAACTTTCAACAACTCCTCGCCAATCGTTCCTTTCAATCCCGGCACGCGGCTCGACGGTTTCAATTTCAACTGCTCGAAGAAAATTTTGCGCCCGAGGGAATAGCCGTTCGTATGCAGGCCGCTGGATTCGATGCCGATGACCACGTCGCCGCGCCGGATGGTTTTCTGGCCGTTGAGCATCTTGGATTTTTCCACCACGCCGACAATCGTGCCGCTCAAATCATATTCGCCCGCCTGATAAAAGCCCGGCATCTGCGCCGTCTCGCCGCCGATGAGCGCGCAATTGTTTTCCGCGCACGCGCGCGCGAAACCCTTGATGATGTCGGTGAAAACGTGCGGCTCCAGTTTGCCCGTGCCGAGATAATCCAAAAAGAACAGCGGCTCCGCGCCCAGCACCGCGATGTCGTTCACGCAATGGTTCACGAGATCCGCGCCGATGGTGTCGTGCTTGTCCAGCGCGAAGGCGATTTTCAATTTCGTGCCGACGCCGTCCACGGACGAGACGAGGACCGGCTCGCGATATTTTTTCACGTCCAGCGCGAATAGGCCGCCGAAGCCGCCAACCTTGCCGAGCACCTCGCGGCGATGCGTGCTGGCGAGCAATTGCGGCAGCGTTGCTTTCACCTTGTTTCCCAAATCAATGTCCACGCCAGCGGCGGCGTAAGCTTTTTTTTTCATGCGGCGGAAAGTAAAACTGTAAAATGCGGTGCGGGCGAGAAAATTTCGTGGAGAACGTGCTAAAATTAAAATCAATTTGCCCACCGACCAAACAGCAAAACATCGCGCCAATGTAAGAATTGCGACTTGTAGAAATCTGACTGCGAAATCTCGAATTTCGCCTTCTGCCAAATGTATAAAATTGTTTACGCCGTTCACACCCTGACTCTATGTCAGCGAATAAAAATGGGCGTCCTACAATTCTGGTGGAAGCGGCTTGTTCGGCAGCAGAGTAATCGAATGGGTTTATCGCCGACAAATGTTCATGAAGCAAATTGCTTGATTGCCACAATATCTTACTGCATAACAGACGCTGGTTAAAAAGCATAGCCAAAAACAAATATGAGAAAAATCTTTCGCTTCACATCGTCTCTTATTGCGGGACTCATCATGTTCACAAACGCAGACTGCTTTGCACAGACGCAAACGGTGACATTGGCATCAGGTGGCTCTTTTCCATTTCCAGTAAATTATCCAGTCGCAACAAATCAAATAGTTCAAGTTATGGGGTATCAAGTAGGGGGCAGTGGTGTTAATGGTGATCTTCAACTTTTAGATAAGAGTGCGAGATTCGCTCTAGCTGTGTCCGTTCCCTACACAAGTCTTACAAACATATATTTGAACAGCGGCAGCTTAACGGTTGTTACTTTGAACATTACAACCCCCGTTTCTAATACGACTGTCATTTCCAATTATGTTCCAGCAGATGCAATTGTGATTCCCGCCAGTGCCACTGGAAATGTTCAAATCATTTTGGAATCAAGTCCAGACTTGGTGAACTGGACTGCTGCAAGTCCCGGAACTTACGGAGCCTCAGCAGGAACAAACAGATTTTTTAGGGTTCGTGCTTCAGTGACTCCATAAAGCTATTTCACATCAGGGACAAAATTCATGCGCGACAAATTTGTAAAACTTTTGACTGCGGTAATCTGCGCTTTGCCGTTGTTCACTCACGCCCAAGCAACAATTGACGGCAACGTGACCTTGCTTCCGACGCGCGCAGAATCCAGCGGCGAATCGCGTTATCCCGGTGCGCCAACAATAACGACTGCGCCCGCACAATTGCCCGCTGTCGTTTTTCTCGAAGGCCAATTTCCCGCCGCAGCAACTCCGCCGCCGACAGCGCGAATGGTTCAAACCAATGCGCAATTTGTTCCAGGTATTTTGCCGATTCGCACGGGCACGACGGTTGAATTTCCGAACGACGACGATTTCTATCACAACGTTTTTTCCTATTCAAAGTTGAAGAGCTTCGATTTGGGCCGTTACAAAAAGGACGAGAAGCCGCCGGCCATCCTGTTCGACAAACCCGGCGTTGTGCGACTCAATTGCGAAATTCATCAGCAGATGCGCGGCATCATCGTCGTGCTGGACACTCCATATTTCACGACGACGAGCACGAATGGAACTTTTCATCTCGAAAATCTTCCGGCCGGTAAATATGTCCTCAAAGCGTGGCTCGACGAGAAGCATGTGTGCGAGCAGCCGGTGGAATTGCACGACGGAGACAAGCTGCACATTGATTTTCCCGCCAAATAATTTGCCATGCGCGCGATGAATTTCCGCCTCAAATTGCTGCTGGCGATGATGCTCGTCGTCGCGGGCGCGACCGGCACGGCGCTTTACGTCAGCCAGCAACGCGTGCAGGCGACTTATCAAAAACTTTTTGCACAATTATCACATGCAAAGATTGAAAGCTTCACCAGCCTTCAAGAAACGCGGTTGGGTGCGTTAAAAGATAAATCCCGTGAGCTTGCCCAATCAGTGCGATTGCAAGCAGCCTTGCATGAATCAGATGAAAACGATGCAACCAATCTTTATCTCGTCGCAAAAGATGAACTCCGCGAATTGTCGGACAACACCATCTATGTTTTTTTTGATTCTCAAGGACGTTTGCTCGTCCCGACACAAAATGATTCGAGGTTCAATCGCTTTGGCGGGCAAGGCCAATTCCGAAAACAATTCAGTTTTGTCGGCGAAAGTTTGACGAACAATCTTCCGCAGCAAGTCGGCATGGTTGGAGCAATGGCTGATGGCCGATGGCAGCTTCAACAAATCATCGTCACCAAAGTGATCGACCCCGTCACACAGGAAACTCTCGGCGCCTTGCTGCTCGCCTTTCCTGTGCCGGATCTGGTCAGTGGCAGAAATGGCAGTCCATCGCAAACCAATTCGACGACGGGAATCAAATTCGGCATCTGGCTCGATGGACGGATTTATTCAACCGAACCAATTCCAGAGCCGCACATCTCCGACCTTGAACGAAGCATTTCGGAAAACTTGAAGCAAACAGAATTTCTGATTTGGCCGGACGAACCGCATCGCGTCTTCTTGCAGGAAATCACTTCCGGCTCCGGTTTGCCCGCTGCGTATCAGGTTTGTCTCTATTCGCTCGCCGATTTCATTGCCGACCAACACAAATTAAAAATCCGCATCCTGATTTTCGGCGCACTCACATTACTCGGCGCGTTTCTCATCAGCTTGGTGCTGACTCACGGACTTTCCGTGCCGTTGCGCGAACTCGTCGCCGGCACGAATGAAATCCATCGCGGCAATTTCGCCGTGAAAGTCCGCGTGCGCAGCCGCGACGACATCGGGAAACTTGCCTCGTCGTTCAACGAAATGGCCGAGGGTCTCGCGCTCAAGGAAAAATATCGCACCGTTCTCAATCTCGTCGCCGATGAAAAGGTCGCAAAGCAATTGATTGATAACCAGGCCGCGCTCGGCGGTGAATTGCGCGAGGTCTCCGCGATTTTCTGCGATGTGCGCGGCTTCACGGCGCTCACGCAGAACATGCCGCCCGAAGAGGTCATCGAAATGCTCAACGAACACATGGCCGTGCTCGCCCGCGTCGTCAAACAGAACAACGGCGTCGTGGATAAATTCGTCGGCGACGCGCTTATGGCAATTTTTGGCGCGCCCATTTCTCACGGCAACGACGCGCTCGACGCCGCCAAGTGCGCGCTGTCGCTTGTCATCGAACGCGAGAAATTAAATCAGACATCGAAACACAAATTGCGGATCGGCGTCGGCCTTGCCACTGGAAAAATGGTCGCGGGTTGCATGGGTTCCACCGACCGGCTCAATTACACCGTGCTCGGCGAGCGCGTGAATCTCGCCGCGCGCCTGTGCAGTTCGGCGAAGGCAGGACAAGTCATCATTGACCAGACCACGCGCGAGCGGCTCGGCGAAACAATTTCCGTCGCGCCGTTGCCGGAGCTGCATCTTAAAGGATTTTCGGAGAACGTCGTCGCTTACGAATTGCGCAGCGCGGAAAATATCCGTATCAATACGCCCCAATGAACCCTTGGCGCGCGATCAATAAATCAATTCTGCTTTGCTGCTGGCTCGCATTCGCCATTTCCACTCGCGCCGGCTGGCTTGAGCAACCGATCAACCCACTGCATCTGCAATCTACGAACGGGTTCTTCCGCTCGGACATTTCCGGCACGCTTGATTTGGAAGGTTATTATGCGGACCAACGTCCGCCCGGCATTTTGTTCGGGAATGATCCATTTTTCAACCCGCGCCTGTCGCTGTTTCTCGACGTGCATCTCGGCAATCATATTTACATCGGCGTGCAAGGCCGCGCCGACCGCGGCTTCGACCCGAAGTCCATGCCGAACGGCGACGCGCGCGCCGACGAATATTTTCTCCGCTACACGCCGTTCGACGATGCGCGCCTGAATCTTGAAGCCGGCAAGTTCGCAATGGTCTTCGGCAATTGGGTCAACCGCCACGATTCATGGAACAACCCGCTCATCAACGCGCCGCTCGCCTACGAAAACATCACGACCATTTCCGACGGCGCTGCGCCCGCGTCACCCGCCGCATTTCTCGCGCGACGCGGCATTCCCGACAAAAAAGCAAATTGGTTGCCCATCATCTGGGGACCGTCCTACACCAGCGGTGGCACAGCGTTCGGTTCCGTGCAACGATTCGATTACGCGCTCGAAATCAAAAATGCTTCTATTTCATCGCGACCGGCGGTTTGGGATGCGACGCAACTCGGCTGGGCAAATCCCACCGTGACCGGACGACTCGGTTTTCGTCCCGACGAATCGTGGAACCTCGGCGTCTCGGCCAGCGGCGGCGCGTATCTGTTGCCGTCCGCCGCGAGCACATTGCCCGCCGGAAAAAACATCGGCGATTACCGGCAATACACCATCGGGCAGGACGCCAGTTACGCGTGGCATCACTGGCAATTCTGGGAAGAAATCATCGCCAGCCGCTTCGAAGTCCCAAACGTCGGCAACGCCGACACGCTCGCGTATTATCTCGAGGCCAAATACAAGATCACCACGCACCTGTTCGCGTCGGCGCGCTGGAACCAGCAATTTTTCGGCACGGTCAACGACGGCGCGGGCCATCAAGTCGCGTGGGACAACGACGCGTGGCGCACGGACGCCGCGCTCGGCTGGCGATGGAACCAGCATTTGCAGACGAAAATCCAATACAGCTACAACCATCAACGCGGCGCGCTGCAACAAGGCGAACAACTCGTCGCCGCACAAATCACGGCGAAGTTTTGAGCGAATTGAAATATCGACAGGACAAAGCGAACGATTTAAGGTCGAACCGATAAAAATGACGTATAATATTTGTTAGACGTTCCAAATGGAAATTGATATTCAGGAAGTCTGCCCGGCAATCCATCCAGCGGTGCTGTGACCGGATTGACACAAATCCACGTTCCTGCTTCTGGAGTCCATTCGCAGCAACAAATTTATTTCCTCGGCAAAGCCGCCTTACCCGTGCGCGTGATTTCCTGCACGCCGAATGTTTTCATCAGGTCGAGGAATTTTTCCACCTTGCTGTCGTTGCCGGTGATCTCGATGGTCAGCGACTTGGGCTGCACGTCCACGATCTTCGCGCGGAAAATGTCCGTGATCTGCATCACCTCGGCGCGCGATTTGGAATCCACGCCGACTTTCACCAGAAGAAGTTCGCGGTCAACATATTCGCCCTCGCTGAAATTCTGCACCTTGATCACGTTCGGCAGTTTGTTGAGCTGCTTGACGATTTGTTCCAGCGTCGCCTCGTCGCCGGTCGTGACGATGGTCATGCGCGAGAGGCCGGAGTCGTGCGTCGGACCGACGTTGAGCGTGTCAATGTTGTAGCCGCGGCCGCTGAACAGCCCGGCCACGCGCGTAAGCACGCCGAACTTGTTCTCGACGAGGATTGAAATGGTATGTCGCATAAAACCGTTTAGAAACGGACGAAAAGATTAACGGCGCGAATGAAGACGGTCAATTTGCAAATTCAACTGGACGCGGAAGTTTTACGAGCGCAATCTACAATTCCATTCATGGACAAAACCTGTAAAAAATGCGGCTCAACAGATTTTGGAATTTGGACGTCTGCAAGCAAAGGCACAATTCACTATTACTGCCGAGCTTGCCGACGTTTGCGAGCAGGTGTTTACACTGCACGCAAACAAATTAACGGAGGCAAACACACACGACGAGAATGGTCGCAGCTTTTGGCAAGCTTCAAAAGTTGTCCAAGATGTAAACGTCTTTGGAGCGAAATTCCGCTACGACCAGATAAAAGATATAAGTATGTCTGGACCAAAGATCATATTATTCCTCTTACACAAGACGGCACAGATTATATCAAAAACATTCAGCCACTTTGCTATCAGTGCAATTCATCAAAATGCAATCGGAAGTAAGTGATTTATTTTGAGCCATTCAAAAAAACGGATTGTGTTTCTTTTCCTCCGCCACCGTCGTCAACGGGCCGTGACCGGGACAAATCAAGGTTTCCGCCGGCAGCGATAAAATCTGTTCGCGCACTTTTTGTTTCGCCATATCCCATGCGCCGTTGCCGTTGCCCATTGAACCGGCAAAAATCGCGTCGCCGACGATGGCGATGAGCGGCGCGTCTTCCTGCCAGTTGCCGACCATGTAAGTCACGCCGTCCTCCGCGTGGCCGGGCGTGTCGCGATGCGTCACACGCAGTCCGCCGAGATGGACGATCTCCGCCGTCTTGTTGCGCTGATCAACGGGCGCGTTTTTCGAGCCGGAATGTAATCGCGCTTTCGGCCACGCCTCGCGGATTTTTGGCAACGCCTCGACGTGATCCCAATGCGAGTGCGTTATGAAAATATGACGAAGCGTTAAATTGTTTTCCGCAATGCAATCCAAAATTGGTTTTGCATCGAGACTCGTGTCGAACAGCGCCGCCTCGCGTTGAACTTCGTCCCAAACCAAATAACAATTCACGCTCAAACCTTCGCCGGAAGTTGTGAAGACGCGGATTTCGCGCCAAATGCTCAAATCTTTTGGCGACGGCAGCCAGCCGTTTGCAACCGCTTCCAATTTTTGCGGATCAAGTCCGAGAATTTTTCCGAGCGTGGTGAAATTTATTTTTGCTGCAAATTTTCCACTTTCTTCGAGTGCCGACAATTCGCTTTCGGAAATTCCCGCCGCAGTTGCCGCAGCGAAAGTTGAAACATTGTTCATCGCGCGCGCCTTGCGGATGATGTCGCCGAGATGGTCTTCAAGATTCATGCGGCGGGAAAGTTAGCCGCGCGCTGCACATCGCCGCAAGCTTTCGCTTGCGATGAAGTGTGATTGCGGCGAAATTTTCTTGATTACGGCGTTTCGATGATTAGTTTGTGCGACGCGCTTTGGAAGCCAATGTAGCTCAGTGGTAGAGCAACGGTTTCGTAAACCGTCGGTCGCCGGTTCAATCCCGGCCATTGGCTCCACTTTCGCAAAGCACTTCCGACGACTCACTTCACCGTTGCTCCACCCTGAACTGTCAGGCTGGAACTTGTTTCAAAACGACCCGGAGTTCTTGCGCGAATTTGAAGTTTTCCAGCTCATCGGCCAGTGCAAAAGCACGCACGACATCGCTGAAAAACTTCATTTGAGCATCAAGACCGTTAACGTTCATCGGGCGAATATAAAAGCCAAACTTAAATTGAAATTAACGGCCGAATTGATTCGTTTCGCCGCGCGTTGGTCGAAATCGCAAGGCGCGGGAGCGTAAATAGAAAAGCTCTTTACGTCCGCACGGAAAAACTTTTCCACATTTTCGGCGGCAAAAGCCCGAGCGCGATGAATCCAAGCTGGCTTGCGACAAACAGCATCAGCCATTTGAACGCCGCGTCGGTGAAGCCGTAGCTGTGCAGCCCGATGCCGAGCATGTTCACACCGAACCACGACCAGCTCGTGACGATGTTGCCGCCGATGGCGCAGACGACGAGGCCGCGCTCGCGGATCATCCCGCCCCAGCGCAAATGCAAAATCAATGCGTTCCACAAAACGATTATCAGCGCGCCGTTTTCCTTCGGATCCCAGCCCCAAAATCTTCCCCAAGATTGATCCGCCCAGATTCCGCCAAGAACAGTTCCGACAAAACTGAACAACGTCGCAAAGCAGACAATTCCATAAATCATCCGCGCGAGCGATTTGCCGGTCGCCTCGTCCAAAGTTTTTGTGAACACGCCGCGCACGATGTAAATCAGCGCGAGAAATCCGGCGACAAAAGTTGAAGCGTAGCCGGTTGTCACGGCGACGACGTGTGTGGCCAGCCAGAAATTCGTGTCCAGCACCGCGCGCATCATTTCCATCGTGTCGCCGTCGAGCGCGAGGTTTTGCGCGATGATGAGCGTGATGAAACCCATGCCCGCCGACACGACCGCGCCGATTCCATTTTTGTAAAATTTTTCCAAGATGATGCCGAGAATCACCGCGCCCCAGCCGATGAAAATCGCCGATGAATAAAGATTCGTCACCGGCGGACGGCCTTGCAGCACGATGCGATAAATCAAACCCGTCGTATGAATAAAAAATGCCAGCGCAATCAGCCAGACCGCCGAGCGACGAAGCGTTTCCGACAAATTGAACCAAGAAAAAATTGCGAGCAATCCGGCGAGGACATAGATGACCATCGCGTTGTAAAACGGCTGCATTTGATTGAAGAAAACTTCCGCTCGTGATTTCTCCATCGCGCGCGAGAAATCAGGAATCAGCAACGAACGATAATCCGCCAATGCGGAATTAAAGCCGGTGATGTCTCCGTTTTTGAAAACGTCAGCCATCGCCGCGTAATTTTGAACCGCTGGAGAAATTTTCTCGCCTTTCGCTGCTTCAAGCAAAACCGTTCCAACGCGCTTCCAATCGCCGGAATTATTTTCCGGCGGCACAATCAACGGCGTTTCGAGCTTTGACATGAAATCGAACCGCTGCAACTCGGCTAGAAATGGATTGAAAATTTGCTCGTCATATTTTTGCCCGGCCTGTTGCGCTCGCACGGCAGCCGCGCCGGACGGAATCAGATTTTCGTAATCGGCCAGTTCTTGTTTCCAATTGTCCGAGTTCTGCGGCTGGATCGTGTTCTTGAGTTGCGTGTAAAGGACGGCGCGCTCATACACTTTCATCACCGCGCGCTCGAACGGCGTCCGCTGGCTCGATTCGGTGACATGGCTTGCCTCGCGCTCACTGATGCGCCGGCTTTCGCGTTCGAGCGCGTCGAACGAGGTCTGGATTTGATTCCACGAATAATGTTTTCCGTCCTGATGCTGCGCCGCATTTTTTTCCGGCAATTTGAGGAACGTGATGAGTTCGGGATTGTCCAACCGGAAAACCGGCCAGGCGTCGGCAACGGCGGGATTCATCATCACGTTCGCGAGCCATTCGTCTGCGGAAATGATTTTTGGATTTTGATACCATTCTTTCCACGGCTCAAGGTTGAGCGTCTGTTTTTCGCGCAATTGTAAAAGCGAATTGCGCGCGAGCGAATCCAGCGGCTTCAATCGCCCGTCGAAAACCACCGGCAATTTTCCAAATTCATCGAACGCAAAACCTACGTCCTTCGGTGATTGCAATTGTCCGAAAAACCACAATGCCATCACGAGCATCAAAATTGCCGGAAACCATTTTTGAAAAATCTTTTTCATTTCGTTTTCCTTTTCGAGATGAAGCCGACGAGATGGAACATGAATTGCGTCACCAGTCCAATCGCAACTAGCGCGCAGCCCAGATACGGCGTGAGCCACGCCGGATTCCGCACCACCTGCAACGCGGACAATGGCGCAAGTCCGGCTTGTTGCGCCACGTCGCTGGCGTCCATTTGATATTGATAAAACGTCAGACCCGCGTAACGCAGCGGCGCGTTCATGTAAATCTCCACTTCGCGATTTTCGCCCGTCTGCGGATTTTGCAGACGCACGCGGCTGCGAAAATCCTTCGGGATGTCCGTGCCGGGATAAATCGTGTGCGTCGTCTGCAGCAGCGTCAGCGAAAACGGATGATAAATCCGTTCCGGCCGCAGCGCGAACGTGAATTTTTTTCCGCCTGCAAAAACGGACTGCGGCGCAACCAGCCGCGCGACAATTCCCTTCACCATGGCCGCGCCCAATTGTTGCTGTGCGTAGCTTTCTTCCAATCCACGGATCATCGCGCCGTCCGCCGTCCAGTCGGAAACCATCCAGTCGCCAAGCGAACCGTTTGCGCCAATAATTTCAACCAATGCCGTCGGCACATTTTTTCGTTCCATGGTTTTTTCCTCGGCGACCGGGCGGAAATCAAAATTTGCCGCAACACCATTGGTGGTGAGCGGCGGGCCGTTTTGCATCATCGGGGCGCGGAACGACGGCTCGGAATTTTTCCAGAAACTTTTCACGCGAATTGTGAACGGCAGATTTTCATTTTGGATTTCGCCGCCGCGCGAGAGCAATTTGTCGGGAATGGCAACGACTTGTTCCTCATTTGAATTTTCTTCGCTGGTGAAAATCAATTCATAATTTCGCGGGCTTTCGGAATACGATTTTGTTTCGCCTTCGACAAAGCGCATTTGCGTTTCATGCGCCATCATGTCTGTCACAAGCTGGCCGACGAGCAGCAAAATGACGCCCAAGTGCGTGATTTGAATCCCGATTTTCTTTTTTGAAAGCTGAAACCGACAAATGTGCGCGGCGAGAAGATTGAGCAGCAGCATCGTGCCGATGAGATAACCGCCGGGCAAAACGAGCGGAATTTTTCGCCCGAACAAATCGAGCCCGAAAATGATCCACTGGCGGAAATAGCGCGCCTGCGCGTTGTAAAGTCCCTCGTCCACCTGCGCGAGCGTGCCGATGAACACGAGCAGGATCGCGAATGCGAGCAGGATTACCGTGAGCCGCAGCGACGTGAAAATTTTGATCAACCGCTTAAGGAGCGTTGCGAGCATTGGCGTAGTTTGCCGACTGGATGAATTTTATGAAAGCATCTTTCTGCTGCGCGACGATTTGCCCGTCGCCCATCAACTTGTAAAACCATGTATGGCCGTTTTGCGGGACGATTGCGCCGACGAGACGCGACGGTTTGCCGGTCTTGGAATCCGTGCCGACAAAATCAACAATTCCATACGGGCTACCAATGACATCAATTCCATTTTCATACGGAAGCAAATCAGCTTCCGCAAATGGCGGCAAACCAAGCTGTCCGCGCCAGCGATTTACGTTTGCCAGAAAACCACCGCCATCGCCCGCGAGCGAACTGACATTGACCTGCGCCGACGCGCCGTCCGCGCCCGCGATGGAAAACTTGGCGACGAGAAATTCTGGCGGTGGTAATTGCTGCCAACCCGAAGGAATTGTCCAAATCGAATTGGCGCTGCTGTTGGAATGGGCTCCGCCAATTACAAGCGTGTTTGTTTTTGGAACCAGAAAATTCTGACTGCCGAGGCCTGTTCCAGAAATCTGCGCCGGAATATTTTCCACGAACAAAACCGATTTCAAAAATTGCAGAAAATTTTCCTTTTGCGCCGTGACGAAAGAATCTTCGCCGGTCATTTTGAAAAACCAGCTTGTCGCGCCGCGCGTCAGTTCCGCGACAAGAATCCGCGCGCGAAACTTTCCGTCAATCAACGGCTGTTCGCTCGCGATGTCGAACAGTTTTGCCGGATCATTGCCGGCTGAAACCGTTTCGACTGCGGTTTCATTTGTCAACGCGGGCAGCTTCATCTGCTCGCGCCACATATTGACGAGTTGAATTTCCCGTCCGGTCGCGGGCAGCGGAATGACGCCGACATCGGCGGTTTGTCCATTTGCATTTGTGACTGTAAAACTGGCGACGCGCATCTGGCTCGGCGCGATTTCCTGCCAGCCGTCGGGCAAGGTGAATTGCAACTGCGGTTGCTGCGACGGCTGCATTTGCGTCGTCGGCATTTGTTCGGGCGCGGCAATTTGATCTGGCGGCGGCGCGGCGGAGTCTTCTTTGGCGACGTGATAAACCTTCACGTTGTCGCGGTCGCAGCCGTTGGACAAAACCGCGAGCGCAGCCAGGGCGCAAATTAAAAACGTCTTCATCATTTTGATCCCAACTTTAGACAAGTTCACGGCGCGTCGCACGTCATTCTTCGGCTTTGATCATTATTTATATTTATTGTCATCGCGTAGGCAAAATCAGGCAGCTTCAAAAGCAAATTGGAAAATCTAAATTTCAATCCGGCTGTGCGCCTGCCGATAATTGCCGCTTCATTTTTCCGGCGGATGCTCGTGTTTTTGAAGTTCCCCGGAAATACGCCCGTCAATGCAGGCTGTGTTGATTGGATAAATGTCCGGGTCGAACGTCATGTGATAAAAATGCCAGACGACAATCGCCAGCATTGGTGAAAATCTTTCAGACGAAATGAAAGTATTTTGAGACACACTTGTTAAAACGAACGGTGTTTGATCGTCAGGCAATGAATTTGCGTCCCGGAGTTGCGCTTCACAAAAATTATTCGAAAAAGAGAATTCCAACGAGCGGTTCTTTGCATTTTTTCAAAAACATTTATTGCTTAACGGTGAATTTTGAGTAAAAAATAACGGACGAACCGGCGTCAGCCGTCGCAGAGATGATCAGCAACACAACGCCTAAATCCGATGACACCCGGCAGCCGCAACTCACAGCGCCGCCGAAACAGGGACTTTATGATCCGCAATTCGAGCACGATGCCTGCGGACTTGGATTCGTCGTTCACATGAAGGGAGCAAAATCCCATCAACTCGTGAGCGACGCGTTGAAAATTCTTGTCAATCTCGACCATCGAGGCGCGTGCGGTTGCGAGGCGAACACGGGCGATGGCGCTGGAATTCTCATCCAGATTCCGCACGAATTTCTCGTCGCGCAAACGGCCAGGCTCGGTTTCAAACTTCCCGCGCCCGGACAATACGGCGTCGGCATGTTGTTCATGCCGAAAAATTCCGGCGAGCGCGAAATCGTTAAAAAAGAATTCGCGAAGATCATTTCCGACGAAGGCCAGATCGTTCTCGGCTGGCGTGACGTGCCGACCGATAATTCTTCGCTCGGCAACGGCGCAAAAAATTGCGAGCCGTTCATGGCGCAAGTTTTTGTCGGCAGAAATTCTGCAATCAAGGACGATGGTGCATTTGAGAGAAAACTTTATATCATCCGCAAAATTGCGGAGCAGCGTATCCGTTACGGCGGGAAAATCGCCGGCGGAAAATTCTTTTACATCTCGAGTTTATCGGCGCGCACGCTGATTTACAAAGGCATGTTGATGTCCGAACAAGTCGAGAAATATTATCCCGACTTGCGCGACCCAACGATGACGACCGCGCTGGCGCTCGTGCATTCGCGTTTTTCGACGAACACGTTTCCGAGCTGGGACCGCGCGCATCCGAACCGTTACATCGCGCACAATGGCGAAATCAACACGCTGCGCGGCAATGTGAATTGGATGCGGGCGCGGCAGATGCTTTTCCAAAGCAAATTGTTCGGCAGCGACATCAAAAAAATTATTCCCGTCATCAACATCGACGGCAGCGATTCAGCGCAGTTCGATAATTGCGTCGAAATGTTGACGATGGCCGGACGCGAATTGCCGCACGCGATGATGATGATGATTCCCGAGCCGTGGGAAAATCACGAGAGCATGGACGCCGAGCGCCACGCGTTTTACGAATTTCATTCGTGCCTGATGGAACCGTGGGACGGCCCGGCTTCGATGGCGTTCACCGACGGAAAGATCATCGGCGCGTGTCTCGATCGAAACGGACTTCGCCCGTCACGCTATTACGTCACGAAAGACGACATGGTCATCATGGCGTCGGAAGCAGGCGTGCTGCCGGTTTCGCCCGACCGCATTTTGCAGAAAGGCCGCTTGCAGCCGGGCAGAATGTTTTTGGTGGACACCGAACAAGGCCGCATCGTCGCAGACGAAGAGCTGAAGAAAAAATATGCGGGCGCGCAGCCGTATCAAAAATGGCTCGATGAGAACCATGTGCTGCTCGAAAATTTACCGGACCCGGAAAATTTGACGACGCCCGACCACCGTAAAATTTTGCAGCGGCAGCAATGCTTCGGCTACACGTTTGAAGATTTGCGGTTCATCGTCGGCCCGATGGCGAACGACGGCGTGCAACCGCTCGGCTCGATGGGCACGGACACGCCGCTGGCCGTTCTCTCGAACAAGCCGCAACTGCTTTACAATTATTTCAAGCAATTGTTCGCACAGGTCACGAACCCGCCGATTGATCCGATCCGCGAAGAAATCATCACCTCGACCGAAACGATGCTTGGCAGCGAAGGCAATTTGCTCGAGCCGACGCCGGAAAGTTCGCGGATGATCAAGCTCGAACATCCTCTGCTCACGAACGAGGAATTGGAAAAGCTCCGGCAAATCACCCGCACCGATTTCAAAGCCGTGACGCTGCCGATTTTGTTTGAGACCGCGCATAAGGCCAAAGGCCTTGAAGCCGCGATGGAAAATTTATTTCGCGAAGCCGACAAAGCCATCGCCGACGGCGTGAACATTTTGATTTTGTCCGACCGCAACATCAGCAAAGAACTTGCACCGATTCCCGCGCTGCTGGCCGTTGCCGGTTTGCATCATCATTTGATCCGTAGCGGCACGCGCACGAAAGTCGGCCTCGTCCTCGAATCCGGCGAACCGCGCGAGGTGCATCATTTCGCATTGCTCATCGGTTACGGCTGCACGGCCATCAATCCGTATCTCGCGTTCGCGACGCTCGACGATTTGATCGGGCAAGGTCTGCTCGTCAACACCGACCACAAAACTGCGGTCAAAAAATTTACCAAGGCTGCGGTCAAAGGCGTTGTCAAAACGATGGCCAAGATGGGCATTTCGACCGTGCAAAGTTATCACGGCGCGCAAATTTTTGAAGCCATCGGCCTCAACAGCGAGGTCGTGGATAAATATTTCACATGGACGCCGTCGCGCATTCAAGGCGTCGGCCTTGACGTCATCGCCGAAGAAGCCATCGCGCGACATCATCACGCGTTTCCCGACCGCGCCGTCAATGGCGTGCTCGACGCAGGCGGCCAGTATCAATGGCGCGACAATGGCGAATTTCATTTGTTCAATCCGCAGACGATCCACAAATTGCAGAACGCTTGTCGCACGAATAATGAAAAAATTTATCGCGAATACGCCGACTTGATCAACAAGCAGGCGACGAATCTTTGCACGCTGCGCGGTTTGCTCGATTTCAAATTTGCCGCGAATCTGATTCCGATTGAAGAAGTCGAGTCCGTCGAAGAAATCGTGAAACGTTTTAAGACCGGCGCGATGAGTTACGGTTCGATTTCAAAGGAAGCGCACGAAGCACTCGCGATTGCGATGAATCGCCTCGGCGGAAAATCCAACACCGGCGAAGGCGGCGAAGACCCGGAACGTTACAATCTCGAGCCGAACGGCGACTCGAAAAATTCCGCGATCAAACAAGTCGCGAGCGGACG
>DASQOZ010000072.1:0-13489 GCA_035644195.1 Candidatus Methylomirabilota bacterium | reverse complement strand
CGCCCGGCCATTATTGCTGCGGCGTGTCCGTCGGCAAAGGCGATTATCGGACGGCGCAAGTGGATTTTGACACGGTGCTCGATTTGCTCGCGTTTGAAGTCCGTCCCGAAGAAGGCGATGACGGCACGGTTGCCAATTGGTCGCGCGGCTGGGGTCCGGTCATTTTACCGGACTTGGAATATCGCCCGGCAGTTCAAGCCATCCGCTTCAATGGTTCGAGAAAACAACCGGAAATGCTTTCGGAAATTTCAGTTTAATTTTTATGAAAAATGATTGTCCATTGGCCATCGTGATCCCGGCTTACAAACCCGCGTTTTTTCGGAAAACCTTGGAATCCATCGCAAACCAGAGCGACCGGAATTTCAAGGTTTACATCGGCGATGACGCCGGCCACGAATCGCTTGCGGACATTGTCCGTGAATTCATGGGCAAACTGCCAATCGAATACAAGCGCTTTGAAAACAATCTCGGGCGAGGTTCGCTTGCAAAACATTGGGAGCGGTGCATCCGCATGAGCCATGAACCATGGATATGGCTCTTTTCCGATGACGATGTGATGGATGCAAATTGCGTGGAATTTTTTTTCCGTGAATTGAAAGCAACCGGATGCCGCCATGATTTGTATCGCTTCAACACGATTTCCGTGGACAGCGACGGGCAACGACTTTCGGAAAATCCACCGCATCCACAAAATGAAACCGGCGCGGATTTTCTTGTCGCGCGACTGCGCGGCGGGCGGACGAGCACGGCGCAGGAATTAATTTTTTCGCGGGCAGCCTGGGAATCGTCCGGTGGATTTCCTGACTTTCCGCTTGGATGGCCGTCCGACGACGCCTTCATCGCCACGCTCGGCGTCCATAAGACCATTCGCGCCATTCCCGGCGCGCGCGTGAACTGGAGATTGAGCGGCCAAAACATTTCCACCGACAATTCCTCCGCAGCCGCGATTCGGAAAGTCCAGGCTTGCCGCGAATTTGTTGGATGGGCGGCCGCATTCTTGCAAAAAAATCCTCCGACCAACCGTCATTTAACCAATGGCGATCTGGCCGTGCTGCTCGAAGACTGGTTCTTTCTCCAAATGTTTTACACGCGGCGATTGGCGACTTTGAAAACATCGCTGGAAATTGACGCGCTCGCCTCGTCATCATGGAATCGCCGTCGAGGCTATGGCTTTCTTAAGACGATGAAGTTCAATTGCAACCTCGCGCGGGGCAAAGTGTTCAGCCGCTGAAAAAATCTTCGCCAAAAAAATCCTGCGACTTTCAATGCCAAAATTTCTTTGCATCACGGCGCACGATCCTGACAGCCTCGACCGCGGCTCCGTCCTGCGCATCCGCCATTTGTTCCGGCTGCTCGCGCGGCTCGGCGACGTGCGCATCGTGCTGGCGAACTACTTCGGCCCGGCTGATGAAGACAACGAGCCGCCGCGACGGGAATTTGAAATCATTGGAAAAGTCCAGCTTGACTTCACACGCAATCCTTCCTTTGGCCACCGCCTGCGCCGCCAATTGGACAGCCGCTTCCTCGAGATTGATGGCATTCAAATGCCGCCGGCCGAACGCGAACGGCTGCTGCGTTGGATGTCCACGCACGACATGGTTTGGATTCACAACATCAAGCTCGCCAATGCGTTCGGCATCTGGCACTGGCCAAAAACGGTTTTGGACGTGGACGACGTTCCCAGTGATCTTTGCAAAACAGTCATGCTGAACACGACGGGATTTTTCCAAAAACTTCGTTGTCTCAATCAATTCATTTTGTGGCGTCGCCACGAAAAAAAAATCACCGAGCGATTCGACGCGCTTTGCGTTTGCAGCGAACCCGACCGCCGGAGACTCAACAATATGGACAAAATTTTTGTTCTTCCAAACGGCTTTGCCGCGCCGGAACACGCTCCGGTTTGCCGTCCCTCGTCTCCGCCGCGCATCGGATTCGTCGGCAGCTTTGGCTACGCGCCCAACCGCGATGGTGTCCGGTGGTTTGTTGAACGCGTCTGGCCGCAGGTTTTGGAAAAATTCCCACTGGCACGATTGCGACTGGCTGGCGATCAGAGCGACAATCAACCATGGGGACAGACGAACATCGAATCGCTCGGCTGGACGGCCGACCTCGGAAAAGAAATGGCCACATGGTCGCTGGCCGTCGTGCCGCTGTTCGTCGGCGCGGGCACGCGTGTCAAAATTGCCGACGCCTTCAGCCGCAAATGCCCAATCGTTTCCACGCGCCTCGGCGCACACGGCTACGACGTTGAAAACGGCCGGGAACTGCTGCTCGCCGATTCGCCAAAAGATTTTGCTGAAAATTGCCTTCGCATTTTGACAAATCCAGCCGAAGGCGAACGCCTGGCGGAAAACGCCTGGAAAAAATTCCTGAAAAATTGGACGTGGGATTCACAAGCTGAACGCACTGCGGAAATTGTGGAAAAAGTTTTGGGCAAGGCGGCGTTGTCGTGACGCCAAACGAACCCGTAGCAGCGCGTCCCATCGAAACATCCGAAACATCCATGCCATTGGTTTCAGTCATCATTCCCGTGTTCAATCGCGCGCATTGCGTCGCCAATGCGGTCGAAAGCGTTTTGGCGCAAACGTTCAGAAATTTTGAAATCATCGCCGTTGACGATGGTTCGACAGACGGCACGGCGGAAGTTTTGGAAAAATTTGGCGATCAAATCCGCCTGCTCCGGCAGAAAAATCGCGGCGTCAGCGCCGCGCGAAACGCCGGCATTCGCGCCGCGCGCGGAAAATGGATCGCATTTCTGGATTCCGATGACCGCTGGTTTCCCGAAAAACTCGACCGGCAACTTGCGGCAATGGAGAAATATCCTGTAAAAATGTCCTTCACACGCTGCATGAACGCCCAAGGCGAGTTGCTGCGCGACATTGAATTTGTTTCGGCGGCGCTTCGCGAGCCGGAAATTTTCCTTGTCGAAAACGCCGTGGATTCCATTTGCCTCTCACCCCGCCATCCATTGATTCAAACGATGATCGTGGAAAAAGAAATTTTGGAAAATACCGGCTTGTTCGATGAATCGTTTCATGCCGCCGAAGACGCTGAATTGATTTTCCGGCTGTCGTTTTTGTCGGGGTTCATCTACGTGGACCATCCGTTGACAATCGTTTTTGAAAATTCCTCCAACAGCCTGACTTACAGCGTGAAACTGGATTCGCTCGCGCGGCGAAATCAATCCTACCTGCGCCTCCTGGCGGAAATGTATTGGCGGCTGGTCGAAATTTCTCCGGAAAAAATTTCCGTCATGCGAAACCGGATCGGCTATTTCATGTCGCGCCGGGCGGAAATCGCCTGCGCCGCCGGGGAATTTCCGGTCGCCCGCGCGCTGGCCTGGGACGGGATTTTTTTCGCGGGGAATTTTCGTGATTTCGTCCGGTGCGCCGGAATCTTTTTCTTGCCGAATTTGTTCCGTCGGCGCGCGCAAAAAAAATGGCCGGTGTGAATCCATCCAAAAAATGTCTCGGCATTTTCACGCGCCGGGAACGCTGGGGATTGTCATGGCGCGGCTGGACGATTTTGATGCTGGCCGTTTTCGCGGCTGGCGCGACCTGGACGCTGACTGCCCACCCGTTTCTCGCGGAGACAAAACGCGTGAACACAAACATCCTCGTCGTCGAAGGCTGGGTTCATGAATACGCGATTCGCGCCGCGGCGGAAGAATTCACAAATGGCGCTTACGAAAAAATTTTCACCACCGGCGGGCCGGTTGAGGGAAGCGGTTGGTTCACCAATGATTTCGACACGTCGGCGAGCGTCGGCGCGGAACTTCTGAAACAAGCGGGAATCCCGGCGCAATCCGTCGTCGCTGTTCCGGCGCATGAAGTCGGGCGCGACCGCACTTATGCGTCTGCCGTCGCGCTGCGACAATGGTTTGGCAAACACAAAATGATTGTCCGCAGTTTCAACGTTTTGACGGAGGACGCTCATGCGCGGCGGACGCGACTGCTTTTTCAGGAAGCATTCGGTCGGAGCGCCGCCATCGGAATCATTTCGATCCCAAATCCCGATTACGACGCGCGTCGCTGGTGGCATTACAGCGCGGGCGTGCGGGAAGTTTTTGGCGAGAGCATTGCCTGGATTTACGCGGCCATTTTCTTCCATCCGGCCGGCGCATGAACGACGCATGAAAATTCAATCTGGAAAAAAGTTATGATTTTGGTTTTGGGCGCCGACAGTTATATCGGCAGAATTTTTTGCGCGGAATTGCGGCGGCGCGGGCATGATTTCACTTTGCCTGCGAACAAAGATTATTCCGATTTTGACTCGCTCTTCGATTGCATCCGGAAGGCAAAACCGGAATTCATCATCAACGCCGCCGGGCGCGCAGGCGCGCCAGACGTGGACGCGTGCGAGGTCGAGCGCGACGAAACGCTGCACGCGAACACGATTTTGCCGCACAGCGTCGCCAAGGTTTGCCTGATGACAAACACGCCGTGGGGGCACGTTTCATCGTGCGGCATTTATTCGGGCGCAAAAATCGCCGGCGACGACGGTTTGATCATTGGAAAAAAGATCAGGCGCGCGGATTTGCTCCGCCTGCTGGCGGAATGTCCTGAAAAAATTCATGGCTTCACGGAATCGGACGAGCCGAATTTTTCCTTTCGCGACGCGCCATGCAATTTTTTCAGCGGCACGGCGGCGCTGGCCGAGGAGTCCATTCGCGGCATCGGGCGCAATTACATCTGGCGAATCGGCCTGCCGTTCAACGAGCGCGACGACCGTGAAAATTTTCTCCAGCAAATTCAAAATGTGGAAAAAATTTATCGCGGCGTGGGCGCGCTTTCGCACACGGGTGATTTTGTCCGCGCGTGTCTCGATCTTTGGGAACTGCGCGCGCCGTTTGGCATTTACAACGTCGCCAACCCGGGCGTCGTCACATCCTGGCAAATCGTGGAAAGACTGCGAAAAATTCTCCAGCCGAAGCGCGATTTTGAATTCTGGGAGGACGACGCGGAATTTTATCGCGGCGGAAACCGCGCGTTGCGTTCTGATTGCGTTCTCGAAGTCTCCAAACTGCTTGCCGCAGGCGTGCCGATGAGGCCGGCGGCGGAAGCGTTGGAAGATTCGCTGCAAAACTGGCGCGCGGAAAATGTTCCGCAGGAATCGCGCAAGGCCGCCTGATTTTTTGAGGGGGGAAAAATTTATGAAATCAAAAAAAACGGCGGCGGTTTCCTTCCGCAAACGCAATTTGTTGCCACCGCTCGTTGTCCTGTTTTTTTTGGGCCGCGCGGCGGAGGCGCAACAGGAAATTGTGCGGCCGGAAACGCCGCCGGTTGAGTCCACGTCGCAAGGAATCATGACGAATGAATTTCAGGTCTTCGCGCTGCCGCAACCGCCGCCGCCGACAATGCCTTACGAACCGTTTCGGATCGGAGATTTTATTTTCCGGCCGCACGCGGATTATCAATTCACTGAAGCGCACGGCATCTTGGCTGCGCCTGGCGACCAGGAAAACACGACGATCCAGCAGATTTCCGCCGGCATTTTGCTCAACATCGGCCCGCACTGGGCGCTTGATTACACGGCCACGAGCGCGGATTACTCGAACGACCATTTCAAACATGAGTTCGACAACGCCGTGACGCTGACCGGCCAAACGGTTTATACGGACTGGATTTTTGGATTTCTGCAAAACGCCGTTCTGACTTCGTCGCCGCTGATTGAAACCGGCGGACAAACGGATGAACAAAACTATTTGACCGCCGCCACCGCCGAGCACGAAACGGGCGAAAAAAGTTCGATGGATTTGGGCGTCTATCAAAACATCCGCTTCGCCAGCGGCAGCGGATTTGAAAACACGCGCGATTGGTCAACACTCGACTGGCTGAATTATACGCCGCAGCCGCGATTTGAATTCAGCATCGGCGCCGGGCTGGGCTACGACAACGCTGATTTCGGTCCCGACGCGACTTACGAGCAGGCGCAGGCGCGGCTCAATTGGCGCGCGACGGACAAAATCAGCTTTCAGGCCAGTGGCGGCGTGGAAGAGCGCGAATTTCTCGGCGGCAACGGCGCGGGAAATTTGTTCAGCCCGATTTACGGCGGAAGCGTCCAGTATCAGCCGTTTTCCGCAACCGAGATTTATTTTGGCGTGAACCGATCCGTTTCGCAGTCTTCGTTCGTGGGCGAGGTGACGACCACCACGTCTTTTAACGGCGGCGTCAGCCAGCGGCTTCTGGGACAATTTTATCTTTCCTTGGGCGGTGGTTACACCACGGCAAAATTCAGCGCTTCGGCCAACGATGTCCTGGCCAATCGCAAGGACAATTATTACGACGCCGTTGTGCGGCTGTCACATTCATTTCTTGGACGCGGTTCAGCATCTGTTTTTTATGAATATTCCGACAACAAATCCACCGCTGACGGCTTCACCTACATCAGCAACCAATTCGGCGTGGAAGCCAGCTACAGTTTTTGATTGAAGAGAATCTGGCCGTCCACCCTGGAAAACTCAACATTCGCGGACCAATTTCCGCGCTCTTTATTTATGCCCGTTGAAGAACTTGCCAAATTAACGGCGGAAAAAACCGAAATTGCCTTTGAACCGCAGCCTCCATCGGAGCGGAAAAAAAATCCCGCGCTGCAGCCGGGATTTTTGCCCGCCATGACCATTCTCGCGCTTTGCTTCAGCACTCCGATTTATCATCTGCTCCAGCTCGCAGCCGGCGATGAATTATATTCCGAAATTCCGCTCATTCCGTTTGTCAGCCTGTATTTCGTCTGGCTGCAAAGAAAAAACCTGCCGCGCATTTCGGAATCCGCGCTCCTGCCGGCGGCCGTTTTTTTCCTGGGCGGTTTATTGATAATGGCGATTTATTGGTTCGCAGCGCGCTCGATTTCGTTTGCGGCTGCGGATTATCTCGCGTTCAACATTTTCGCGCTGCTGCTTTTTTTCACAAGCGCGTGTTTTTTCTTTTTTGGAAGGAAAATCGTCCATGCCGTGGCATTTCCAATCGGCCTGCTCATTTTCACCGTTCCGTTTCCCGAATTTCTGCGGCATTGGCTCGAAACATTTTTGCAATTTGGCTCGGCGGCCGTTGCGGGATTTTTTTTCAAGCTGTCAGGCACGCCGGTTTTTCAAGACGGATTGGGATTCCGGCTGCCCGGCATCAGCCTGCAAGTCGCGCCGGAATGCAGCGGCATTCGTTCGAGCCTTGTGCTGCTCATCATCAGTTTGGTCGCCGGCTGGATTTTTCTGCGTTCGCCGTGGCGGCGCGCGGCGCTGGCGCTCGCAGTCATTCCGCTGGCGCTGCTCCGCAATGGCTTCCGAATTTTTGTCATCGGACAACTTTGCGTCCGGTCCGGCCCGCAAATGCTGGATTCGTGGATTCATCGCCATGGCGGGCCGCTGTTTTTCATCCTGTCTCTCATTCCATTTTTTCCGCTTTTGCTTTTGTTGAAAAAGTCCGGGCGGACAAATCCAAAACCTCCAACCAAAAAATAGTTATGCGAAAAGATTATCTGTTTCTCACGCTGTGTGCCGCCGTTGTCCTGGCGCTCGCCAACGCCGGCTGTTCAAAAAAAAGCCATCATTTGAGCCGCGCCAACCACTACTTCGATTCCGGCCAGCTCGACAAGGCGGAAATCGAATACATGAACGTCTTGCGCAACGACCCGCAAAATGGAGACGCAATTGGACAACTCGGCTTGATTTATTTCGAAGAAGGACGTTTCCAGCACGCCGCGCCCTTTCTGCTCAAAGGCAGCCAACTGGCGACGAACAGTTTGGAACTGCATCTAAAGCTTGGAGAAATTTATCTTGCCGTCGGACAATCCACCAACGCCTGGAATGAAGCGGAATTTGTCCTCGAAAAAAAACCGGGCGACGACGCTGCGCCGCTGCTTTTGGCGCAAGCCGCCGCGCCGAAGGAAATTTCCCCCGCGCGGCAGCAGTTGCTAAAACTCTCGCAAAACAAGAACAGCGCCACTTTGGAAACGGCCTTGGGAACGCTGGCGTTCCGCGAACACGATTTTCAAACGGCGGAAAAGGATTTCACGCGCGCACTGGCCTTGGATTCGCAATCTGCTGCGGCCTATTCGGCGCTGGGAAATTTGTATTGGACGCAAAATGATTTGAAAAAAGCCGGGACCGCGTTCAAAACCGCCGCCAATTTTTCTTCACCACGCTCCCCGTTGCGATTGGAATTCGCCCAATTTGAAATCCAAACCGGCAAACTGGACGACGCACGAAATTTTCTCGACCAAATGACAAAAGACACGCCCGATTACGTGCCCGCCTGGCTGGGACTGTCCCAAATCGCGCTGGCTGAAAAAAAATTGGGCGATTGCGGCGCGCTGTTGGACAAAGCGCTCGCGCACGACGCGGAAAACTTCAACGCGCTGCTGCTGAAAGGCCAACTGGATTTGACGCGCGGCGAAACAGCAAGGGCGATCCAGGAATTGGAGCAGTTGGAAAAAAAATATCCTCAAGCGCCACGCGTGCGTTATGGACTCGCCCTGTCCTATTTTGCAAATTCTGAATCGGACAAGGCTCTGACGCAATTGAACACGGCGGTGATTCTCGACCCTGATTTCACCGAGGCGAATTTTTTGCTGGCGGAAATTGAAATAAAAAGCGGCAACGCGGATTCCGCCGTGACGTTGCTGGCGGCATTCGCAAATCGCAGGCCGGAATTTACGCAGACGCGGCTGTTACTCGCCGACGCCTACCGCGTCCAGGGCAATTTCAACAAGGCCCTGGAGATTTACCTGCAATTGGAAAAATCATTTCCGCAAAATCCGCAAATTTCGCTGCTGGCGGGTTCGACGTTCGCCGAGCAAAGTGATGACGCCAGCGCGCGAAAGGAATTTGATCGCGCCCTGCAAATCGCCCCAGACAATCTGGCGGCGCAGGAAGAATTGGCGGAATTGGATTTGTCTGAAAATCAATTCGCCGCCGCCGAACAGCGCGCAAAGAGTTTGATTGAAAAAAATCCGCGCCAGCCGGATCCGCGCGTCCTCCTGGCCAAAGTTTTTCTCGCGCAACATGAAACAAATCAGGCCGAAGCTGCGTTGTCACAGGCGATTGGATTGCAGCCGGAAGATCAATTGTCTTATTTGTTGCTGGCGCAATTGCAATTTAATTCCGGCCAAAACCAGGGCGCGTTGAACACGCTTGACGCCGCCTTGAAAAAAAATCCGAACGACACGGCGGCGCTTATGCTCATCGGAACGATTCAAACCGCCGGCAAAAACTTTCAAGCGGCGGCGGATGCTTACGAAAAATTGATTGCCCTCAAGCCGAAATTCGCCCCCGCTCTGAACAATCTTGCGTGGTTGTATTCGGAAAACCTTGGCAAGCTCGACCGCGCTTACGAATTGGCGCAACGCGCGCGGCAGTTAAATCCGACCGATCCCTCCACGGCGGACACTTTAGGCTGGGTGCTTTTCAAAAGGGGTGAATTTCTGGCCGCGACCAAATTGCTTCAGGAAAGCGCGACTAAATTGCCGGATGAGCCGGAAGCTCAATTTCATTTTGGGCTGGCGAATTATATGCTGGCCAACGACGACGTTGCGCTTCACGCGTTTCAGCGCGCGGATCAATTAAACAAAGATTTTGCAGACCGCGGCGAATGCGGCCAGTGCCTTGCCATTTTGGCCATTGATCCAAAAACTGCGGACACGGCAGCGCGCCCGACGCTGGAAAAACGGGTTTCGGAAAAACCGGACGATCCGGTCGCACTCTCCAGGCTCGCGGCAATTTACCGGCGCGATGGGCAGGCGGCCAAAGCCGTCGCGATCTGCGAATCGGCGTTAAAGGCAAATCCTCAAAGCGTGACGGCGATGATTTTGCTCGCGCAATTGGACGCAGCGGCGGATCCGCAAAAGGCGTTTGAATTGGCCAAGGCCGCCTATCAATTGAAGCCCGATGACGCAGCGGTTGGCCACACGCTCGGGCAAATGGCCTATCTGAATGGCAACTACCAATGGGCTTTCAACCTGCTGCGGGACGTGGCGCAAAATCAGCCGGACAATTCACAGGCGTCTTATGATTTTGCGGAGGCGGCTTTCAGCATTGGAAAAATTTCCGATGCGCAAACCGCGATGCAAAATGCGTTGCAAGCCGGACTTCCGGAAGGCCAATCGAGCGCTGCGAAAAATTTTCTCGACCTGCTGGCATTTTATCAAAATCCCGGGCAGGCAATTACGGCGGAACCGCGCGTCGAACAATTTTTGAAATCAAATTCCAGCGATGCGCCCGCGCTTCTCGTCGCCGCTGTCATTGACGCGCAAAAGGGAGACCCCGTCGGCGCGGAGCGCGCTTACGAAAAACTGTTGAGCCGCTACCCCGATTTTGCGCCCGCGCAAAAAAATCTGGCGGTTCTTTACGCGCAAAATCTTGTTGAGCCGGAGAAAGCTTATCCGCTCGCCATGAAAGCGCGCGCGACATTTCCTGACGATCCCGAAGTGATCCGGGCGCTGGGGCTGATTGTTTTTGAGCAAGGCGATTACGCACGCACGGCGAACCTGCTTAAAACTGTCAGCGATTCAAAAAGCGCCGATGCCCAACTCTTTTATTGCCTCGGCATTTCGGAATTTCATCTCAAAAATTTTGCTGACAGCAGAATTTCGCTCCAACGCGCGCTGGATTTGAAGTTGTCCGGCCAGCAAGCGGCGGATGCGCAACAGACACTTGCAGAATTTAAATAGAATTGTCAGAAAATTTTACAGAAACTGCGCGCAATTTGAATTGATTTCAAAATGGTTTTCCCCAATCACTCAATTGCGTCAGAAATCTTTACGGTTCTGTTAAAAAATTAAAAAAGGAAGCATTTATATAACTTGTTTATATAAAGAGACTTAAAATCTTTTTCAGCAAAGAAAAACCATTGGCACTGTCTTTGCTAAATAAGAAAAATGACGATTGCAAAATACAACAACAAAAAAAAAGCAAAAGTATGAAAAATAAATGGTTAAAAATGGCGACGGTCGCAGCGGCCGTCATAGGTCTCACCGGGATTGCGCAAGCAGTTCCCATCAGCGGCGACATCACGTTTGCCGGCGGCGTTCAACTGGACACTAAATCGTCGGGAACGGCGACGGAAGTGACGGCGTGGACGGGTCCGGGTGGCGTGGGTTCTCCCATAGTCATCAGCGCGGACGGAAGTTTTTCGGGAATCGCGCCAGGCTCAACTGCGACGTTCACAGCGCCGTGGTTTTTTAATTCGGGCGCCGTGGCCGATCTTTGGAGCGCGGGTGGATTCACGTTTGATCTCACCTCATCCTCCGTCGTCTTCCAAGGCGGCCATCCAGCCGGCGTATTGGTTGACGGAACCGGAACAATCAGCGGAAACGGCCTCGATGCCACGACGATTGACTGGAGCTTCTCCGTGTCAAACCCGAGTGCTGCGGGAAGATTCGGGGCGGTCTTTTCCTTCCAAGCCGCAGCCGGTGGAGGCGGCTCGGTTCCCGACGGCGGAACGACCTCGATGCTGCTGGGTATTGGAATGCTCGGCCTTGGCATGGTCAAAAAGTTGATGCTCGCTTAATTTTAGCGACATTCCACTCGATTTTGGGCAGGGATTTTTTCCTGCCCAAAAGTTTTTAATTTTGCATCCCGGCGCACGGGATTTAACACCATGAATGTGGCCGCCCTGCCCTCTTTTGTCGGCGCATTTTTTTCCGGCGCAACGGCCTTCGTCGTCGGCTGGCGCGAACGCGGAACGCCGCATCGTGCTTTTGCGGCCGGAATGTTCGCGCTGGCGATTGAAAGCCTCTTTAATGGATTTGCTCTCGCCGCGTTTTCCGACGACGAAAATTTTTTTTGGGAAAAATACGGACTTATAGCAATGGCGTTTCTGCCGGGTGTCTGGCTTTTCTTCAGCTTGAGCTACGGGCGTGGAAATTATCGCGAGTTTTTGCATCGCTGGCGTTTCGTTCTGGCCTCGGCATTTTTAATTCCAATTGCCCTGGCCGTTTTCGGCCAGAAAAATTTGATTGTTTCCACGAATCAAACGGATTATGGGCGCTGGATGTTTTTCCTCGGCGGCGGCGGCATTGCGCTGAACCTGTTTTTTTTGGCCGGTGCCGTTCTCGTGCTGATGAATCTTGAACGGACTTTCCGCGCCGCAGTCGGCACGATGCGCTGGCGGATCAAATTCATGATTGTCGGTCTGGGCGTTCTGTTCGCCGTCCGCTCTTACACGGCCAGCCAGATTCTCTTGTTTCACGCGATTGAACTTCCGTTGCAGGCGCTCAACGCCACCGCGCTGATTGCTGCGTGTGCGCTGATCGCGCGCTCACTCTTTCGCGCCGGACACTTTGACGTGGACGTTTATCCGTCGCATTCCGTTCTCCAAAATTCCCTCACAACGCTGCTGGCTGGAATTTATCTCCTGGTCATCGGCATTTTTGCCAACGTCGTGGCGGCAATCGGCGGCGACAATGCCTTTCCGCTTAAGGCATTTTTTGTCCTGATTGCGCTCGTGCTGCTGACTGTTTTGCTGCTGTCCGAGCGCGTGCGGCTGCGCGCCAGCCGCTTTGTCAGCCGCCATTTTCAACGGCCGCAATACGATTACCGCACCGTCTGGCGAAAATTTACCGAAGACACCGCATCGTGCGTCGGTGAAAATGACCTTTGCCAGGCGGCAATTAAATTGGCATCCGACGTTTTCCACGTTTTGTCCGTCACGATTTGGATCGCGGACGAAAAACAGGAGGAACTGGATTTTGCCGCGTCAACTTTTTTGTCTGAAGCCAAAGCCGACGAATTAAATCTGGAAAAAAATGAGGCCGCCGATTTATTCGCCGCGCTAAAAAAACGGCCCGAGCCGATGGATGTTGATTTATCGCGTGAAAAATGGGCCGCGACGCTGAAAAAAATCCATCCATCAGAATTTTCCAAGGGCGGCCATCGCATTTGCGTGCCATTGGCCGTCGGCGGCGAATTGCTCGGCCTGATGATTTTGGGCGACCGCATCGGCGGCATTCCATTTTCCGGCCAGGATTTTGATTTGCTCAAATGCGTTGGTGACGAAATTGCCGCGAGCCTGCTCAACACGCGTCTTTCGCAAAAACTGTTGCAAGCGAAGGAACTTGAAGCGTTTCAAACCATGTCCGCGTTCTTCGTCCACGATTTGAAGAACGCCGCGTCCACGCTCAATCTCATGTTCCAAAATCTGCCCGCGCATTTTGACAACCCCGCGTTTCGCCAGGACGCGCTGCGCGGCATTGGAAAATCCGTTGAACACATCAACTGTCTCGTGGAACGTTTGAGCCTTTTGCGCTACGAATTAAAAATCAAGCCGGTTGAATTCAACTTTAATGAATGGATTTCCAAATCGCTCGCCGATTTTGAAAAAAATCCCGGCGTCAATTTGGTCAAGGAATTCAAGCCGCTGCCAAAAATCTCATTTGACCCGGACCAATTGCTCAAAGTCGTCACGAATCTGGCGCTCAACGCGAAAGAAGCCTCGCCGCGCGATGGACAAATCCGCGTCGGCACAAGCCAGGTCAACGGCTGGGCCATTCTTTCTGTTTC
>DASQOZ010000071.1:0-71136 GCA_035644195.1 Candidatus Methylomirabilota bacterium | reverse complement strand
ATCCGGTGCAATTGGGAAGTCTCCGCGCCGGGCCGGATTTGGCGAACGTCGGCGCGCGTTTGGGAAATCTGAACTGGCAATTGCAGCATCTTTACGCTCCACAAAGCGTGATAAAAAATTCCGCGATGCCGCCGTTCCATTTTCTTTTTGAAGTCCGAAAATTAAATGGCGCGACACTTTCGCCGGACGCATTGCAATTGCCGCTCACGCAACAACCGAATGAATTTTTACCTCCGCCCGGATGCGTAGTCATTCCAACCGAAGACGCCAAAAATCTCGTGGCGTATTTGTTGAGCCTGCGCGCCGACGTGCCGCTGTATGAAGCGCCGTTCACGCCGCAGCAAACCTCGACGAATTCTGCCGCTGAAAAAAAATGAACGACGAAATTTCCAATCCGAAGCCGCAAACGTCAACGGCATTGACCGTTCCGATTTGGATCATCGCGTTGATGCTGACATTGATTTTTCTCGGCGGAGTTTATTTTGATCATCACAGCGGCTGGTTCAACCCGAAGGTTTATGCGCCTTACAAAAATGCCGAGGAATTGGCATTTTACCAACCATTGTCTGGACCGGGGCAATTGCTCGCGATGGGGAAATCCAAATATGAACAGAATTGCGGAACGTGTCACGGGACTGACGGGATGGGAAAACCGGGACAAGCTCCGCCGCTGGCGGGTTCGGAATGGGTCAACGCAAAAGATTTCAAACGGCTCGCGCAGATTCCGTTGGATGGGCTCAACGGCACGATTCATGTGAAAGGGCAGGAATGGAACGCCTCGATGGCCGCGATGGCCGCGGGACTTTCTGACGCTGACTTGGCGGGAGTGCTGACTTACATTCGTTCATCGTGGGGCAACAAGGCGGAGCCGGTCACGGCTGACGGCGTGAAGTCTGTTCGCGCGGCCGTTGCCGGAAAACCGGCGATCAATGGCGAGACGCAATTGAAAACGATTTCCGAATAGTCATTTTTGGCGCGATTCAATTTGTTCAATCGCCCAGCGCGCGTGTTCAGCAATCAATGGTTCGGAATCGCGCGAAGCATTTTCCAAAGCGGGCAGGGCGGATTTGTTGCCGACGTTTCCAAGTGCGACGCAGACATTTCGCAAAAATCCACGGCGTTTTGTGCGCAAGATTGGCGAACCGGCGAACCGCGATCTGAAATTCTTTTCCTCGAGCGAAAGCAATTCAATCAAATCCGGCTGCTCCATATCTTTTCGCGCGTGCGATTTCATCAATTTTCCTTCGCGCGCAAATCTGTTCCACGGGCAAGCGGCCAGGCAATCGTCGCAGCCGTAAATGCGATTGCCGATGGCACGGCGAAATTCAATTGGAATCGAGCCTTTCAATTCAATCGTCAGATATGAAATGCACTTGCGCGCATCCAATTGAAATGGCGCGGGAATGGCATTGGTGGGACACGCGGTCATGCAGCGCGTGCATTTACCGCAATGATTTTTTTCCGGCGCGTCGGGTTCGAGTTCGAGCGTCATGATGATTTCGGAAAGAAAAATCCAATTGCCGGATTTTCGGCTGATTAAATTTGTATGTTTGCCGACAAAGCCGAGTCCGGCGCGCTGCGCGAAATCGCGTTCCAGAATCGGGCCGGTGTCCACATACCAAAGCGAACGGACCTTGCGGTCGGCCACCAGGTCAATAAAGCCAGTCAGCGCTTTCAGATGTTCCGCCAAAACGTCGTGGTAATCGTCAAATCGCGCATAACGCGCCACAATTCCAGAATTCTGGTTTCTGGCTTCCGGCTTCTGGCTTTCAGAATGATAACTTGCGGCAAGGACAATGACGCTTTTTGCATTTGCCAAAACTTTTTGCGGGTCCATCCGCTTTTCAGCGCCGCGTTCCAGCCAGTTCATTTCGCCAAATTTTTCTTGCGAAATCCACCGCTGAAACTGTTCCGCGCTGGCGGGGACATCTGCGGAAGTGAACCGGCAATCGTCAAAGCCCAGTTCCAACGCGCGCTGGCGGATTTTTTCTTTCATCGGGCGGCTTCGAGGCGGAATTGATGGACGACCTGCTGCGCCACTTCGCGCAACGAGCGCAATTCCGTGTTCAGCAAAACATCGGCCTGCTTGTAAAACGGTTCGCGCGCGGCCAGCAATTCGCGGATTTTGGCCTGCGGATTTTCATCGTGGAGCAGGGGACGATGCGACTGGTTTTTCACGCGTTCCCAGATTTTTTCCGGCGATGCCCACAGGCAGACGACGAGCGCATGGGTTTTCAAGCCCGCAAGATTTTTCGGGTTGATCGGCAATCCTCCGCCTGCGGAAACGACGGTTTTTGTCCGGTTCACGAGGTCTTTGACCACTTTTTCTTCAAGTCCGCGAAAAATCTTCTCACCATCGGTTTTGAAAATGTCCGCGACGGTTTTGCCGGTTTGCGTTTGGATCATCTCGTCCGTGTCGAGATAATCGAAATGCAATTGTTCCGCCACGAGCCTGCCCACGGAAGTTTTGCCCGTGCCCATGAATCCGATGAGCGCGATGTTGACGATGCGACGGTCGCTTTGCATGAAAATGAATTAGCGCAATTTCGTCCGCGACGCACGCCTCAATTTCATGTGTCGCGCGACACGTTTCCGTTGCTCGACAATTTCCGATTCCCGCATAAATTGACCTCGTGAAAATGCCGCCGCTCATTTTGGCATCCGCATCGCCGCGTCGCGCGGAATTGCTGCGCCAGTTGGATTTGGAATTTCAGATTATTTCCAGCGGGCCGAAGGAGATTTTCGACGACCAGCTTTCACCGCGCGAATTGTGTCAGCTCAATGCCCACCGCAAAGCACGCGTCACGGCGAAGAAAAATCCCGATGCGCTCGTCCTTGGCGCGGACACTTTGGTTTTTCTCAAAGGCAAAGTTTTTGGCAAACCGAAAAATTTGAAGGATGCGGAACAAATGCTCTCGCAGCTTCAAGGCCGGACACATCAAGTCGTCACCGGTATCAGCTTGATCCATCAGCGCACACATCGCGAAAAAATGTTTGCCGTCGGCACGGACGTGACGTTTCATCCGCTTGGCGAAGAGCAAATCCGCAATTACCTCAAAAAAATAAATCCGCTCGACAAGGCCGGCGCCTACGCGATTCAAGAGCATGGCACGCTGATTGTTTCGGAAATTTCCGGTTCGTTCACCAACGTCGTCGGCCTGCCGCTGGATGAATTGCGCGCGGAGTTAAATGCCTGGACGGCTTAATTCCTGCCACAGAAACGCGCTCATGCGCTGGCCATTTTCAAAACAATCCAAATCGAACTTCTCGTTTGGTGAATGCGCGTTGTCTTCCGGCAAGCCGAGGCCGAGCAACAATGTTTCCGCGCCAAGAACTTTTTTGAAATCGTTCACGATTGGAATTGAACCACCTTCGCGGAGCAAAACCGGTTCTCGATTAAAAGCTTTCCGCAGCGAACGCAATGCGGCTTGCGCATGAGCGCTCGTTGGCGAAACGATGTAAGCTTCCGCGCCGTGACCGGCTTCGATTTCCAAACGGCAAGTTGCCGGACAAATTTTCTTGATGTAATCGCAAACGATTTTGCGGATTCGTTCTGGCTTTTGGTTTGGCACGAGACGGCAGGTGATTTTCGCGCGCGCCCACGCGGGCACGATGGTTTTGCTGCCTTCGCCCTGATAGCCGCTGGTGAGGCCGTTGATTTCAAATGTTGGCCGCGCGCTGCGTTGTTCCATCGGCGTAAAACCGCGCTCGCCGAATAATTTTTTTACGCCGATCAATTTTTGCAATTCACGGTCGGTGATGGGCAATCGTTTGAATTCTTTTCGCTCGTAAGCGGAAAGCGGTTTCACGTCGTCGTAAAAATACGGAATGGCAATCTTTCCATTTTTATCGCGCAATTTTCCGAGCAATTGCGAAAGCGCCATTGCCGGATTGTCCACTGTGCCGCCGAAAATTCCTGAATGCAAATCGCGCGACGGGCCGTGCAGCGTGATTTCAAATGCGATGATGCCGCGCAGCGCGTAAGTGAGCGCCGGATGATTTTTGTCCGGCATTCCGGTGTCGGAAACGACGATGGCATCGCAATTCAATTCCGCGCGATTCGATTTGAGAAATTTTGCGAGATGTTCGCTGCCAACTTCTTCCTCGCCTTCGATGACGAAGGTCAAATCACAGGGCAGGGGAGTTCCGGTTTTCAGATAGGCTTCGACGGCTTTCAAATGCGCGAAGTGCTGGCCTTTATTGTCGGTCGTGCCGCGCGCAAAAATGGAGCGGCCTTCGATGCGCGGCTCGAACGGCGGCGATTTCCACAAATCGAGCGGCTCCGGCGGCTGAACGTCGTAATGGCCGTAGACCATGAAATGCGGTCTTTGCAGACGGCCACCACGCGGAGTTTTTGCGACGACGATGGGATGTCCATCAGTCGCGCAAAGTTTTGCGTTGAGGCCGATTTGTTTGCAATGGTTGACGAGCCATTCCGCGCACGTTTGCAAATCCTTTTTGTGCTGCGGTTGTGCGGAAACGCTGGGCAGGCGGAGGAATTCGCAAAGTTCCGCGACGAAGCGGGCTTGATTTTGTTTGAGGTAATCCAGGACGGCTTGCATAAAAATTTGGCGGGCGCGGCGATACACACGATTTCATCGCCAGCGCCCGCCGTTACGCCCAGTTCTCGTTGGGCAAAGAAAAACTAACCTCTGGCGCGAACGAGGCAAGTGATTTTTGAAAAATAATTTTCCCGCGCGCATATTGCCTGTATCCTGCGGCGGTTCATTTATGCGGAAAAATTTCAGGACGCTCCGGTTCGCGCTGCCATTGCTGTGCGTTTTAGCATTCGTTTTTTCCGCGAACGCGCAAAAGGCCGGCGGCTCCGCCTCGTCATTTATTGTGGATTCATGGAGCAATGAAGAGGGGCTTCCGCAAAGCTCGGTCATTTCCGTGGTTCAAACCAGAGACGGCTATCTTTGGCTCGGCACGTTGAACGGCCTCGTGCGCTTCGATGGAAATCAATTCACCGTTTTCAATCAAATGAACACGCCCGGCTTGAGCAGCGACCGGATTGTTTTTTTGTTCGAGGACAATGAAGCGAACCTGTGGGCCGGCACAGATTCAGGCGGATTGCTTACGATAAAAAACGGCGTCGTCAAAAATTTTGGAACGCCTGCGGACGGCGGGAAAATCATTTATGCGCGGGAACAAACCGCAGGTGACATTTTGTTCACAACGCCAGCTGGCATCGTCAATTATCACAATGGCAAAATGAATTTTTTGCCGGGAGTCACCGCGCCGTTGCTGTCCAATTTGATTGTCCCATCAAAAGCGGGCGGCGTTTGGCAGGTGTTCAACGGCACAGTTCAAAAATGGGGAAACAACCGGTTGAAGAAGGACTTCGGAATTTCTCCGTGGGGAAGCACCGTCGTCACTGCCGCCTTGGAGGATGAAAAGACCAATTTAATCGTCGGCACGCTCGGCGCGGGAATTTTTTGGTTGGACGCCGATGGCAAATGGCAAAACATTTCGACGGAGCAGGGTTTGTCGTCGGTTTATGTTCTTTCATTGTGCATGGATTCCGAAAAAAATCTTTGGGCCGGAACGGACGGCGGCGGTTTGAACCGGATTAAACGAAAAATTTTCAACTCGCCCGTTGGATTTCCGTCGCGGGGCGCACAATCTTTATCGGAGGATAACCATGGCGGATGGTGGATTGCGTCCGGCGCGCTGGGCGTGTCTTATTGGAATACAAACAGCCTGCAGGATTTTCAGGTCGGCCCGCTTCACGATGCCTGGGAAGTGTTGGTGGACCGGCGGCAACAAATCCAGGTTGGAACGCTTGATGAAGGGCTTTATCAATTTCAAACGAATCAATTTGTTCCATCGCGCGGCGCGCAAATTCTTGGCCCTCAAATTTTCGCCCTGTTCGAAGGTCGCGACGGCCAACTGTGGACAGGAACGCAACGCGGTCTTGGAAATTTTGACGGCCAGAAATGGAAATTGTTCACGACGCGCGACGGTCTTTCGGAAAATTCTGTTCGCGCGCTGGCACAGGACACAAATGGAACTCTTTGGATCGGCACGGAAAATCATGGCTTGAATTTTTTCAAAGATGGAAAAATTTCCGCTGTTCAAGGAAATCTTGCAGGCAATGACATTTCCTGCCTTTACGCCGACAATGACGGCGCGTTGTGGGTTGGCACTTTTGGTCACGGACTCGCACGGTTCAAAAATGGAGATTGGAAATCGTTTTCTAAAGGCGACGGTTTGGCGAGCGACAGCATCAGCTATATTTTTGAGGACGACGGCTATTTGTGGATCGGCTCGAATGCCGGATTGATGCGCGTTCAAAAAAAATCGCTGGAAGATTTTGCCGATGGAACAGGCAAATCCATTTCCTGCCGCACTTTTGGAAAAGCCGACGGTTTGCCAACGCGCGAATGTTCCATCGGTTCGCAGCCATCCGCGTGCCGCACCGGCGACGGCAGATTGTGGTTTCCCACCGTCAAAGGCGTTGCGACGCTCAATCCAGCGGAGCTGAAACAGAATTTGCAACCGCCAGCAGTGCTGATCGAGTCCGTGCTCGTGGATGGCCGCCAGCAAAAGACAAATCCGCTCGCGGCGGAATGGTCGCATTCAGTGACCGTCGCGCCCGGCGGCGATCAATCCAAAGTTCAACTCGAAATCCATTACACGGCTCTGGATTTTTCCGCGCCAACGCTGGTGCGCTTCAAATATCAACTCGAAGGATTTCAGACGGATTGGACGGATGCCGGAAATGAACGCATCGCCCGTTACCCGAAATTACCGCCCGGCAAATATCATTTCAACGTCATCGCGCTCAACGAAGACGGCGTGCCGAACAAAGATTCCCGCCTGCTCGAAGTCATCGTGCTGCCGCAATTCTGGCAGACGACGTGGTTTCGGATTGCGGCGATTGCTTTCGTCCTCGCATTTATCATCGCTGCCGTGCGCATCATTTCCACGGAGAAATTGCAGCGCGAATTGCAGCGGCACAAACAGCAGGAAGCCCTCGAACGTGAGCGCGCCCGCATCGCAAGGGATTTGCACGACCAGCTTGGCGCGAACCTGACGCAAGTCGCATTGCTCGGTGAAATGGCCGAGGCGGATAAATTTGTTCCCGAAGAAATCGAGTCGCACGCGAAACAGATTTCCGAAACCGCGCGCGAGACGACGCATTCGCTCGATGAAATTGTCTGGGCGATCAATCCGTCCAACGACACGCTCGAAAGCCTCGTCAATTACGCCTGCAAATACGCGCAGGAATATCTCGCGCTGGCCGGCGTGCGTTATCGTGCCAGCGTGCCTGCGCAATTGCCGCCGACGCCGATTCCGCCCGAAGTCCGCCACAATGTCTTCCTCGCGTTCAAGGAGGCCGTTCATAATGTCGTCAAGCACGCGCAAGCGACTGAAGTTTGCATCCGGTTGCATTTGCACGCGGATATTTTCATCCTTGAAATCGCCGACAATGGCAAAGGCATTTCCGATTTGAGCGCGAAGCAAAACCGCAGCGGTTTGCGAAACATGAAAAAACGAATGGAAGACATAGGTGGAAATTTCTCTTTCGGACCGGCTGAAGATGGCGGAACAATTGTGCGGCTGATTGTTCCGATTTCTTGAACCGCGAATGAACACAAATAAAAGTGGAAGCGAGAAACAGTGCCTGCGCCAATGAACTGCCAGGTTTTGTCGGACAACAACAATTGTTGACGGACAGTTTCACCGGCAACTGGCGCGTCTGCCAATAACAACGCCTACATGACGGAAATCAGAGCGAAAAATTTCATTTGATTTGGCATTCGCCCATCCATTTCCAGCGCTAATTTTCCTGCGGAATAATCATTGGCGTGGACGGGTCAATTGGTTCGGAAACGCGGATCACTTCGCGGCTGGCGGCGGTTTCCACCACCAACGAAAGTTGCGCCGGACTTGCGCCGGTTTCATCAAACACGGTCAAAACATTTTTCCCGTCTTTCAACCAGCATTCGGGAACATACAGCGAATCAATTTTAAGTTTTTCGGGATAGCGCCCGAGATTGTGGCCGTTGATCCACATCGTCCCGCGTGAAAGCCCGTGATAATTGACGCGCAAAATCGGATGCGCGCCGATTTTTCCAGGCGGAGTGGTGGTGAAAGTCGCGCGATAAAATGCCGGTGCGTTTTTTGCGTCCTGCGGTTTGCTCCATTTTCTAATTGCGGCAAGGTCAGCCTCGACTCCGCCGCGCATCGCCCAGCCTGTGATTTCACTTTTACTGCCGTCCATTTCCAAGGTGGCCGATCCCCAAAGCCCTTTGTTGTCATGGTTGTCCAGCGTGCCGAGAAAATTCCAGTTTTTATTCCGTCCACGATGCGAAACAAAAACCGCGATGGAATTTGTTCCCGCCACAAAGACGGCCTGTGCGTTTCCTTTTTGGCTGGCGACATGCTGTCCGTTGACAAAAATTTCCAGATTGTCCGCGCCCTGAAAATGCAATGTCCCGTTGGTCGGCGATGGAACATTTACGCTGGCGCGATACCACGCAAAGGCGCTGATGTCGCCGTCCGCGCCCATTTGCCGCAGTGTTTCCGAATGTTTCCACCTTGAGTCATCAAACGCGGGCGATGCCTCCGTCGTTTGAGCCATTTCCCAATCCACAAGTTCAGGCGCAGGTTTTGTGTCCAGGCTGGAATCGGCCTTGGCGGCCAAATGCCAGCTTTGATCGCGTCCGCCAAAAACGGCGACCTGTCCAGAGGACGGCTGGCCGTAAGGCCGCTCGATGATCACGGAAATTTTTCCGCCGGTTTCCTGAACGTCCTGGACAAATTCAGGGCCGCAAACGACATATTGCCGGTTTGTCGCGCCCAAAATCCAGGTGTAAAGTGACAAGTCCCGGTTGATCGCTAAAACGCGAATTAAATGATCCGGCTGGCTGACTTTGAATTCCGCCACGCCGTTGGCGGGAATTTTTATTTTCAGGTCAAGATGGTTTTTGTCCGGCAAACCCGCCGTGAAATTTTCGGAGGCTGAATCCGGCGAGCCTTGCTTGATGCCGCCGTTGACGGACAAGGAAAGCCGCCCGGTTTCGTCCGGTTGCCCGTAAATCACAACCGTCACAGCCTGCCCGTTGTGCGTGAGCGCCAGCACCGGCAAGGTTGAGTCAATAATTTTTATTCCGTCCGCCAAAACAACGTCGCTGGGCAGTGGATATATGCCGGAATGCTTCAGTGTCAATTGTTCGCCGGACTTGAACGTGGCCGTGGTTTCGTTCATGGTGGAATTTTGAAGGAAGACAAATGTGCCTGCCCCGCCCTGGCTTTTCCGCGCGCCGAGAATTTTTACGCCCGGGCCGGTGGCAAAATCCTTGTAATCGTCAAGGTCGTCATTATCGTTCGCCAGGATATTCGGAAAGCTTTGAGCAAGCTGGTTTGCCCGTTTCATCCGGTAATACATCGGGCGCAGGTCGCCCGCCTGGCCGATGGGCGCGCCGTCATCATAGCTCGCAGCCATCTCCTCGTTGTTCCAACTGTCAAAATCCGTGCCGCCGTGCAGCATGTAAAAATTATGCCCGCCGCCGCCGTGCGCGAGGATTGTCCAGTTGGCCGTCTCAATCTCACGATTTCTTTTATCGGTCAGCGCTCCATATATATTATACCAGCCCACCCAAAATTCGGTGCTGAACCACGGGTTCGCGCGCTTTGAAGAATCCAGATTGCCGGGTGCAGGCGCATGGTCGTGATGCAGGCCGCTCATGAAATGCGGCACTTCAATCCCCAGTTTCACCGCCTCGTCGTGGAGATGCTCGAAGTAGGGACTGTTTGTAACGACGCCCCAGCCGAGCGGATGTTCATTTTCCAACTGCACCATGACGACGTTGCCGCCGTGGTTGACCTGGTGTCTGGCGACGATGGGCAGGATTTTTTCACACCAATGATCGTTCCATGCGAGCCACGCCGGATTGTCAGTCCGCACCTTGAATGACGGTTTGAATTTCAGCCAGAGCGGGTAGCCGCCGGAATCCCATTCCGCGCAGACATACGGGCCGATGCGCACCGTGGCATACAGTCCGAGTTCCTGCGCGGTGTCCAGAAATTTCCCAAAATCCTTGTCGCCGGAAAAATCAAACTGGTTTTCCTGCGGCTCGTGAAAATTCCAGAAAGTATAGGTCTGCACGGCCGCAAAATTTCCCCGCTTGATCCGTAACAGCCGGTCAAACCAAAGTTCCTGCGGCACGCGCGGATAATGGATCGAGCCGGACGAAAGATAAGTGCGCTGGCCGTTGACGGTGAAACCCGCGCCGTCATAATCAATGCAGGGCTTGGCCGCTTCCGTCGGCGGATACATCAGGTCATTTTCAAACGGCTTGGTCTTTTCCTGCGACCACGACGTAAATGCGGAGAAAATGATGAAGCATAATACGGAAGCCAACCGTTTATTTTGCTGTGAAAAACTTGAAGCTGTAGTGAATATTTTGCGCATAAATAAAAGTGTATTGGAAACAATTTTGCAGAAACCATTCTTTATGGCAATCCCGAACGTATGTCTAACACTTTGCGGCGCGCAGCGGTAAAATCGCCAGCGGCAAGTCAGGAAGCCGTTCCATGTTGTCGTAAAATAACCGACCTGCTCATATCTGCTCATGTAGCCACGCGATTTTGTTTTCTTTTATAGTAAAATCAGGAAAATCAACTTTGGCATATTCCTTGCGATACGCTTGACGTGCGTGTCTGGTTTTATGCTGCTGTGTTAGTCGTGGCCGTGCTTTTTCAAGTGCGAGCCGAATCATTTGCCCTTACAGAATTCCCTTTCGAGTTTCACGACGGTTTTCTCTGGGTCAAAGTCGCCGTTCCCCAATCGGACATACCGCTCAATTTTCTTCTGGATTCGGGAGCAAGCGTGAGTGTCATCAATTTGAAAACGGCGCAACGGCTCAAATTGCATCTTGGTCAACCCGTCTCCGTTCAAGGTGTTGAATCCTCGACGAAAGGTTTTTGGTCGCACCGATTGATTGTCAAAGCTGATGGAGTCCAGTTGCAAAAAAATTATCTGGCGGTGGATTTGGGAAAATTGGGGCAAGCGTGCAATTGTTGTGTGGATGGACTCATTGGAGCGGATTTTTTTCGAGACAAGGTTGTGCAAATTGATTTCGACGCGCAAAAGATTCGGATATTAAAATCGAATAACGCCGAAAAATCTGATGAAGCTCTGCCGCTTGAAATGCGATCCTGCGGAATGCGTGTGTCCATCACGGTGGACGGCCACAAGCAGCAATGGGTGCGGTTGGACACCGGCTGCGCCTCGGCATTGCAATGGGTGACTTCAAATGTGAGTCGCGAACAATGCACACGCAAGACAGCCATCGGATTAAATGCAATTTCTATTCCACAGACACAGACAACGGTAAGCATTGGAAAACAAGCATTTGAAAAAGTGCCAACGGGATTGCACGAAACAGCCATTTTTCCGGGTGAAGCCGGATTATTGGGTAATGATTTGCTCTCTCGTTTTTCGACTGTCACCATTGATACAAAGGCTGGCCGTGTGATTTTGCAAAAGCATTCTTCGCGGGAATAATTTCCTTCTTTCTAATTCTCTCGGTTTCTTCATTGGTTGGTCTTTATTTCCAAAATTCCCCGGTAAATTTTTTGAGGGATTTTCCTTGTCGCAACGTATTAAGGAATGAAGCGAATAAGCGGCAATTTAACGTTGGCAAGCAGGTCACGTTAATGGGCGTTGAAGTCATTGAGGAACCTGTGAATCCGAACTGGTCTGAAGGCAATCAGTTTTTGCTTGCGGAAAATTTCACCTCCACCGGCGTGCAACTTCAGTATCAATGGACGGACAAGCTTGACACCGAAGTCAGGGTCAACAACGGATGGGACGATGTCAAAGACAACAATAAATCCCTCTCCTACATGGGACGAATTGGGTATGTATTTAATCCCAACATGAACATTGCGGTGGTCGGCTATGGCGGGCCGGAAGAAGCAGGTAATAATTCCGCGTGGCGTGAAGGTATTAATATCGTCGGCAATTACAAAATTACACCGAAGCTCAACAGCTATATCCAATTTGATTACGGTCACGAAGACGCCAATGCGGTGTTGCCAAAGGCTGGTGATGCGGAGTGGTATGCGGCTGGGGTGTGGCTGACCTACGATTTCACCGACAAGATTGAACTCGCCCTACGCGCGGATGATTTTGACGATAAAGATGGCGCGCGAACTTCCGGCGGAATCCTTGCAGCCACAGGGACTCCCATTGGAACGCCTTTTCCTGCCAATACAGGACAAAACCTCACCAGCGTGACACTGACATTGAACACGAGGCCATTTGACAACTTCCAATTCCGCCCTGAAATCCGATGGGATCACTCCGACTTGGCGGGTGCATTCGGCGGCAGGAAGAATCAGTTCACGGCGGGATTTGGCATCGCTTATTTGTTCTAAAAACATCACAAAACTGCTGCGTGGCAAGAAATCCTGCACGGCCAGAACGCCGTGCGAGATTTATTTTGTGTAAATTATTATGAGGGATTTTGTGGCCTGCGACGTATTAGGAAGTGAGAAACGGCGGGCGAATCCCGCCGACAAACGAAAAGCAAATAAAATTATGAAAAACATAAACAAAATCATACTCATGTCAGCGGTTGCCTTTGCTATGGTTACAGCTTCACAAGCCAGAGCCGGTGAAACGTTGTTGTCACCTCGTGCCAAGGGGAATCAGATGCACACTGTGGCGGCAACAAGCAATGTTTCCAGCGTCACGCAAAGTCAAACGGCGCAGAATGGCGCGTTGCTTTCACCACGCGCTCAAGGAAATCAAATTGTTAAAGTAGCGGGCACAAATAATGATCCTGATTTAGTAGCTGGAACTCCAGCACAACCCATTTCGCCAAGGGCTAAATCGCAGCAGCCGGTTCAAGTTTATCAAATTGCGCCGGTCAAATAACTCTGGCGCAACAAAAAAGTTGTGAGATTTTAAGGGCGGCAGGTGAACCTGCCGCCCAAGCAAAGGATGAAGAACAATTTTCCAGTTGAGAATGACAAGCCCGTTCGCAAACTTTTGAGCGAATGGCGGGTGGTCGCCAAATTGCCTCCGCGATTCCAAGAAGGGGTTTGGGAACGAATTGGAAATTTTGAAAAGCAATTCGCTCCAAATGTCTGGTCTGCGGCTTGGAAACAGTTTGCAACTTTATTGACCCGTCCGGCATTTGCGACGGCTTATCTGACAATTTTCCTTCTCATTGGTGTGAGCGCTGGTTGCGAAAGAGGCGAATCCAAGACGGCGCATATCAAATCGGATTTGCAGGCGCGCTACGTTCAAATGGTTGATCCATACCAAGCTCCGCGATGAAACGCCTCCTGCTTATCTTAATCAGTGGACTGATGCTGGCGATTGCCGGTTTTGCGGCGACTTATTTTTCTGCCACGACTCATTCGTTAGAAAAAAACTCAAAACCAGAACTGGCCTGGCTCAAAGAGCAATATCAACTCAACGACGAACAATATGCGCGCGTGTGCGAATTGTATGCGGCTTACCATCCCAAATGTTTGGAGATGTGCCGTGAGATTGATGCAGAAAACGCGCGGCTGAAAATCCTGCTGGCCTCAACAAACGTAGTGACGCCAGAAATCAAGCAAGCGTTGGCTGATACGTCGCAACTTCGTAACAAATGTCAGGCGAATATGTTGAACCATTTTTATCAGGTGAGTCAGGTCATGCCGCCAGATGAAGGCAAACGCTATCTGGCGTGGATGCAAAAAGAGACTTTGATTCCAGCACCGATGTCCGAAAATCAAACAACCAAATAACACAATGTCCGATAACAAAAATATGAAATTGAAAGCCGTTCTGTTAGTCGTTGCGCTCGTCGCTTTGTTCGTGGGTGCAATTTCTTATCACGCCATCTCTCAAAATTCTGCGGGAAAGAAAATTCTATATTACACCTGCTCCATGCACCCAAGCGTCAAATCTGACAAGCCAGGTTCATGTCCGATTTGCGGCATGAACCTTGAGCCGGTTTATGCCGGCGATGATGCCATGACTAATGCGCCTTCGAGCACAACCAATAGCGCAGCGGCAAGCGATTCCAAGCCGACGCCTTATCCGTTGACAACGTGTGTTGTGGATGGAATGAAACTCGGCAGCATGGGTGCGCCTTACGTTTTTGTCTATAAAGGACAGGAAGTGAAATTCTGCTGTGCTGGTTGCAGGCCGCAGTTTGACCAAGACCCGGACAAATACATGAAAATCATCAAAGACGCCGAAGCTAAAAAATGATTGCAATCGGCGCCACATCGGCAAAACTAAAATTGTGAAAAGGCTAGTAGCCATATTGTCCTGTTTGCTCGTTGTGGGACAGGCGTTCGCAGTGCAACCGACATCGGATTGCACGGCGCAAACGGTTCACGCCTGCGCCCATTGTTGCGGCAATATGAAGTGTTGCGCAGCGATGCCGAAATCCAATCCACAATCGCCGGTGACTCCCGCGCGCACAGGCTCGCAAAATCAATTTCTCATTCTGGCTCTGACGGCGTTGGTTTTGAATCCAACGCCGCTTGAATCAGCACAACAAAATTTTTCTTCCGCAAATCATCTGTTCTCCGCAAGCGCAGTTCCCATTTTCCAACGGGACTGCGCCATTCTTATCTGACCTCGCGTTTCTTACGCCCGTAGTGTGCCCGCAAATTGAATCGTGGGCGAATTGTAACCGTGTTTGTTTATCCGTGAAAAAATTATGAAGCCAATTTTGCATCCAGTCTTTTTGATCGCCATCGGCCTTGTTCAATTACAAAGCCATGCCGAAAATTTTGCGCCGACCAATAGCATTGTCATCACGAGCGATTTCATCGCCCAATTGATGGATGAGGCGGCAACAAATAATCCTGCGCTTTTGGCCGCGAAATTCAGAACCAAATCTTCGGAAGCAAATATCGCTTCCGTTCGCGTATGGGACGACCCGATGTTCACCGTTGGCGGAAGCGTTTTCAGTCCCAAAGGATTTGATGCCGCCGAACAAGGTGATTTGATCTATGGCATTTCCGAAAAATTGCCGTTGTGGGGAAAACCCGCGCTCAATCGCAAAGCGGCAACGGCGGAAGCAACAATGCGCCATGCGGAACTGGATTTTCGCGAGCAACAATTGCGCCGCGACATTGCGAAACAACTTTTTGAAACCGCGTTGGCACAGCGCGTCGTTGAAATCGGCGAACAGGATTTAGCCTGGCTTCAAACTACCGCCAACGCGGTTGAATCAAAATATCGCGCCGGACAGATGGATGCGGCGGACACACTTGAAATTCAAAATGAAGTCGCCAAACGCGCCGACCAGCTTCGCACCGACAAGCTGGAGATCGCGCATGACTGGTTTGCGCTGAATCGCCTGCTCAATCGCGGCGTCAGCTCGACGTGGCCGTCGCTGCAACTGCCTCCGGTTGCATCGTCTGTGCCGTTCAGCGCAAAACTTTTGGCATTGGCATTGACCAATGAGCCGCAGCTTAAAGTCATGCAACGGGAAATTGAGCAAGCTAAAGCTGCTGCCGATGTCGCGCGTCGCAGCCGCTTGCCGGACATCAGCGTGGGCGTTCAAGGCAACCAGTATTCCGGCGATGGCGGATTTCGTTCGGGCGCGTTCACGTTGAGCTTTCCATTGCCGTGGGGAAATTCTGCAAAGTATCGGCATGATTACGAACGCGAAAAAGAAAATCAGAAGGCCGCCGAACAGGAACGCAACGATCAAGTGCTGATGACGCAAGAGGAAGTCCATCACCTGACCGTTGACCTTGATGCCGCGCGACGGCAGGCATTGCTCTATAACGATGAAATTGTCGTCCGTGCCACGCAAGCGTTGACTGACAAGCTGGCCGGATGGGAATCAGGCCGCGTCACGTTGCGCGAAGTGCTGGACGTTCGCCGCGATGCGCTCGACGCGCAACTCATGGCCGTCCGCGCAACAGCCGAACAATATGAAATGCTTGCCGATTTATTGCTTTGGACGGGCTTGGACAATTTTGAATCGCTCGAACCGTTATCCAATGAGCCGCCCATTCTTCACAACCATGATTTGACTGAAAAATAAATTTATGAAACTAAAAATCTTTTCAATAGCCCTGTTGATTGCTGTCGTTGCCATTTTTGCCGTCTCATGCGGAAAAAAGCAATCCAACGGCAAGCCTGACAACGTGGATTACTACACCTGCACGATGCACCCGTCCGTGCGCTCGCAAAATCCCAACGACAAATGCCCGATTTGCGGAATGGATTTAGTGCCGGTGTATAAGAAAGGCGCGACAACCAATGCGCCGAGCAACGAGGCCAATCAACCTCCAAAAAATTCAGGCATGGCGGGCATGGAAAATATGCAAGGCATGACGATGACGACAAACATGAACGCCGAGAAGCCCGGCGAATTCAATGTGCCGGTGGAACGGCAGCAACAAATCGGCGTCACGTTTGCTACTGTCGAAAAACAGCCGGTAAAATTTTCCATCCGTGCCGTTGGCATGGTCGCCGGTGATAAACAACGGCATTGGGATTACGTCGCCCGCGTAGACGGTTACGTTCAAAAGCTGTTCGTATTTTCACGCGGTGAAGTCGTCGAAAAAAATGCGCCGCTGCTTTCCATTTATAGTCCCGATTTTCTGACGACCGAAAATGAATTTTTAGACCTGCTTCGCATTCGCGATGAAATGACCAACAACGCGGCTTTGACCGAAAGCAACACTCGTTTGATTGCGTCGGCCAAAGAACGTCTGCGCTTGTGGAATATCGGCGAAGAACAAATTGCGGAACTGGAAAAGACGCGCAAGCCCGTGGAAAACATCACGCTCGTTTCGCCGTTTCGCGGCATCGTGCAAGACCTCGACGTGGATCAAGGCCGTCATGTTTCGGTTGGCGACCATTTGGTGGATGTTGCCGATTTGTCCGTCGTCTGGGTGTGGGCGCAATTTTATCAGGACGAATTGCCGCTGCTCAAAAAAGATTTGCCGGTGACGATCACGGCTTCCTCGATGCCCGGCGAAAAGTTTGAAGGAAAAATTTCAGTCATTGACCCGTTCGTCAATGACGCTTCGCGCACCGTTCGTGTGCGGATTGATGTCGAAAATCCCGATTTCAAATTGCTGCCCGATATGTATGTGGACGCAACGCTGAACATTGATTCGGGCGAATCGCTCGCTGTGCCGGTCAACGCCGTCTTGCCGACCGGCCAGCACAACATCGTGTTCGTGGACAAAGGCGAAGGCAAATTGGAGCCGCGCTTCATCGAACTTGGCCGTCAGTTCGCCGACTATTACGAAGTCAAATCCGGCCTGAAAGAAAATGAGCGCGTCGTCGCCAGCGCAAATTTTCTCATTGATGCCGAATCGCAAGTTCAAGGCGCGCTTAAATCGTGGTAACTCGAAATGATTATGGAACATTTCACACCGCCAGCACCCGCAAAGAAAACAATCATTGAGCGCGTCATCGAAATCAGCGCGCGCAATCCGTTTCTCGTTTTCATGCTCACAGCTTTCGGCATCGCCGGCGGCATTTGGGCGCTGACCAAAACACCGCTCGACGCCATTCCAGATTTGAGCGATGTGCAAGTGATTATTTCGACTGACTGGCAAGGGCGCTCGCCCGATTTGGTTGAAGATCAGGTCACTTATCCGATTGCCACAAAATTTATCGCCGCGCCCAAAGTGAAGTTCGTCCGTGGCGAAACAATGTTCGGCAAATCGTTCGTCTATGTGATTTTTGAAGACGGGACGGACATTTATTGGGCGCGCTCGCGCGTCATCGAATATCTCAATTCCGTCCGAGGCTCATTGCCTGAAAATGTTAATCCAACCATCGGGCCGGACGCAACCGGCGTCGGCTGGGTTTTTGAATACGCGCTCGTGGACGAAAGTGGCACGAATAATCTCGCCGAGTTGCGCTCGTTGCAGGACTGGCATTTGCGTTACGCGCTCGAATCCGTCAAAGGCGTTGCTGAAGTCGCGCCCGTCGGAGGCTTCGTAAAAGAATATCAGGTTGATCTCGACCCAAATAAATTGGCGGCTTACGGAATTCCGCTTTCCGATGTCGTCGCCAAAATTCGTGTCTCGAACAATGACGTTGGGGGAAAAACCTTTGAAGTTTCGTCCACCGAGTATTTCGTGCGCGGTCGCGGTTATATTAAAAACCTTTCCGACCTCGAAAACATTCCGCTCAAAGTCATTGCCGGCACGCCGATTTATGTGAAGAACATCGGCACAGTCCATCTGGGGCCGGATTTGCGGCGCGGCGTGGCGGAACTGGACGGCAAAGGCGAAGTTGTCGGCGGCATTGTCATCATGCGTTACGGCCAAAATGCGCTCACGGTGATTGACGGCATTAAAAAGAAAATCAAAGAAATTCAACCGTCACTTCCGTCCGGCGTAAAAATTGTGCCGACTTACGACCGCAGCGAATTGATTAAACGTTCCATCGCGACCTTGCGCGAAAAATTGATTGAAGAAAGCATTGTCGTCGCGCTCGTTTGCCTCATTTTCCTTTGGCACGTCCGCTCCGCGCTCGTTGCAATCATCACGCTGCCAACGGCGATTATTCTTTCGTTCCTGCCGATGCTTGGATTGCATTTGACTTCAAACATCATGTCGCTGGGCGGCATTGCCATCGCCATCGGCGCGATGGTGGATTCGGCCATCATCATGGTCGAGAACGCGCACAAATTTCTCGAACATTTCCGCGAAGAAAAAGGTCGCGAGCCAAATTCTCTCGAACGTTTTGAAGTCATCGTTTCCGCCGCGCAAAGCGTCGGGCGTCCGTTGTTCTTCGCGTTGCTCGTCATCACGGTAAGTTTCATCCCGGTGTTCACGCTCGAAGCACAGGAAGGACGATTGTTCAAGCCGCTGGCGTTCACAAAAACATTTGCGATGGCATTTGCGGCATTGCTGGGCGTCACGCTTGTGCCGGTGCTGATGACGTTTTTGGTGCGAGGAAAAATCACGCCGGAAGAAAAAAATCCGGTGAATCGCTTTTTAATTTGGGCCTATCAACCGTTCGTGCGTTTCGTTTTGCGCTTCCGCTGGCTCACAATTTTTATCGGTGTTTTGATTTTAGTCGCGACAATCTTTCCTTTCAAAAAACTCGGAACAGAATTCATGCCGCCATTGAATGAAGGAACAATTTTATTTATGCCGACTGCCGTGCCCGGTATGTCCGTGACCGAAGCCACGCGCATTTTGCAGATTCAAGACCGTCTTCTAAAGAGCATTCCCGAAGTGGATCGTGTTTTCGGCAAAGCCGGTCAGTCCGAAACGGCCACCGACCCTGCGCCGCTTTCAATGTTTGAAACCGTTGTCTCACTCAAACCGCACGACCAATGGCGAGCGGGCGTGACGTGGGAAAAAATCTTGGCTGAAATAAATGAAAAACTGAAAACGCCGGGCATGGCGAACATTTTGTGGATGCCGATTCAAACACGCACGGAAATGCTGACCACGGGATTCCGTTCTAAACTCGGCATCAAAGTTTTCGGGCCGGATTTGGACACAATTCAAAATGTCGGCGTGCAAATCGAAAAGGCATTGACCGATTTGCCGGACACGCGCAGCGTTTTTGCGGAACGCACGACCGGCGGTTACTTTTTGGATTTTACTCCCAACCGCCAAAATGCCGCGCGCTACGGCCTCACCGTTGGCGACGTGAACGATGTTGTTGAAACGGCCATTGGCGGCAACACCATTGCCAGCACGGTCGAAGGCCGCGAGCGCTATCCAATTGCCATCCGCTATGCGCGCGATTACCGCGACAGTCTCGACAAGCTCAAGCGTGTGCTTGTGCCGACGCCGACCGGCGCGCAAGTGCCGATGAGCGAGCTTGCGGATATTTCATATCATACCGGCCCGCCGGACATCCGCGAAGAAAACGGTCAGCTTGTCGGATTTGTTTTTGTTGATCCAGCGACTGATGATATTGACGGATATGTTCAAAAAGCCAACGCCCGCATCGCCGAACAGGTGAAATTTCCGTCCGGTTATTACATCCAATGGGCGGGACAATTTGAATATCTCAAAAGCGTCGAACAAAAACTCAAAGTGGTCATTCCGGTTACGCTCCTCATCATTTTCATGCTGATTTATCTGAACACGAAGTCAGCTATCAAAACGATCATTGTTTTACTCGCCGTGCCGCTCTCGCTGGTCGGCGCATTTTGGTTTCTTTATTTCCTCAATTACAACATGAGCGTCGCTGTGTGGGTCGGTCTGATTGCGTTGGCTGGTCTTGATGCCGAAACCGGCGTGGTCATGCTGCTCTATCTCGAACAAGCATGGGAAAAATTTCGCGCCGAAGGCCGGATGAATACAATGTCTGATTTGCACGCCGCTGTCATCGAGGGCGCGGTGCAACGTATTCGGCCAAAGGTGATGACGACCTGTGCAATTTTATTTGGCTTGCTGCCAATCATGTGGTCGCCGGTCACACAATCGGGCGCAGACGTGATGAAACGCATCGCCGCGCCGATGATCGGCGGTGTCGTGACTTCCGGCATTTTACAACTGCTGCTCTATCCGGCCATTTACGTCCTGTGGCGCAAACGCTATTTGAAGCAACCCAAACCGTGAGCAGCGCCGTTCCACAAATTGCTGACAACGAATCGTGCGAACAAGACCGCGCGGGCATGGCACGTTTGGTCAGTGGGCAAGACGCCGCGTTAAATGAATTGATGGAGCGTCACGGTAGAAAATTGATGAATTATTTGATTCGCTGTTTGCAGGACGAAGGCCGCGCCGCCGATTTAGCACAGGAAACATTTGTCCGCGTTTATCAGCATCGAAACAAGTTCGATGCACGGCAAAAGTTTTCGACCTGGCTTTACACGATTGCCAGCAATCTCGTGCGCGATCACTTCCGCTGGAAGTCGCACCATCCTGAAATCGCGCAGGAACAAGACAACGCGATGGAAATGGCGACGGAGCTTTCGCCGACTGAAAAAGTCCAAGCAGACGAGCGAGCCGACGCAGTGCGGTGCGCCGTTGCTCAACTGCCTGAAGAATTACGCACCCCGCTCATTCTTGCCGAATATGAAGAACGGTCACAGGCGGAGATTGGTGAAATTCTTGGCTGCACGGCCAAAGCCGTGGAGACACGGATTTATCGGGCGCGGCAACAACTGCGTGCTAAATTGTCCAAATTATTTGAAGCACCTGAATGAACTGGCTTTGGCAAAGTTTATATCATGCGACAGCAATGCTCCGGGAAACGCTTTGGGCATTAGTTTTGGGATTCAGCCTGTCGGCATTTCTTCAAGCGTTCGTTAGAAACGAACATATCACCAAACGATTCGGACAAACCAATCTGCAATCGGTCGGGTTTGCTGGCAAAAAACCCTCACTACGCTCGGTGTAGAAAAATTGGCCAATTACAACCGTTGCGTCTTTTTCATATCAAAACTGGAGGACATAAAATTTTTCTTGATCGCGAACTTTCCAGAAAAAAGCGGCTGGGAGAAATCAAACCACTTGCTCTTTCGGCGTTGCCTTTGAAATCATTTTGCTTCAGGTTTCATCTGACTTTGGCTGAAATGCAAGGCGTTGACACTTGCCTGGCAAAAAATAAATTCATTTTTTTTGAAAGATTTCGTCCCGAACTCCGTATTAGTATATGTAAGGGTGTATAATCATGAAGGCGCGTTTATTGGCAATTTTACACAAGCTTCCTCCCAAGGAACGGGCGGAAATGGTTGATGAACTGTTGCAGGTGATTGACGTCATCTTGGCCGAGAAACAAAAGTTTTCTCCCGGGCAGCCTGTTGAACCACACCCACGATTGCATCCGCCGCCTTGCTCTTTTTTGAAGAACTGACGCCGAAAATCCTGCTCAATTGCAGTTCGTCTTCCCTTTCTTTGTCCCGGCGGATGAGGTCGGCGATATAGGCTGAAAAGTTTGTGCCAAAGCCTTTTTTAGCGGCCAGTCCGTCCGCCCAAACTGAAACTACCCTTGAAAGACTGATGCTTTTTTTCACTACACGAGAATCCACTTTCGTCATCGTTCATTAATCATGCCAAAACAGAGAGAGAAAAGAAGACAAAAAAGAACTTGACTGGTATGAATAAATAGTATTAAGTATTACCATAACTGGGCGATAAGGCTTCCCCTAAAAACCGAAAACTATATGAAAATAAAGGCGCTTCTCCTATTGACGGGCTTGCTTGCCGGCACATCGCTGGTCCAGGCAACGCCAATTAACATCCCCAATTATAGTTTCGAGGGGATCACGACAACGATTGCCAGTCCCACTACTGGCTTGGGCGTGGGAATAATCGGCACAAACACCGGGCCGATTGGCGCTTGGTCGGCATCTTCAGGATCAAGCATAGCCGGACTTTTAGGTTCCATCTCTTCCGGCACGACTAACTCTTTGGGCGCGCCAGGCGGGGCGGATGGAAGTTATGTCGTGCGCGGCAACCTGCCCTCCGGAGTGGGCGGTTCGCTTGATTTGAGACAAAGTTTGACGAATTTGTTTCTGGCGAACTCGATTTATACTTTGACGTTTGAAATTGATGGTGGAACAACGGCGTCCCTGCTTTCGGGCAGTTCCATATCATTGCTGGCCGGTTCCGGTAGCGTAGCCACGTTATCCGGCACCAATTTCACGGCTCTGCTGGACGGGAACAATGACTTCCAAACCTTGAGCCTTACTTATCAAACCGGCAACGCAGCGCCTTCGGGAGTTATCGGCATTGATTTCAATGCAAATTCGCCGGCAGGCACAGGCGGTAATTTCTTTCTGGACAATTTTCAGTTGGATGTCACTGCTGTTCCAGAACCGTCAACAGTCATGCTGGCTTCACTGGGTTCGCTGCTTTTTTTTGGATGCTCAAAATATCGAAAGCATAAATTGCGTCATTAGACTTGAAAGAGTCCGGCGACGTGTTCAAGCCGAACTCAAACAAAATGAGCGCGCATCTTCCCAAAAATGAAACAGGAAGACTGGCAGCATTGAGCGCTTTTCAAGTCCTTGACACACCGCCCGACAAAGAATTTGATCTAATCATGGCTCTGGCTTCGCGCCTTTGCGGCACGCCCAATCGCGGCGCGACTTTTTATTTCACGCTTGAAGAAAGGAAACCATGAGCGAAACAAACAAAATCGTGAAAAAATTGATTTTCAACCCATTGGTGTTAATTTTGCTGTAAGCACAGGCAAGGCTTTGGGGAATGAAACCGCATCATTTCAATTTTTGGCGCTGGATGCCCATCGGTGCAGCAATGGCGTTGATGATTTTAATTGTCATTGTCTCCGTCGCCACGATTTCAGAATTGAAAAAATCCACATATTGGCGCGAGCACACCTTCCAGGTCATTTTGGATGCACAAACTTTCGAGGACAAACTGGCCGATGCCCAGCGTAGCGAACACGGCTATGCGGTCAACGGAGCGCCGAATCTGTTGATTGAATATAAAAACGACACCAATGCCGAAATGCAGGAGTTCAACAACCTGACCGAACTGACAAAAGATAATCCTGCGCAGCAACAACGCTTGAAAGATTTGGCGCTTGCCATGAAAGCGGTCTTCGACAATGACAGCAAGGTCATTGGGGTTTATGCAAAACAAGGATCCAAGCCGGCATTGCAGATGGATGACACAGTTGAAAGCCAGGACGAAACGGAAACGGCTGTCAATGATTTGGAAAAATTTACGGATGAAGAGAAAAAATTGCTGGTCAAGCGCGATGCCGCAGAACAAAAAGATTATCATCATGCCGCGCATTTGTTGATTGGAGCCAGCATATTGGTTGCCGTGCTATTGGTCATTGCGAACTATGTTGCCAGCCGTGAAATGGAACGTCGCCGCAAAGCAGAAGCCAAACAGCGCGGATTAATTGATGAACTTCAGAATGCTCTCGCTGAAGTCAAAACGCTTTCAGGACTCATTCCAATATGTGCGTGGTGCAAGAGCGTCCGCAACGACAAAGGCTTTTGGTCAACGGTTGAACAATATGTTCGCACACATACTGACGCCGACTTCTCGCACGGCATGTGTCCGAATTGTCAGGAGAAATTCAAGGCGGATATTCTTAAGGCCAACCACAATTCATGAGAACCTAGGCAATGTAAAAAATTGAAGATCAACAAATTAAATGGTGGCTGGGGGCGGAATCGAACCGCCGACACAAGGATTTTCAGTCCTCTGCTCTACCGACTGAGCTACCCAGCCAGAAATCGGAATGAACATACTACGCATTGCTCAAAATCAGGAGCAAGCAATTTCGTCGTCGTAAACGCCGCGAGAGTTGCGTCCGGGCAGTTTTTTTCTGAAAATTAAAATTGGAACTTGTTCACCATCGTCACTTTTCGTCAGAAATCTTTGTGAATAATTCACATTCAGGAAACGGATGAAGCATTTATTTCATTGGTTTATTTGCTTTGTTCACACGTTTTTCACAGGCGCAATTCTGTGAACAAGCTGTGCATATCAATTCATTGAAGGAACGGAAAAATTTGCTACTCTGTTCACAGTTCATTGAAAGAACGAAGCGAGCGGCAGAGAGTAAAATTGAAGTTGTTCGTTTCCAGGATAATCCCGGGTGACCGGGGAAAAGTTGAGTCAGGCTGGTTGGCTCAACTCCTCTGAAACGGAGCGTAAGTTCCGCGAGGCAGAATTCACCGGTTCCTCTGGCACGTTCGCGCGTGTCAAAAGCGAATGAGGAATCAGGAGGCGAGGGACGATTAGAAACCGTTCCGAGTCGAATCAAGTAGTTCAGGAAAGTTTCGAACCTGAATGAATCGCAGTTGCCGAAAACAGGCAAACGGTTGCTACTGCGTATCAGCACGGTGCGGATGACTCTGGCGGAGTTCAAAATTAAAAAAGTTGAGACCGCCAAAAGAAAAACGCCGAAAGGCGGACAAAAAGAGCTTCGCAACGGGAAGGTCACGATGGCTTGGCAGGTCGCGTGAAAACTTCCGAAGGCCGGCGATGTTAAAAACGACACCGCTGGACTGTGAGAAAAAGCGATCTTTGAGTGAAGAGGCGAGACCCGTGGCATTGGGCGAACGCACCGCCAAAAGCGGTGGCTGACCCGGAGCCAAATGGTTAAGACGCGAAAGAAAATCGCAGGCGTGTCTTGACCTGGTTTGCAAATCGGTGGCGCAACCACCAGTTGAAGCAAGCTGAAAAGCCTCACTCGAAATTCAGCGACCGAAAGGCGTTGGACGGCCCTGCTACGAGGCCGAAAACTCCGCTTGCCGTGGAGAATAGCGTCGGGAAACCGGCAGCCCCCGAAAGGGTGCGCGCCTAATGCCGGTGCGGGAAAGAGAGAGTGGCGAACTCCCATCCCCGATTTGTCCCGGTTTGACCGAAAGGTTGAACCGGGACTTATTGTTTTCCGGCATGAAGGAGAAAAAATTGCTTGCCCGTTCAACTCTTTCGGCGCAATTTGACTCGCACAAAATTAAACAAAGGAAAATTTATGGGACGCATCTATAATAACATCGTCGAAACGGTTGGCCGCACGCCGCTGGTCAAATTAAATAAAGTCACCGCCGGCCTTGACGCCACGATTCTTCTCAAATGTGAATTTTTCAATCCGCTCTCCAGCGTCAAAGATCGCATCGGCATGGCGATGATTGAAGATGCCGAGAAGCGCGGCATTCTCAAAAAAGACACCATCATCATCGAGCCGACGAGCGGCAATACGGGAATTGCGCTCGCGTTCGTCGCGGCGGCGAAAGGATACAAATTGATTTTGACGATGCCCGAAACGATGTCGCTTGAGCGCCGCACATTGCTGGCGATGCTTGGTGCAAAACTGGTTTTGACGCCCGGTGCCGAAGGAATGAAAGGCGCAATCGCGCGCGCCGAAGCATTGGCGAAAGAAACGCCGAACTCATGGATTCCGCAGCAGTTCAATAATCCGGCGAACCCGGCCATTCACGCGAAAACTACGGCTGTTGAACTTTGGGAAGACACGGATGGCAAGATTGATATTTTAGTCGCCGCAGTTGGAACAGGCGGAACAATCACCGGCTGCGTCGAATTTATTAAACCAAAAAAATCTTCGTTCCAAGCCATCGTCGTCGAGCCGAAAGATTCACCGGTCATTTCGCAAACGCTTGCCGGCCAGCCTGTCAAACCCGGTCCGCATAAAATTCAAGGCACTGGCGCGGGATTTGTTCCGCAAAATTTGCATCTGAAAGATTCGAGCGGAAATCCGTTGATCACCGATTGCGTTCAGGTTTCCAACGACGACGCATTTGCGATGGCGCGTCGGCTGGCGAAGGAAGAAGGAATTTTGGCCGGTATTTCGAGCGGCGCGAATGTCGTCGCGGCGATTGAAGTCGCCAAGCGCCCTGAAAACAAAGGCAAACTCATCGTCACGATTGCGCCGTCCACGGGCGAACGTTATTTGAGCACGCCATTGGCCGCCGAAGCGCGCGCCGAAGTGGGCGGATGAAGGCGCGCAGGCGTTTCGCCTATGAGCGTTCGAGAATTCATTGCTACAGCATTCGAGGAAGTGCCATATCCTGGCGACGAGCAACTTGCATTGCATGAATGCGCCAGATGTCGTGCATTACGAGATGATCTTCGCGGGAAGTCGCCACAGGTTCTAGCGGATGATGTTTTGGAGCATAATTGCGGCGACTTGGCACTTCTGTCTCCCGTAGCTTTTCATCATTTCGTGTCAGCATATATGCTCTACTCGCTGATTCATCCTGATTCGGAGGTTGCATTTTTCACTTGCCAGAATCTTGGCATGGGAGGATTCGACGTGATTGACGTGGAGCGATTCCGACTGTTCAGCCTCCAGCAGAGAGAAGCAGCCATCGCATTTCTGGAGTTTTTCAAGTCACACGAAAGTGAAGATGACGACCCAGACATCCGAGAGCGTCAGGAAAATCAGAACAAGATTGAAATCGTCATCAAGCTTTGGAAGGAACTCACTTTGAACGAGACGCCTATTCCACTTTGAAAAATAGTTGTTGCGCTTTGCCCGATTTGCGCGTAGTTAATGCGTGTCGAAGGTTTTAAGAGTTCCGTTTGACGGAACCTTTCCCAAGTTCGAAATTCAAAAACTGTTTCGGGGCATTTCAGCCTTCGCGCACACACAAAATATGAGCAGTGCAGAAAACAACGGCGATAAAACGTCGAATTACGGTTCCGGCTATCTGGAGATTTCCGAAAAAGGTTTCGGTTTTTTGCGGACGGCACAAAACCATTATCACCCCAAGCCGACAGACATTTTTGTCACGCCGGACACCATCCGCCGCAGTTTTTTGCGCGAAGGCAGCCACATCGAAGGGCCGACGCAGCCGCCGCATCGCGGGACGAGTCCGCAGCTCAAGGCCGTTGAAAAAGTCAACGACATGACTTTTGACGAATACACGAAAGCCGTCCGCTTTGAAAATCTCACGACGATTGACCCGATTGAAAAATTCAGCCTCGAAACGTCGCCGGACATCATTGAGACGCGCGTGATTGATTTGGTCACGCCCATTGGCAAAGGCACGCGCGGCTTGATCGTCGCGCCGCCGCGCACGGGCAAGACGACCATTCTTAAACAGATTTGCAACGCCATCACGACGAATCATCCAGAAGTTTTCGCGCTGGTGTTGCTCATTGATGAGCGACCGGAAGAAGTCACGGATTTTCAGCGTTCGGTGAAAGCCGAAGTTGTTGCGTCATCGAACGACATGGATTTGGAAACGCACGTTCGCCTTTCGCGTTTCACAGTTGAGCGTTGCCGTCGCATGGTCGAGAGCGGCAAGGACGTTTTTGTTTTGATGGATTCGCTCACACGCATCGCCCGCGCCTACAACAGCGTTCACGGCGGTAGTGGACGCACGATGACCGGCGGCGTGGATGCGCGCGCGTTGGAAATTCCGCGCAAGATGTTCGCGTCAGCACGAAAAATTGAAGAAGGCGGCTCGCTTACCATCATCGCCACGGCGCTCGTGGACACCGGTTCTCGCATGGATGAATTGATTTTTCAGGAATTCAAAGGCACGGGTAACATGGAATTGATTTTGGACCGCAAACTTTCGGAACGACGACTATTTCCGTCAATTGACATTCCGAAATCCGGCACGCGCAAAGAAGAAAAGCTTTTTCCTGCGAAATACCTCGAAGCCATCCGCAAATTGCGCCGCACCATGGTGGATTTGAATCCCATTGAAGCGATGGAAACGCTCACCGCCGCGCTCAAGAAAAACAAGACCAACGAAGAGCTGCTCATCAAGTTGGAAAAAGGCGCATAATTTTCTGCGGTGAACCAGTCACTCCATTCGCGTCCGCCACTGGAGCGAATGTTGCGCATTCATCAATCGCTGCAAGCCGGCAATTTTCCGAACGCGAGCAAACTCGCGCGCGAAATCGAAGTTGCCACAAAGACAATTCATCGCGACATCGAGTTCATGCGCGACCGGCTGAATTTGCCGATTGAATTTAATTCCGCGCGTAACGGTTATTTTTACACCGAGGAAGTCGGCGCGTTTCCAAACGTCCAGATCACTGAAGGCGAACTGTTCGCGCTCGTCGTCGCTGAAAAAGCATTGCAGCAATATCGCGGCACGAGTTTCGAAAAACCTCTTTTGAGCGCGATCAAAAAAATGGAGCAGTCGCTGCCTGATACGATTTCGCTTAATCTTGCTGACATCGAGCAAACGATTTCCTTCCGCACTCGTGCCGAGCCGATTTTGGATTTGAAAATTTTTGACGCGCTTGCCAAAGCTGTCGCGCGCCGCGAGCAACTGGAATTGAATTATCGCAAACCGGGCGAAAGAAAATCCGAGACGCGAATTATTGACCCCTATCATCTGGCGAACATCAATGGCGAATGGTTTTTGTTCGCGTTTGACCACGCGCGCAAGGACATCCGCAAATTTGTTCCGGCGCGGATTCAAGAGATTAAGCCGACTGGCGAAACATTCGAGCGTTCCAAAAAGTTTTCACTCGAAAAAGAATTGCGCGACAGTTTTGGCGTTCATTCCGGCGAAGGCGAATTTGAAATAGTCATTCGCTTCAATGCGCGTGCCGCTGATTATGTCCGTGAAAAGAAATGGCACGAGTCACAACAATTGCGCGAATTGAAAAATGGCGGCGTGGAAATGAAATTGAAACTTTCCAGCCTGATTGAAATTGAGCGCTGGATTTTGAGTTGGGGCGGCGATGCGATTGCAATTAAGCCAAAACAGCTTGTCGAAGCTGTCAAAGAGTCTGCAAAAAAATTGTTGCGGACGTGACGAGAAAACTTAGAAGTCTATCCATTTGGCCACCAGTTTATCGAAACAGACGGAAAATTGCCCAAATTGATTCCCACACTGTTGCACGAACCGCAGTGCGAACAACAAGCTCGTCCAAGCCTTGTCGATTCGGTGACCGCATGAAAGTAGGCGCTTGATTTATCAGCCCAAGCCTTGCTTTTAGTGCGTCAGGATTGCGGTCATATTCGTCCGCAAGTTTGTCCCGCTCTTCTTCGATGATACGCCGAAAAATAGAGGCATCAGGTTCCGGCATACGTTCAGTCATCATGTTTATTGTGGCATCGAAACTGTAAGGGGCTTCAAATGCTTTGCGCTGATCAATATGCACCAAGCTAAGAAAGTTGCGCCAGCGATCCTCAACAAGAAGTCGCGCAGAATTACGTATTTTATCAAGTGCTATACTTTGCTGCTCTGTCGCTACTAGCTGTTTAGCTTCCGTGTTTTTTTGCGTCGGTGCCAAGGGAGTGAAAATCGTTTGGTAACAAGTAGGGCACGAAACTGTCTCGCCTGCTCCGGCACTGTCAATGACGAGAGCCTGCTCACAATGAGGACATGTGAAATTGATGTCCATGCGCGTTGGCCTAACGTTTTAGATTAGCCGTATGATTTGTCGAGAATAAATTTACGGTTCGCGAGGACGCTCGCTTCATTATTTAATTCACGCGAGTTTGAAATTCGGCGATTGCGACAGAAATTTTTTCGGATTTTCGAAAACAACCTTTTCAATTGCTTTCGCCAAATGACCACGACGTTTCATTTCCAGCGCGGTTTTCGGAACGGCCAGCGGGTCGCTTACGCCCCAATCGCACGCGCTGTTGAGCCAAAGCCGTTCGTTGCCGTAAATTTCCAAAATATCAATCGCGCGCGCTGGCGTGCATTTCGTTTCGGGATACAGCGTCATGCCCGCCCACATTCCCACGTCCAAAACCATTTCCACCGTGAGCTCCTCGACATGGTCAATGATGACGCGCTCTGGGCGGATGCGTTTGTCATTTTTCAAAACGTCGAGAATCAACTTTGTGCCTTTGAGTTTGTCTTCGAGATGCGGCGTGTGGACGAGAATCAATTGTTTGTGCTTCGCTGCAAGTTCAACTTGCATTTCCAGCACACGTATTTCGTTCCGCGAATTTTTGTTCAAACCGATTTCACCGATGCCGAGGACGTTCGGACGATTGAGGAATTTTGGAATCAAAGCGATGATTTCTTCCGCGAGTTTGACATCTTCGGCTTCCTTGGAATTGATGCAAAGCCAGCAGAAATGTTTGATGCCGAATTTCGCCGCGCGTTTTGGTTCGTGCTCTGTCAGTTGCGAAAAATAATCATGAAATCCTTCTACCGCACTGCGGTCGAAGCCCCCCCAAAACGCCGGTTCGCAAATCGCTTCGCATCCGGCGAGCGCCATGCGTTCGTAATCGTCCGTCGTGCGGCTGACCATGTGGGCGTGAGGTTCGATATATTTCATGCGCAGAATTTTTTAGCCACAAATGAAACACAAATTGAACACAGATGAAAAGCATCTGTAAAGCATCCGCAGATTTCGCAGATGGACGCAGATATAATTTCTAAAAACTCAATCTGCGAAAATCGGCGCAATCTGCGGATAAAAAATCTGTGTTTCATCTGTGAAAATCCGTGGCTTTATTTTTCCGGAACGGCTCCGCAAGCGGCTTTCGTCGTTGCCTTGCTAATTGGTTCGGTAGTCAAATCGCTGAATGCGAGCAAAGTGTTTTTTGCTTTTTCTTTTTTGTTGGAGGTCAATTCGCCGAGCGCAGTGTGAAAAGCTTTCAATCGAAAATCTTCTTTGCCATCGGCGCGCTCAACGCGGTCGAGGAACGCGGCGAGTTCGATGAGCTTGTGGCGCGCGTCGAGAAAGTAGAGGTCGAGGATTTGCTGGCGTGTCATAGATTGTCGGACGAATATAAAACGGAATTGTCGCGCGGCAAATGCAAACTAAAGGTCATCCTCCAGCGGCGTTTCTTGTTGACGGGAAAGCCGCAACCGCAGAATCTTAATTTGAACCATGAAAAACAAAGGGAGGCAACGACCCGTGAGAACACGCTCGCATTGCGAAGAAAAAAGGCGCGCCTTTACTTTGATTGAATTGCTGGTCGTCATAGCAATCATTGCGATTCTTGCCGCCCTGCTGTTGCCGACGTTGTCCAAGGCGAAAAAACGGGCGCGTGACATCAATTGCATTTCCAATCTCAAGCAGCTTGGTTTGGCCCAGCATTTATATGCCGGAGACAACAATGATGCCTTTCCATTTTCCGGCAACGGCTGGTGGGACACGCCGTTGATTGATTTTCCAAAGCTGTTGGGCAGTTACATCCCCACTAATAATAATCACTCCTGTTTCCAATGTCCGGAGGACACGGGCGTGGATTTTAATTATCAGTTCGCCGCCTTCAGAAGTCCGTCGCAAAATGGCAGCACTACGAACGACATTTCAATCGCCTGCTCCTATTACTATTACTTCGCGTTCTTTTCCAACCTTGATCCTCCGGGCGCAGGCCTTAATCCTCCGAGAACCAGAACGAATCCGCACAAAATGACCGAAGTGCGGTTCCCGTCGCAGCGGGCCATCCTGGCCTGTTTTGCCAGCAGCGTCCCCGGAGAATCCTTCTTCTTTCAAAGCGTTCCGCCGGTTGCGAACGGCGCGCACGGGGATCGCGGCATCAACTTCCTGTTCACGGACGGTCACGCGAAATTCACCTTATACAGCGATTGCCGGCCCGACTCGGTTTCCTTTCCGGGAATTGCTCCTTACAATTACGACTGGTCTCCGCTGACCGATCAAAACGTGCAGTGACGCAAGAACACTATCTTAATTTTTGGAAAAATTCCGCTGCGGTCTCGCAAGTCGCTGCGCTCAATTCTTCGAGCGAACAATTTTTAACTTGCGCTACCATTTCTGAAATTTCTTTGACGTAAGCCGGCTCGCAACGTTTGCCGCGAAATGGAACGGGCGCAAGATACGGGCAATCCGTTTCGAGCATGAATTTTCCGAGCGGTGCGGCGGCGACACAATCGCGGACGTTTTGCGCGTTTTTGAAGGTGACAATGCCGGTGAAGCTGACGAGCGAACCGATCTCAAAAACTTCCTGCATTCGCGCGACGGATTCGCCGAAGCAATGAAACACACCGTGAACTTTTCCGGCGAACGGCTTGAGTTGGGCCAGCGTGTCGTCAAATGAATCGCGCTGGTGAATGACACAGTTCAACTTGAATTCAGCGGCGATTTCGAGATGCTGCTGAAAAATTTCCGATTGTTTCAATTTGTAACGCGCATCGTCGTCAGACGTTGTAGCGTTGGCGCTGTGCGCCAACTGTCGGCTCGCAGAGCCGACACTACACTTCTCGCTTGGCAAATGATGATAGTCCAGGCCGGTTTCACCGATAGCGACAACCTTCGGGTGTTTTACCAATTCGCGCAGCGAATCGCGAATGTCGTCCGGCGCTTCGTGGGCATTTGACGGATGCCAGCCGATCGCCGCGAAAATGTTCGGAAATTTTTCCGCAAGCCCGATTGCACGGCGGCTGCTGTCCAAATCCGTCCCGATGGAAATGATTTTTGAAATGCCAGCGGCTTGCGCGCGCGCGATGACTTCCGTCAAATCGTTTGCGTAATCGGGATAATCCAGATGCGCGTGGGTGTCAAAAAACGCGGCCATGAATTTAAGGGTTTTCCGGAGAATTTGTTCCGGCGGATTTTGGTTCAAGCGATTTTATTTTTTCCTCGATGGAATTTTTCCCGGGGTAATCCGGCGATTCTTCGAGCAGCTTCTGGTAATTTTCAACGGCGTCGCGATTGCGGTTTTGCGCCTGAAGTTTTTCGCCGAGCGCGATCCGGAGGCGGATTTTTTGTTCAGGCGAAGGATTCAATTGCAGCGCGCGCTCATAAAAATCAATCGTAGCGGACGGCTTTCCTTCCGCATCACAGAGGCCGGCAAGTTTTTCCGTGAGCACGGCGCTATTGGCGGTCGCGGGAAGATTTTCGAGGAAATCAATGACTTGAGCGCCCGGCGCGCCGCGAAGAAGATTTAGATTCGCAAGGCGCAGGAATGACCATTCGACAAGCGGACTGCGCCGTTGCGCCAATTCCTGATGCAACATTTCCGGCGTCTTTTTGAACGGACGGTAAAGCGGGTCGCCGACGACGGTGGTCTGCCACGACAGCGCGAGTTGCGACGCCCACGCGGCTTCGCCGAAAGTAAACTGCCTGACCGACCAGCGTTCGAGAAACAGCGCCACGTTCGGCGTAAATTGCAGCGACGGTTCGTCCACGCAACCCATCGTGCAGGTCGCGCCTTTGGCGAGCAGCGGCCCGACCCAACGATCCGTTGCGCTGCGAATCGTCGCCGCGCTGAACGAATGCAAATGATACGCGAACGCGCCGGGCATGAATTCCACTTTAGGCAGGCTGAACGGGCCGGAAGCATTTTCGTCATACCAGCCGGCGTAAATGGCAATCTGGCTCATCGGAAAATCCGTTGCGAACGTGGCTGGTTTGTCATCCACAACCGTTTCAAATCCGATGGCACGGGAAATTTGCGCCGCGCCAAGAATCATTTGATCGCCGGAAAAATAACCTGATTCCGCAGGTTTCAATCCGCGAGTGTCGAAATAAGCGCGACCCCAAAGCCCGTCGCGTTCCGCTTGCACCGCCTTGTCCACAAGACTGCACGCGATGTCGGGGCTGGGTCCGTCGAGCCGGGCCACGAGCAAAATGCCGTTCGTCGGATTTAGCCACGCTGCGTTGGTGACGTTGTAAGTCGGGTTTTGCCACGGTCCGGTGAGCGAAAGATTCATTTCAATCTGCGGCAACAATGTCAGTTCGGAGTCCACTGCGGCTCCGTTGTTGCGAAAAAAACTTGGAAAATTGGTGGCGCCCGCCTCTTGCAAATTTGAATCTTCGGCGATCCTCAACGGCACGCCGTAACACAAAACCGCATAACGAATTTTCGCCGCGACGACACGGCGCACAGCGCGTTCCGGCTGTCCCTTTGTCGCGGAAATAGTCGTCCTGGCAAATTTCCACAAGCCGTCCGATTCCAATTTCTTTGCGAGCGGTATTTGAAGCGAATCATGAAATTCCGCGCGTGACATTGTTTCATTCGTCGTCAGGCTGAAGCCGTAAACCTGTTTTTGTGGAACGTTCCGCATCCGCGCATAATAATCGGCGACGGCTTTTGATTCCGGCATTCGCTTGTTGTAAACGACCACGACTTCATCGCCACCGGCGCGGACGAAAATCGGCGCAAGCGTTAAAATAAAAATCGCCAGTCGAATCAAATGTTTCATTTGTCGGAACTTTGACCGTTTATCCTCCAAAGCATTTCAACAATTTACGAACGGCTCGTCACCTTCAAGCCGTCGTAAGCGAACCAGATTTCCGCCGGCAATTCCGCCTGCGCCTTGTCGTGGTCGTAATCATGCGTCAGATGCGTGAAATAAGTCCGTTCCGCGCCGATGCGCCGCGCCGCCGTGAGCGCTTCGTCCAGATTCATGTGCGTCGGATGCGGCTTCGGTCGCAGCGCGTCGAGCACCACGATTTCCGCGCCGCGAACGCGTTCCATCGCGTCGGCGGGAATTTCTTTGCAATCGCTCAAATACGCCAGCCGCTTTTTTCCATTTTGCAAAAATAAATAACCGTTCGTCGTCATCGAACCGTGCGGCAAGGGCAGGGGAACGATTTCCAGATCGCCGAGCGTGAATGGGCCGTCAACCAAATGCGGCTCGGGATCAAAATATCCTTTCCAAATTGGACGGCCATCGAATGCGTAAATGAAAACGCGTTTGATATTTTCCATTGTCTCGGAATTTGCATAAACAGGAATTTTTCCGCCGCGCAAATCGCAGAAGCGGCGGCAATCGTCCAGCCCCATGATGTGGTCGGCGTGTGCGTGCGTGAGCAGCACAGCGTCGAGCCACAAAATTTTTTCGCGCAGACATTGCACGCGAAATTCCGGCGTCGTGTCCACCACCAGCTTAATTTTTTCCGTGGCGACATAGATTGAAGGCCGCGTGCGCCAGTTCTTCGGGTTCGCCAGAAATTCCGGCGGATACTCCTTGCCGATGACCGGCACGCCCTGCGAAGTGCCGCTGCCCAGAAATGTAAATTCAAACGCCATGCGGTTTTCAAATTAGCAGAACCGTGAAATTCGGCGAATGAAAATGATTTCCGAAATTAAACGCAAAGGCGCAAGGCATTTCAATTTTTTCAACGGATTTTTCTTTGCGGCTTTGCGGCTTGGCGTCTTTGCGTTAAAGTTTTTCGCGTGTTGACGACGCTCCGCATCAAAAACCTCGCTCTTGTTCCAGACCTCACGCTGGAACTCCAGCCCGGTTGCAATGTCATCACCGGCGAGACCGGCGCGGGCAAATCCATCATCATCGGCGCGCTCAATCTCGTCCTCGGCGAACGCGCCGACCGCGCGCTCATCCGCAGCGGCGAAGAAAGCTGCTCCGTCGAAGCCGCCTTCGATGTCGCCAAACTCCGTGCGCCGTTGAAATCTTTTCTCGAGAAAAACGGCCTCGAACCGTGCGAAGACAATCAACTCGTCCTCAAGCGCACTTTTATAGCGAGCGGCACAAACCGCCAGTTCATCAACGGCTCGCCGACGACGTTGAACGTCCTCGCAACCATCGGCGAATGGCTCGTGGACATGCACGGGCCGCACGACCATCAATCGCTGCTCAATCCGTCGAGGCAACTTTTGATTCTGGACGCGTTTGGCAAATTGGAAAAGGAGCGCGAAGCATTCGGTGAATTGGTCCGCCGCCGCACGATTTTTGAAAATGAAAAATCGTCGCTCATCGTGGACGAAAAAACTTACGCGCAGCAACTGGACTTGCTCCGCTTTCAGGTCAGGGAGATTGAAGCCGCGCGATTTCAGCCGGATGAAGAAGCGCAAGTGGAGGAAAAATTCAAACGCGCGGGCAACGCCGCGAAGCTTTTGCAATTGAGCCAGGCCGCGCTCGATCTGCTCGCTGAAAATGAAAATTCCCTGCTCGTCCAGTCGGGCGCGATTGGCCGCACGTTGCAGGAATTGCAGCGAACGGATTCTGGCGCGGCGAATCTGGCTGAATTGCATTCGCAAGCCGCCGGTGCGTGGCGCGAGTTGCAGTCGGAACTTTCGCGCTACGCGGAAAAAGTGGACGTTGATCCGGTGCAACTCCGGCAACTTGAGGAGCGGCTCAATCTCATCCACTCGCTCAAACGCAAATATGGCGCGACGCTCGCGGAAGTGATTGCGTTCGGCGACGAGACGGAAACAAAATTGCAATCGCTCGAATCACGCGACGCAGAATTGGCGCGATTGAATTCCGAATTGCAAAAGCTGGACTCGGAAATTTTGAAAGCCGGACAAAAACTTTCCGCCGCGCGCAGGAAAATTATCCCGCAGCTCGCCAAAGCCGTGAGCAAACAACTTGAAGATTTGGGATTCAAGCAAAGCAAGTTTGACGTGGCGATTTCAATGGTGGGGTCGTCGCGCTGCGACGACCGGACGGCGCAGCGCGCCGTCCCTACCATAAATGGTCTTGACGAAATTGAGTTTCAATTCGCGCCGAATCCCGGCGAACCGGCCAAGCCGTTGCGCGCCATCGCGTCGTCCGGCGAAATGGCGCGCGTGATGCTGGCCTTGAAAACCGTTCTCGCGGCGGAAGACGAAATTCCCGTTCTCATTTTCGATGAAGTGGACGCAAACGTCGGCGGCGAAACGGCCAATGCCGTCGGCGAAAAGATGAAACAGATTGCGACGAAGCGGCAGGTGCTGTGCATCACGCATCTTCCGCAAGTCGCCGCGCCCGCCGACGCGCATTACGTCGTGACCAAACAGATCAAAAATGGCCGGACGATTTCCGAGATTCAATTGCTCAATAAAAAAGAGCGCGTGACCGAATTGACGCGGATGCTTGGCGGCCAAACCGATGCGGCGAGAAAACACGCCGAGGCGTTGTTGAAATAAACCAGGCAGCTATTGAGGACTGTTGTGTGGAGCGACAATGTAGCGCTTTCTCAGCTTAAGGAAAGGCGCTTCAATAAAACGGAAGCTGATATACCCGATTGGCATCATCAAAAGAAAAGCAACGGCTGACCAGAAACAGGCCAAATAAAAATTAGACAAGTGCATGATTCGTTCATCAACGAATTTAGCGGCATTAAAGACGACAAAAAAATGGAATAGATAAATGGAGTAAGAATATTCTCCGATGCGGCCAATAAAGCCGGAAATGCCAGTAGTCGGAAGCGAGAAAGAACTCTCATACCACGCAATTCCGACGGCGTAGGCCAGCCCTTCGATTGTCGGAAGGAAAATCCAAATTGGATTGGGGGAGGGATAAAATGGATTGTGATAGAATCCTCCGCTAAAATCAAAATGCCAATAGAACAACATGAATGCAACAATGGTCGCAATAGCAAGGGGATGGCGGTGAGCAAAGAAAGAGCGGAACTGATACAAAAGCATGCCGAGTGCAAACTGGTCTATCCGGCCATAAATTGTCCAATAAGCCAGAGACTGTATTTCTCCGATCTTATGATAAAGAAACCAGCGAATGGAAATCGCCACAATGATCATGGAGACAGGAAGCAGTTTGGATTTTTTCAACATCCAAAGAAATAGCGGCAGAATGAGGTAATAGTGGAATTCCGTCGTGATGGACCATCCTCCATTTGGTAAAGTAGGCAACCAGATGCCCTTCGCGATAAAATGCGCATAAGAATAAACGTCTGCACCGGCGAGAATACCGTTAATGACGATGACTACAAAAAGCAGCGGGAGAAGACGAAGAATGCGGTTCCAAAGAAAAGGAAGATAATGAATGGATTTCCCATCAAGCAACTTTGCAAACAAATAACCGCTCAATGTCATAAAGAGAGCCACGCCTGTATGACCCTCATCGAAAAGAGACAGTGGAAAGAAAGTCGGAACATATCCAAAAGGAATTGGGTATCCATTTATTGAATGGATGAAATGCCATGTGAATACCATGAGCGCCGCCAATGCTCTGACATGATCCAATGCGATAAAATGGGCGCCAGTGGAGGATTTCATATCATGATGCCGAAATCTTTCGCCGCAAAAAATGTCGAACTGTGATGACTGCTGTCCAAATCACGCAACTCCACCCGAACCAATCGCCGTGACGATTGTAAAATGTTTGCGCGTGCGACGAAAGCGGTAAATCAACCGTCATCGCACCTTTGCCGTAAACGCTTTTGTTTTGGTTGCGGAAAATTTCGCGGACGCGGCCATTGGCATCAATCCAGCAGGTCACGCCGTTGTTGGCGCAGCGCACGAGCGGAATTCCATTTTCCACGGCGCGAAAAATTGAGTTCGCTTCGTGCTGCCATTGCTCCGCGCTGTTGCCGAACCAGCCGTCGTTCGTCAGGTTGACGAGAAAATCCGTGTCATCGCGCGCGGCCTTGCGCGCGGTTTGCGGAAACGTGTCTTCAAAACAAATCAGCGGCGCGGCTTTGGAGTGCGGTGACGTGTCACCGCTTTCCAAAGCGCCGACATGTCGGCGTACTCCAGAATTCATTTCAAATTGCGCCGGCTCATTGCCCGCCGCGAAACTGCCGGTGACGGGTGTGAACCATTTCACGAACGGCAGCCAGCGCACGAGCGGAATGTATTCGCCGAAGATGACGAGTTCCTGTTTGTGATAAACGCCGGCGAATTTTCCGTCCGGGTCGAACAGAAACGCGGCATTGAAAACGTCATTGTCGAATTCATTCTTCGCGTTCAAGCGCGGCACAACATCGTCGGCATTGAAAATCAGCCAGACATGATGCGCGCGGACGAAATTTGTGATGGCGGCGTAATTCGCATCATTGAATTCCGGCACGGCAGATTCCGGCCAGATGAGAAGGTCGGTTTTTGATGCTCCCCTCATCCGGCCTTCGGCCACCTTCTCCCCGTTTGGGCGGGGAGAAGGCAGGCTATTGGGCGTGCGCATATCTTTCTCCCTCTCCCCGCCAGACGGGGAGAGGGCTGGGGTGAGGGGATTGTTATTCTCGTTCAGCGCATTTTCAGAAAGCGCGAGCAATTGCTGAAACCGATTTGTGTTTTCATTTTCATCCCAAATCAGCGTTTGCGGAACGCTCGGTTGAACCAGCGCGATGCGCAGCATCGGCGCGTTGGCAGCGGGAGTTTGTTCTATCGTCTGAAATCCGCCAAACGCAAAAAGTCCCGCGACGACGAATAACGGAAGAGCAATTTCCGGTTGCCATGCAAAACGCGAATCCGGTTTTGCGAAAACCATCCGCACGGCGGAAAAAAATGACAGCGAAGTCCACACAACGAGAAATGAAATTCCATAAATGCCCGTGACCGAGGCGATTTGGATGAGCGGAACCATTTCATGTTGCGACACGCCGATGAAGCTCCACGGAAATCCGCCGAACAATCGCGCGCGAATCATTTCCAGCGCGACCCAAACCGCCGCGCCGAGCAGTGACCAAAGCAATCGGCCTGGCCAGTGACGAGTGACGAGTGACGAGTGACAAATGACAAGCCATGTCCAGATTCCAAAATAAAGCGCGAGAAATACGCATAGCGCAATCCATGCGAGAATCGAAAATCCCGGCGCGGGCATCAGCAGCAGCCAGTAAAGCGACGCGAGCCAGAATGAAAGTCCGCCAACATAACCGACGCGAAAGGCGTCGCTGGATTTTTTTCCGGGCGCGGCAAAAATCAAAAGCCCGGGCGCAATCCACGCAAAACCGGCGACGTTTATTTTTGGAAATGCCATCGCCAGCAAAAGGCCGGCAACGGCGGCGAGCAAATAACCGCTTTGCCAAAACAGTTCGTTCAGAAAACGTTTGGCGATGAAGAACCGACAATAATTTTCTGGAAATGTCGCGGCAACTTTCGCGCAAGCTGCGGCTTTGATTTGGATGGAATGGCTGGCGTTCACGACAACCGCTTCGCGCGCGCCGAGCCAGACGGCGAGGTCGGCGGAAGAATTTCCTGCGTAATCGAATCCGCATTCGCCGAATTTTTCCGTCAACACTTTAAGTTTATTTCCGCTCCGCAGATTCGTTTTGCCATCGCTGGCGAACACTTCATCGAAAATTCCGATGTGTTCAGCAACCGGTTTTGCCATTTGAAAATCGGAAGCCGTCGCCAAAATGATTTTTCGACCGGCGACTTTTTGTTCGCGCAGCCAGCCGAGAAATTTTTCGTTGTAGGGCAGGGCGGATGGTTCGACTTTGATTCTCACCGCCAGTTTTTTTTTCAAGCAAGCGCGTCCGCGCATCCACCAAAACAGGATTTGAAAAATGGAAAATGGATTTCGCCGGAGCAATCGCGCCAGATGTTCCCAGAGCAAATCGGTTTTGATGAGCGTGCCGTCCAAATCCACGACGAGCGGGATTTGGTTTTCTGACGGCGCTGGCGATTGCGGCATAAGTTTGATTAGCCGTTCAGCGCGCGCTGGAGCAAGGCTTTTTCGCGCTCGCCATAATTTAATTTCAACGCTTCGGCACGCGCGGCTTCGGTCATTTTCGCCCAACTTTTTTGCAGCGCGTTGATGGTTTTGTCCTCGGCGGTCTTCGCGGCGAGGTCGGCGAATTGAAATTCGAGAAAGACAAGGCAAAGCGCGTCTTCAAGAACGCGCGTTTCGGCATCGGCAGGAAATTTCTTTTTCAAATTCAAATCCTGAACGCGGCGGATGGTTTCGTCGTCATAGCCGACGTCGCGCAGGATTTCGCCGGCTTTTTGAGCGTGGAATTTTTTCAGGTCGGCGCGCCATTTCAAATAGCCGGGGCGCGTCATGGGATAGGAAGCGCGCGGAATTTCCCATCGGCAAATGTGCTGGCAACGGGCGGCAAGGTGCAATGTTTCGCCGGCATTCGGGCAAAGTTTGAGGACCCATTTTTCGAGCCGGTGCGCGTAAAGCAATTCGCGCGGCTGGTTGTTTTCGCGATTTGGGTCGCGCGAATTTGCTTCGTCGAAGCTGCGGAGCGCGGCTTCAAATTTATTTGCGCTGCGCGATTGAAAGTTTTCGGTCACGCGCAAGTTTTGCTGAAGTCTTCAGAAGTGCAAGTTAGATTGATGAGCGGCTCGCGTGGACGCTCGCCCCGCCGACAATTGACAAAAAGGGTTGTTGTGAGATGATTCGCAAAATTCATTGCATGATTGGAGAGCATGACGTTGTGGTGATTGGATGCGGACCGGGCGGCAGCAGTGCGGCGACTTTTCTGGCGCGCGCGGGCAAACGCGTGCTCGTTCTCGAAAAAGAAGTTTTTCCACGCTTTCACATCGGCGAGTCGCTCCTGCCATGCAACATGAGCATTTTCCGCGAAATGGGCGTGCTGCCCGAATTGCAGGCGGCGGGTTTTCCGGTAAAATACGGCGCCCGGTTCGATCTTTGCAACGGCACGCTCGGCACTCGTTTCGCTTTCCGCCAGGGCAAATACAATAGTGAGCCGCAAGCCATCCAGGTCGAGCGCGCTGTGTTCGATCACATTCTGCTCAAACACGCCCGTTCTGCCGGTGCCGACATCCGCGAAGGCTGGTCGGTGACAAAAACGAGTTCCGACTCCGGTGGCGTAAATGTCGAGGCGCGCGATCCCGATGGAAAAATTCACAATTTTCGCGCGAAGTATCTGATTGACGCCAGCGGTCGCGGCAACCTGACCGGTAATCAAGAGGGAATTCGCGTGACACATCCAAGCCACAAGAAGCTTGCGGTCTTCGCCCACTTCACAGGTGTGCTGCGCGATGTGGGCGAGGCGAACAGCGACATCATCATTGTGCGTCTGCCGAACAAATGGTTTTGGATGATTCCGATTTCGGCAGAGAAGACGAGCGTGGGACTGGTCATTGACAAGGACGAGTTCGCGCAGGAAAAAGGCGCGCCGCAGGAAATCTTTGACCGCTGGGTCGAGTTCAGTTCAGCCGTGAAGGATCGCATGGTGAACGCACGGCGGGTGAATGAAATGCGCACCACGAGCGATTTCAGTTACTACAACCGCCGGTTGGTCGGCGACCGTCTGCTGCGCGTGGGCGACGCGGCCGGATTCATGGACCCGATTTTTTCCGCCGGAGTTTTTCTCGCCATGTGGTCTGGCAAACTGGCTGCGGAAGTTGTTGAGAAATCGCTGGCGCAAGGAAAACCCGGCCGCCGGCTGTTTGCCAATTACGAAAAACGCGTTCGCAAGGGGATGGCATATTACTGGCGCATGGTGGAAAATTTTTACACGACGCCGTTCATGGAATTGTTTTTGCGCCCGACCGAGCGTTACAACCTGTTCTCCGCCGTCATCGGCGTGCTCGCCGGCGAAGTGGAGGGCAGATGGTCGCTCCGCTGGCGGATGGAACTTTTTTTCCTGTTCGTAAAAATTCAGGCGCGCTGGCCGATGTCGCCGCGCATCAATTTTCGCCCCATCGTCATCGTGGCCAAAAATCCTCCCGCATGTCAGCCCCAAGAATGAAACCGCGCGCCCGGAACGCCGGTCTTGCAACCGGTGCGCTGCTGCTGTTCCTGATCGCCGTTCTCGTCACCGGTTGTAAAACTGCGACCCCATTGCCGCCGATGGATTTGTCGGCGTCCGGCTGGCGCGTCCAGCAAGGGCAGGCCATTTGGAAACCGCCGCAAAATCGTCCTGAACTCGCAGGTGATTTGATTCTGGCGACCAATGCCAATGGAAATTATTTCATTCAATTCTCCAAAACGCCTTTTTCAATCGTGACCGCCGAAGTTGAAGACGAGCAATGGGAAATTCGTTTCGGCGAGGACAAATACGCCTGGCGCGGCGGCGGAATTCCGCCCGACCATTTCCTTTGGTTCCAATTGCCGCGCGCGTTTCTTGGCGAAGATTTGAATGACGGCTGGAAATTTGAGCGCGGCTTCGGCAACTTGTGGCGTTTGGAAAATCCAGAAACCGGCGAAACATTTTCGGGCGAATTTTTTCCATGAAAATTCGCTGGTGGTGGATTTTATTCTTCATTCCGATTGCCGCCGGCCTCGCGCGTCTGCATTTCGACACGGAGATTCTCGATTTGCTTCCTTCGAACGTCCCGGCTGTTCAGGGACTCAAGATTTATCAGCAACATTTTTCAAATGCGCGCGAACTCATCGTCACCATCAAAGCGCAGGATTCCGAAAGCGCGGAAGCGACCGCAAAATCCATCGCGGAAAAATTGCGCGCGCAAACAAATTTAATTTCCGATGCGACATGGCAGCAGCCGTGGCTGGAACATCCCGACCAAACCGCCGAACTCATCGCGTATCTTTGGCTCAATCAGCCGCCGGAAATTTTTCAGCAGTTTGCCGAAAAGTTTTCCGAAACAAATTTGCCGAACGTGCTTGCCGCCGCGCGCGCCCGGCTTTCGACAACGCTTTCGCCCAATGAAATCGGGCAATTGAGCTACGACCCGCTCGGTTTTACGCAATTGCCGCAAAATCCCGACGCCGTAAATTTTTCGCAAGGACAGGGATTGTTTTCATCTGCCGACGGCACATTTCGTCTCATTTTTGTTCGCGCAAAAAACGATTTGACGGATTACCGCCAATGCGCTTACTGGCTCAACGCGGTGAAACAAATTATTTCCACAACTTCGTCCGCGACAAATCAAATTAAAATCGGTTTCACCGGACGCCCTGTGTTTGTCGCCGAAATTTCGGGCGGCATGAAGCATGACATCACATTTTCCATCGCAGGCACTTCGATCATCATCGCGATTTTATTCTGGCTGGCGCATCGTCGCATCAAGCCGATGCTGTGGCTTTTGACGTTGCTCGCGCTGATTCTCGCGACGACGCTCGCGCTCGGCGGATTGATTTTTGGCGCGGTCAACATAGTGAGCATGGGTTTTGCGGCGATTCTGCTCGGCCTCGCGGTGGATTACGCCGTCGTGCATTATCAGGAAGCGCTCGCGCATCCGGGTTGGACGATTCCCGAAGTGCGTCGTGCGATTGCGCCCGCGATTTTTTGGGCGGCGGTCACGACCATTTCGGCATTTTTCATCTTGAACTTCGGCGGATTACCCGGCCTCGCCCAACTCGGTTCACTTGTCGGCATCGGCGTTGCGCTCGCGGCATTCGTGATGATTTTTGCCTATTTGCCGCCGTTGTTCCCGGATCGGATGCAACCGCAACCAAATCCTTCACCCTCGCCCCGCCCAAGCGGGGAGAGGGACGGGGTGAGGGGATTGAAAATTGTTTTTGCCGTCACCGCCGCATTGATTTTTTCTTGCGCCGCAATTCTACTTTCCGGCCTTCCCAAAATGGACGCCACGGCCAATGTCGTTCAACCGCGTAACAGCGAAGCTTATTCCACATTGGACGCGATCAAAGAAAACCTCGGCCAAAAACATGAACCGCTTTGGCTGGTCGTCGGCGGAAAAGACGAAAATGAAGTCGCGCAAAAACTCGGTTTGATTGAGCCAATTCTAAAAAATGCAGTTTCAGATCAAACGCTCGCAGGATTCACTTCGCCAAACTCGCTTTGGCCGCGCCCGGAATTTCAAAATCAAAATCGCAAAATCGCGCAACAACTTATTTCCAAGCGCGCCGCTTTTCGCGCCGCAGTTTTGACAAATGGCTTTGCGGAAAGCTCGTTCGGTTTGACTGAACATATTTTGTCAACGTGGCAAGCTGCCGCCGCAACGACAAATATCTTTTGGCCGACGAATCAATTGTGCGACTGGATTTTTTCGAAAATTGCCGCGCGTCCACCCTCCGCAGTAGCATCGCTACGGAGGACGGGCGACTCAAATCAATTTTTCGCCGCCGCATTTCTTTATCCAGCGGAAAATGTGAATCTCTCAAATCTGTTTCAGACAATCGGCAATCGGCAATCGGCAATCGGCAATTTAAACGGCGTCTGGCTTTCGGGTTGGGAATTGCTCGGCGGAACCGTTTTGGCCGAAGTGAAACGCAATCTTTGGAAACTGTTGTTGCCAATGGCCGCGCTCATTTTGCTTTCACTTTCGCTCGCGTTTCGGCGCTTTGCAGAAATCGCATTTAGCATTGGCATTTTGTTTTTGAGCGGATTGTGCCTTCTCGCTGCAATGAAAATTTTCAACTGGCAATGGAATCTGCTCAATCTTATGGCACTGCCGTTGATCCTCGGCACGGGCGTGGATTACAGCATCTTCATGCAACTCGCGCTGCGACGTCACGGCGGAGATTTGCAAATGGCGCATCGTTCCGTCGGTCGCGCGCTGCTGCTTTGCGGCGGGACGGCCATCGCCGGATTTGGTTCGCTCGGATTTTCCAGCAATTTCGGAATGGCAAGCCTCGGCAAAGTTTGCGCCGTTGGCATCGCGGGCAACATGCTCATTTCCGTTTTTTTGTTGCCGGTCTGGTGGAGTCTTTGCAGACGGTCACCGAGTCCAAAGTCCAAAGTCCAAAGTCCAAAGTTGGAAACGCCGTCCAAATTTTATAGCGGACACGTTTGGAAAATCGGTTTAACGCTCGTGCGAATTTTGCCAAAGCCGATTTTTAATGCCTTTGCGAAATTGTCTGCCGCGGTTTATTGTCGGCTTGCCTCGCGCCGACGTGAAATCGTCGTCCAAAATCTGCTGCCAATTTTTGGCGACGACCGCAAGCTTGCCGAAAAATCCGCGCGCGAATTGTTCACGCAATTTGCGATCAAGCTTTGCGACCTGTTTCGCTTTGAAAGTGGCGTCACGGAAAAAAACTGGTTCACCGGCTGGCAAGGCTGGGAACATTTTACCACCGCGCATGCTCGCGGCAAAGGCGTGTTGCTCGTCACGCCTCACCTCGGCAATTGGGAATTAGGCGGGACATTTCTTATCGAGCGCGGCTACAAACTGCTCGTGCTCACGCAGCCGGAACCGGACGAACGATTGACCGAGCTCCGGCAAAATTCCCGCACGCAACGCGGCGTGGAAACGCTCGTCGTCGGCAATCACGACGCGTTTGCGTTCGTCGAAATCATCAAGCGGTTGCAGGCTGGCGCGATTGTCGCGTTGCTTGTGGATCGTCCGCCCGCGCACACCGCCGTGAACGTGAAATTGTTCGGCAAAGATTTTCCTGCTTCGATTGCCGCCGCCGAACTCGCGCGCGCATCCGGCTGCGCCATTTTGCCGTGCAGCATCATTCGCGGACGCGACGGTTATCGCGCGCAGATTTTGCCGGAAGTTATTTATGACCGCGCCGTTATTGGACATCGCGAAGAACGGATTCAATTGACGCAACAAATCCTGCGTGCGTTCGAGCTGGTGATTCGCGAAAATGCCGCGCAATGGTATCATTTCGTGCCGGTCTGGCCGGAGGAAAAATTGTCATGAAAATTTACCAGTTTATTTTCAAAGAACGCATTTCAATTTTTGAATGTTGCAGCGTGCGGCAGAATAGCTGCGGAGCAGCTTCAGATAGTAGCCCACAGCGAAAGCTGTGGGCTACTATCGGTAGGAGGGTAAGCCCCGAATGGGGCGACAGAAAATTTTCTTTCGTTGCTCTGCAGCTTGGCCATCGCGCAATGATGATCCCACGGCTCGCGCCGTGGGCTACTTTCTTTCGCCGTTCCACGGCTAAAATAAGAATTGTTTTTCTCACGCTCGGCATTTTAACGGTGAGACTTATCTTCGCCGCCGACACCAATTCCGTTTTGAACAATTGGTTCGCCGCGCAAACAAAAGTGCAAACGTGGTCGGCGGATTTTGTCCAAACGCGGACATTTCGCGCATTAACCCAACCGCTCACGGCCAAAGGCAAAATTTATTTTTCCGCGCCGGACGATTTTCAATGGGAACTCGGCCAGCCCGCGCAAACCATCGCCTTGCGCCACGACGACGAAATGTTCGTGATCTATCCGCTGCTCAAGCGCGCGGAACGTTATCCGATGGGCGCAAGCGCGCCGCGACAATTGCGCGACACGATGTCGCTGCTGCAAGCCGGATTGCCGCGCAGCCGCAAGGAATTTGAATCGCAGTTCCAAATTCGCTCGCTCATGGAAACGAATGGAAACTGGCAACTGACATTGCAGCCGAAAAGTCCGGGCGCGCGGCAAATGCTTCCTGAAATGCAAATGGCTTTGGCGACGAATGATTTTTCGCTGGCAAGCACGACATTGATTTTCGCCGATGGCTCGACGATGCGAAATGATTTTACCAATGCGGTTTTGAATCCGCCGCTCGACAAAAATCTGTTTGAGTGGAAACCGCCGGATGATTTTAAGATTACAGAACCGATGCGATGATTGCCGCAAAAGAACGCAAGGAGCGCAAAGCTGACCGCGAGAAGCAATTTCCCTCTCCCCGCGATTAAGTGGGGAGAGGGTGGAAATTCCGTCCCCACCATTTATTTCTTTGTGTTCTTTGCGTTCTTTCGCGGCTAATTTTTGCGGATGGATGCTTTGACTGAAGCCTTGAATCTTCTGCCGCACGGCGCGGAATTTAGATTTCTCGACCGGCTGACGAAATTGGACGGCGGAAAATCCGGCGATGGCGAATACAAAATTCGCGGCGACGAACCGTTTCTGCGCGGCCATTTTCCCGGCGAACCGATTTTTCCCGGCGTTCTGCTTGTTGAAGCGGCGGCGCAACTGGCCGGAGTCGTGGCGCAAAGCGATCCACAGATTCCGCCGCTGAAAAATTTGAAGCTGACGGCGTTGCGAAATGTAAAAATTCTTGGAACGGCAAAACCCGGCGAAACGATTGAGCTTCACGCAGAAATCACCGGACGGCTCGGCAATTTAGTCCAAGCGCAGGTGACGGCGAAAGTTCGCAATGAAATTATTTTGACGGCGGAATTGACGTTGAGCGGCAGCAATCAATAAAATCTGACCAAACGATGATGAATGCCTTTTCCTGGGATTATCCAGTTGAATTCATGGCTGGTTCTGCGGCGCCCGATCAACGCCGGGCGACGTATTCGCTCAAAACCGCGCCGGTCGTGGTGCGCCTGACATTTTTGAAGCCGCCTGCTTCGAGCGCCGAGAGGATGACTGCGGGCGGAACGCATTCCTCAATCGTGGCCCAGTAGTATTGCATCAGCTTCGCCGTGGATTTGTTGCGACGGCGCAACCAGCCGAGTCGTGGCACGAGTTTTTGCATATACAAACGCATCAGGTGCAATGCCACCGCGCTTTTTGGCCGGGTGATTTCCAGAATTAAAATTTTTCCGCCCGGCCGCAACACGCGGTGAAATTCGCCGAACAATTTCCGCAAATCCTCGACGTGCCGCAGCGCATAACCCATGCACACGAAATCGAAAGTTGAATCCGCGCAGGGCAGGGCTTCTCCTTTGCCTTCGAGCAACGTCACCGCTTTCGGATTGCGCTCGCGATTTTGCGCGAGCATTCCCCGGCTCGGATCAATGCCGGTCACTTGCGCGGGGTTCACGCCGAGTTCGAGCGCGGCCTTGATCATCAAACCCGTGCCGCTCGCAACGTCCAGCAATTTCATCCCGCCCGTCAACCCAGCTTTCCGCAACGCGTCGCGGCGATAAAACTGGTCGCTCCAAAACGACATCATGCCGCTCACCCAGTCGTAGTCCGGCGCGGCCTCGTCGAACAGTTCGTTGACAAAATTCTGCCGCGCCGCCGGTGCCGGATAGAACTCTGCCAATGGACGATGTGGCGACAGCGGCTCCACAGGCAAATCTGTTCGCGACCGTATATTCATCAACTCACCCTGCCAGCAGATGTCGGGAAGTCAAAGCATTTGTCTTGCTTCCGAACAAACGTTGCGCGTCATTCCGTTGACGGAGGAGAAGGGAAAATTCTCCGTTCAATTTCCAACTCGCCTTTCAACAGTTTGCAATTAAATTCTTGGCAGTTTTTATCTTGCTGTGAAAAAATACTGGCACGTCATCGGCATCGGGATCCAGAACAACCTGACGTATCGCTTCAATTATCTGACGCGGACGCTGTTCAGCTTCATCCCGCTTTTCGCCATGCTTTCGCTGTGGCGGACGGTATATGCGGGCAACGGCGGTTCGCGCGCGGGCTACACGGAAGCGGAAATCATTTTTTATTACATCATGGTCGCCGTCGTGGACGTGATGACGGCGGTCAACGAAGACGACTGGCAGATCGCCTCCGACATCCGCGAAGGCGCCATCAGCCAGTTCCTGCTCAAGCCGGTGGATTATCTGTGGTATCGGCTATGCCTGTTTTTCGCCGGACGCGCCGCCTATATTTCGATGGCGTGCATTCCGCTTGGAATTTTCATTTTCATTTTCAGAAATTATTTTGTTCCGCCCGCGAGTGAAACGGCGCTGCTGATATTTCCAATTTCACTTGTGCTGACGGCGTTGCTGCAATTTTTCATTTCCTACGCGATGGCGATGCTCGCGTTCTGGCTGCTGGAAATCTCCACGCTCATTTTCATCCTGTTCGCGTTTGAATACATCGCCAGCGGACATATGTTTCCGCTCGCGATGTTTCCTCAATGGCTATTCCATCTGCTGATGTTCACGCTGTTTCCGTATCAGATGTATTTTCCGGTGAGCGTCTACATGGGGAAAATTGCCGGCGCGGATTTGTGGCGCGGGCTGCTCGCGCAATTCGGTTGGGTGCTGCTGACGTATGCGTTCGCGAGATTCATGTGGAATCGCGGCGTGAAGAAATACTCCGCGTTCGGCGGATGAAATAAAAAAGCCGAAACAATTTAATGCGCGGCCTTAAAACCAAATTCGCGCAAAAAACTTTCCGTCGGCGCGCGAATCTCCACGCGCCTTTTTGTGAACGGATCGAAATACGCCAGCCGCACGGCGCGCAAACCGAGCGGGAAATCTTTTTCCATGATTCCGTAAAGTTCATCGCCCACGATCGGCAATCCGCTTTCCGTCAGATGCACGCGAATCTGATGCGTGCGGCCCGTCACCGGTTTTGCCTCGACCAAGGAAAATTTTCCGCGCGTTTCCAGGATTTTGAAATGCGTTTCGGCGTCCTTGCCAAAACGTTCGTCCACTTTGATGCGTCCGAATTGCCGGGAATCCTGTCCGAGTTTCAATTGGCACGTCCATTCGTTTTCTTTCGGCGCACCGACGGCGACAGCCAGATAAGTTTTCTCCATTTTCCGGCTTTCGAACAACGCGGAATATGTTTCGACCGCGCCGGGACTTTTTGCGAAAAGCAAAATGCCGCTCGTGTCGGCGTCGAGGCGATGAACGTTGCGAAGAAATTTCAGGCTGCGCGACCGCGCCCAAAAATCTCCGCCCGCGATGGAAGAATTGATGGCCGCCTGCAGATTGCGCGAAGTTTTTTGCCACGAATGCGGCACGAGTAGCCATCCGCGCGGCTTGTCAATCGCGATGACGGAACGGTCTTCGTAAAGAATTGGAATCGGCTCGCAGTCCGGCAGTTCGATGAAATTGGGTTTGGCCATATTTTATTTTGTCTCCCTCTCCGCCGCGAAGCGGGGGAGAGGGCTGGGGGTGAGGTGGCGCTGATTTTCTCACCCCTCACCCTGACCCTCTCCCCGTTTAGCGGGGAGAGGGAATCAGATTATGATTCATTTTCATTCCTTCGACTGGCGCAAAAACGTTGTCGGAAAATCAGGTTGAGCGACGAGATTTTCTTTTGGGTCGGCAACGCCGTCAATGAATTGCCGCACAATCGGGTCGGTAGAATTGAAAATCTGTTCAGGCGAACAGTTCGCCTGAATTTTTCCATGATGCAACATGATGACATGATTTCCCACGCGCCGAGCGGTGCGCATGTCGTGCGTGACGACCACTGACGTGACTTTCAATTTGTCGCGCACACCCATCATCAATTCATCAATACTGTCGGAAACAATCGGGTCGAGGCCGGTCGTCGGCTCGTCATAAAGGAGAATTTGCGGCTCGTAAACAATCGCGCGCGCCAGCCCGACGCGTTTGCGCATTCCGCCGGAAAGTTCCGCCGGATTTTTATTTTCGATTCCCGGCAAATCCACGACTTCCAGCGCGTGCGCGACGCGATTCCTGATTTCCGTTTCCGGCAACGTTCCGTTTCGCCGCAGCGCGAACGCGACATTTTCCGCGACGGTCATCGAATCGAAAAGCGCCGCGCCTTGAAAGACCATGCCGAATTTCTGGCGCACGCGCAGCAACTGGCGTTCGTTCATCGGCACGATATTTTCGCCGTCAATCAGCACGTCGCCGGAATCGGGTTGGAGCAAGCCGATGAGATGCTTGAGCAAAACGCTTTTGCCGCCGCCGCTGCGCCCGATGATGACGACGGATTCGCCGTTCTCAATCCGAAAGCTCACGCCGTCGAGAATTTTCTGCGCGCCGAAATTTTTGGACAAGTCGCGGACTTCAATCATAAATTTTTTTACGAGCGGAATCCGATAGATAAGGCTTCAAGACTTGAACGGCCTTGATTTGGTGAAGATGCTCAAGAAGGCAATCGTCGAAAGCATTTTCAAATTGTCCGCCTTGCGCAACAGCTTCATTTATTAAATTCCCAAAATCGCTTAATTGGGTTTTTGACAATGAACTCGACTCAGTTCCAAAAAAAATGGTGAACTCAATTAAAATTGAATGGAAAGTAGGCGCCGCAATTGAATCATCATAAAGCGGACCGTATTTGTCGTAGTCAGTTCGATATTTTGGAAAAATCGCGAATAATTCTTCAAGAAGCGCTTTTGGAGATTGTGGCAAAGTTTTCAAGTTATTTACAAAAGTCCAACGAGTTTCCCCAGAATCAGTGTCAAGAAAAAGTTCACGATTAAAACGGTGATGGAAGAATAAACCACGGCTTCTGTCGTCGCGCGTCCGACGCCTTCCGCGCCGAGACCGCAGGTCATGCCTTTGTAACAACTGACCAGCGCGATGATGCCGCCGAAGAAAAATGCCTTGGTCAAACCGGCGACCAAGTCCACGTCGTGCGTGAAGTGCAAAAAATTATACCACGAATATGCCGGATCAATGCCGAGCAATTCCACGCCGACGAAGTAACTCGCGCCGATGCCGATGCAAATGGATTCGATGGTCAGCAAGGGCAGCGCGAAGGTCGCGGCGGCGATTCGCGGCACGACGAGATAATCCACAGGATGCGTCGCCAAAGTTCGCAGCGCGTCAATCTGTTCCGTCACGCGCATCGTGCCGATTTCGGCGGCGATGGATGCGCCAACTCTGCCCGCAACCATCAATGCCGTCAGCACCGGGCCGAGTTCGTCGCACATCGAAACGCCCACGACTGCGAGCGTGGCGGTGTCCATCTTGACTTTGTGAAATTGGAAATACGTTTGCGCGCCTAGAACCATTCCCGTGAATGCGCCGGTGATGAGCACGACCATCTGCGATTTGACGCCGATGGAATAAAGTTGAAATAGAAAATCGTTCCACGTGATTTTGAGCCGGACGAGCGACGACGCGGCATCGCGCGCGAGGAAAGCGAATTGTCCCAAACCGGCGAGCGTGTCGGCGACACGTTTGTTGCTCAAAAGATTCACGCGCTTAAATTAACAAAGCGATGCACTCTTTGCCAGCGTTTCAATTTGTAGGAGTCGAGGTGACGAGACGCTGATTTTTTAGAATGAGCCTCCTCACGCCGGCTCCTACGAAAAATAAAAGAGCCGGAACGATTTCTCATTCCGGCTTTTGCACTCGACTTTTGACCCCCTCGACTCTCGACCGATTAAGTGGCCATGCAGCTTTGCGGCGCGCTCCAATCGCTCGAACCCGTGCTGCCGCCGATGGCGCGCACCTGCACCGTGTAGGTCGTGCCCGGCGTGAGGCTGTCAATCTCCATGCGCCGCGCCTGCGTGAAGATGCCGCCCGGCAACCAGCCCGCGCCGTTCTTATATTGCGCCTCATACGACCGCGCGTTGGCCACCGGCTGGCACGCGCAGGATGAGTTGCGCGCTGAAACTGTTGTCAATGTCCAGCACCACCGGCACGTCCAGCGGCGATTGCGCGCGGTTCGTGCTAGTCGCCTGAAAGCCGGACGAGAGCAGCAGCGTCAAATCCTGCGACGCCACGCTTTGGAACCAGCAGGCCGAGCGCAATTTGACGAACTCCTGCACCAGCCGAACACCGACGTGGCGGAAATGATGAAAGCCCTGCGCGGCTTTCTGGGCGAGAATGACATGATGGCCTATCTTACGATGATGGCGAACCGTCTGCTCCAACTGCATCGCGTCCTCAAATCCACCGGCTCGCTTTATCTGCATTGCGACCCGACTACCATGCATCAATAAAAAAACGCCACGCGCACAATGCACGCGTGGCGATGAATAATCGTTGCTCAACTAGTGCAGTTGAGTGATTGATAGATTCGCGCTGGCACGATTCGTGGAAACGCTGTTTCCGAGACTGAATGAAAAGCCAGAAACGTTTTGTATTGAAATCTGATCTCCCGAAGAACAATTGACAATCACTTGGCCGTCCAATACAGAAACGGATTTATCAAATTGGAAATAGGCCGGGTCAATTCCCGATTGCACAAGAGAATTCGGAGAATCCATAATGTCTATTCCAAAGGTATGGCCTGATTGCGCGCCTGAAATGTGGAAGGCAATCTGATAAACACCATTCGTCGGAATCGTGAAGGCAGAACCGTTAGTCGACCAGCTATCAGCACCACCCGTGTTCGCTCCACCATAGGTGAAGACAACGTTGCCGTTATTGGCAACCGTCTGTATGCCGGCGGTAAAGGCATATAGATATCCGACTAGGCCGCCCGCTGGGCCTTCCGGACCCTGTGCGCCATCAAGACCGTTCGTGCCGCTGATACCATCAAGACCGTTCGTGCCGCTGATACCGGAAATTCCCTGGATGCCTTGGATGCCTTGGATGCCTTGGATGCCTTGGATGCCCTGAATTCCTTGCGCACCGTCCAGACCGTTGGTTCCGTTAATGCCATTGAGGCCATTCGTGCCATTGAGTCCGGGAATTCCTTGCGGGCCAGTTAAACCGACAGCGCCAAGCGTCACATCAAATCCCGGTTCCGAACCGATATTCAATGAATAGGTTCCAGGTGCAAGACCGTTTGGTAAATTGGCGATAAGATTAGTTTTGCCAACCACCAAATGCCACGTGAGCTTTTGGCCGCCAAGTTTTATGACGGTGTTGGTCGAGAGGTTGGCATTGTTGAAAACCGTAATTGAATTGGTGCTAACAATCACCTTGGTTACAGAACCTGCAAACAGGGAGGTTGATAACGATGTTAGTAATAATGCAAGGCATAACTGGATTGATTTCATAATTTGTTTTTGGAATTTCCTTCTTCTGATCAATCAATAATTATGATTGAATGCGATTGAGGGTAGCTCTCGTCACTTAGAAGTCAACAATATAAATTGGGATTGAGCCAGGGTGTTGAGGTTGATCTCATCCCGAACTTGGTTGAGAATGTTGAAGTTCAGGACATTCTAACGGACAGAAAAACAATTACACTACCAATAAATTGACTTTATGGCTCTTTAAGCTAAAGTCGCATACGAGCAAGGAACAGCCGCAACGAGGAACGGCCTTGCTCACTTTTTATTGAAAATCTCTTTTAAACCATTCGTGCCGATTGTAGCGATACTCGGTTCTTTTGTCGTCTCGATGGTTGCCGCCCGCGCCGACGTTTTACATTACCAATGCGGTGAAGCCGATCCGGGCGCAGCCGATGGCGTCGTGGCCACCAACTCGCGCGACAGCGCGGGCATCAATAATCTCATTCTCCGTGGCGGGCCGATGTATTCATCCGACCATCCGGCGGGCGATACCAACTCCAGCCTGTCGCTGCAGTTCAACGGTGCCAATTACGGCCTGGCCCAGGCCATCGTGTTGCAGACCAACTTCACCGCCGAGGTGTGGGTCAAGCCAGCCACGGATACGGCTTTTGGCACGATTCTCTATGACGGCAACGGCGAGGATGATTACTTCACCGACGTTTATGGCACGGATGATTTGGACGGCTGGGGATTCTTTCAACATGGGAACTATATCGTGGCGCATCTGGGCAACGGTTCCGATTTTGGCGCCTTGCTGGTGGTGACGAATGTCTGGACGCATCTGGCGCTGGTTTGCACCAACGGCATCACGATGTTTCTGGTCGATGGACAAACCAATGCCATTGCCAATCTGGTTCCCAATCCGTCCACGGAATATTTGAACGTGGGCGGCTGGAGCGACGGCACGGCGGGCTTTATCGGCTCGCTGGACGATGTGCGGGTGTCCATGTTTGTTCCCTTGACGCTGACGGCCAGTTGGATGCCTGGCCAGGTGGCCCTTTACTGGCCGGCGGTATATCCCAATTACTGCGTGCAATACGTGACCAATCTGGCTGTAACCAACTGGACCAGCGTGAGCGAGCAAACATCCCTCCTCAACGGACAATTGACGCTGACCAATGTTTCCACCGATGCCGCGCGCTTCTACCGCCTTGCCCCGGCCGGCCCGCCGTATCCAGTGGTATATATACACGGCCCGGAGTTTCACAGCCCGGTGTTTCCACAACCTCCCCTGATAGCCTTTCGCGACACTCTGCCACTGGAAGATCAAACACCTGACCAGGGAATTTATTTTGATCCATGCGGTTATGTAGCGTCAGGTTATAACAATAATACCATAGCCGTCATTTGCAATATACCTACAAAACAGCGGGGCAGTTTGTTCATCGGATCCACCTATGACTTTGATGCATCTGCCAGCATTGACCCGCGCTCTTTCAGCAATGGCTCATTAAGTTTTCATTGGAACATTTATTACCCTGATGCTTATGGAGGCGGATCATTTTCATCGCCATACATAACCAATTATGATTCACCCATTTTGACCATTCCAGCCAATTCAATGCAGCAACTGCCGTTTAATCAATATGACCCCCAAGCGACGTATATGAAAGTCGAACTTACAATTCAACACCAGCCTTACGATCCCAATGCGGTGCCTTCAGAACAAACCATAGTTTGGTTCCGGTTTGCCATCTCTGGAACTGTCGTCGTCTATTGAAAATCCGCGCGCCGGAATTATTTCGGTAAAATCTTACGTTCAAAAAGGCACGAAAAACGGCCAGCGCCATTCGGGATTGGCTCCGGCGACTTGTAAAGGGTCAGTCCTTGGCTTTGAAACAAATCCGTTCGCGTCATCCGGTTTCGCATTTATCTAATCGTGTTTCCGACGGGCAAATGGCCGCACGGCGGCACGCCAAAATAAAAGAGCCGGAACGATTTCTCATTCCGGCTTTAATTTATCAATGAACCGGCTTAATAGCCGCTTCCCGGTCTCGCCGGGGTGTTCGGCATGCTTTGATTTTGTCTGCCAGTTTGTGGGCCGAGATATTGGCCATCCGCATTCACCCTGAATTCTTCTTTCTGGCCATTGTTTTTCAGGGAGACTTCATAGAACATTTGGCCGTTGTCGGTCACACGTTCAATTTTCTTCAGCTTTCCACCTTCCAAATGTTGGTTGATGGTGGTTTGAACTGCTTGCGGCAATTCGTTTATTTTGACCTTTTCCATGTTGGCGGCTGCGAAAGCGGTCGAGCTTCCGATTGCCAGGCCGAGCGCCACGGCGATTGTTCCTATATTACGTTTCATATATGTCCTTTCTCTTATGTTGTTTTCATCAGTCAATTCATCAGGTTGAAACACATCTCAAATGGAGACAATTTCATCTCACGAATCGAACTCTTCCATAACGTTGCACCAGCCTCGCATCCGTCAACAAAAACGGAATGGGGTTTTCTACTGATATTTTTTCTCCGTTATTTTTGAAAAAAACAGTGACAGCCGGAATGCCTCTTGTTAAACCGTCTCCACGCGCGAAACAAAATAATCAAACGAACATGGCTCGTGAAACTTCGTCGAGTTCAAAAATAAAATCAACACAATGAAAACATCGCTCATCGGTTCACTTCCTAAAGTCGGAATTCGCCCAACGATTGACGGCCGGCTCGGCGGTGTCCGCGAATCGCTTGAAAAACAAACGATGGACATGGCGAAGTCCGCCGCCAAATTGATTTCTTCAAATCTATTTTATCCGAATGGCAAGCGCGTCGAATGTGTCATCGCGGACGCTTGCATCGGCGGCGTCGCGGAAGCGGCGGCGTGCGCAGAAAAATTTGCGCGCGAAGGCGTCGGCGTTTCGCTCACCGTCACGCCGTGCTGGTGTTACGGCAGTGAAACGATGGACATGACCCCGATGATTCCAAAAGCGGTCTGGGGTTTCAACGGCACGGAACGGCCGGGCGCGGTTTATCTCGCGGCAGTTCTCGCCGGTCACACGCAAAAAGGAATTCCCGCGTTTAGCATTTACGGACGCGACGTGCAGGACGGCGGCGACAAGACGATTCCCGCCGACGTGACGGAGAAGATTTTGCAATTCGTCCGCGCCGGTCTAGCCGTCGCCACGATGCGCGGCAAATCGTATCTCGGCATGGGCGGCGTTTCGATGGGCATCGCCGGTTCCATCGTTGACCAGCCATTTTTTGAAAATTATCTCGGCATGAGAGTCGAAACAATTGACATGACGGAATTTCTCCGCCGCATGGACAAAGGAATTTTCGACCAGAGCGAATACAAAAAAGCGCTCAAGTGGACGAAAGAAAATTGCAAGGAAGGCAAAGATTACAATTCACCGAAGACGACGCGTTCCCGCGCGCAGCTCGACAGTGAGTGGGAAAAATCCGTCAAGATGGCGCTCATCGCGCGCGATTTGATGGTTGGAAATCCGAAGCTCGCCAAAATGGGTTTTGGTGAAGAAGCCCAAGGGCACAATGCAATTTGCTCCGGCTTTCAAGGCCAGCGTCAATGGACGGATTACCAACCGAACGGAGATTTTCTCGAAGCGATTCTCACCACGTCGTTCGATTGGAACGGCATCCGCGCGCCTTACATCGTCGCGACGGAAAACGATTGTCTCAACGGCGCTTCGATGCTCATCAATTATCTGCTCACGAACACCGCGCAGATTTTTGCCGACGTCCGCACTTACTGGAGTCCCGATGCCGTCAAGCGCGTCACCGGCCACAAACTCACCGGCGCGGCGGCGGGCGGCATTTTGCATCTCATCAATTCCGGTCCCGCCACGCTCGACGGAACGGGGCAACAATCCCGCGACGGCAAACCCGCGATGAAACCGTTCTGGGAAATTTCAAAAGAAGAAGCGGACAAATGCCTCAAGGCGACTTCGTGGCATCCGAGCATCACGGAATATTTTCCCGGCGGCGGCTGGTCAACGCGCTATCTCACCAAAGGCGGAATGCGCGTGACGATGTGCCGTTTGAATTTGGTCAAAGGACTCGGCGTCGCGCTGCAAATCGCGGAAGGTTTCACGATTGATCTGCCGGAAAAAGTTCATGACGCGCTCGACCAGCGCACGAACCCGACCTGGCCGACGACCTGGTTCGCTCCGAACATCACCGGCCACGGCGCGTTCCGCGACGTTTACACCGTGATGAATAATTGGGGCGCAAACCACGGCGCGATCAGCTACGGCCACATCGGCGCGGACTTGATCACGCTCGCTTCGATGCTGCGCATTCCGGTTTACATGCACAACGTGCCGAACGACCGGATTTTCCGTCCGAGCGCATGGGCGGCGTTTGGCACGCAATGTTTGGAAAGCTCCGACTATCGCGCCTGCGCGAACTTCGGCCCGCTTTACGCTTAAATGAAGAAATCAAATTGAAAAATACGAGCGGCCTTCGGAAACGGAGGCTGCTTTTTTATGGACAAAGTTTAATAGTGTATTCAGAGTTTCAATATGTCTGCCGAAGAACCAACCTCATCAACCCACGAAATGGTGGTGGTTGAATCTCCTTCGTCTCAAAGGAATGCAAAACCGGAAGAATCTCAAGCACTTCGTTAATAGGTATTTCATTACTAATTGCAGGTTTTTTGCCGTCTGGATTCAAGGAAACAAATCAATGATTGTTATTCCACCAATATACGATGAATACTACACTCTTTAATGTTCGCGAGGTAATTCCATTCATTTTTAAAATGACCGGCGTTCAATTTGGAGGACATTCAAAACAAATGCCGACGATGCAAGAATATTTAGCGCTGAATCCACCTTCAGTAACGCAAGCTCTAAAATGATTGGGTCATAAATTATTTGACCATTTGTTTCCTCAATTCCGTCTTCAAAATTTTCCCCGTCGCATTTTTCGGCAACGCGGGCAGGATGATGATTTGTTTCGGCGCTTTGTAGTCGGCCAGTTTGCTGCGGATGAATTGTTGCAGCGCTTTTTCGTCGAGCGTCTGGCCTTCCGCCGCCGCGACGAACGCCACTGGTTGCTCGCCGCGCCGTGCGTCCGGCACGCCGATGACCGCCGCTTCCTTCACGCCGGGAAAATGATAAATCACTTCCTCGATCTCGCGCGGATAGACGTTGATGCCGTTGACGAGCAGCATGTCTTTCTTGCGGTCGGTGATGTAATAATATCCATCGGCGTCGCGATAACCCACATCGCCGGTCAACAGCCAGTTGCCGCGAAATGCTTTTTTGCTTTCTTCGGGTTGATTCCAATAACCTTGCATCACGTTGCCGCCGCGCACGCAAATCTCGCCCGTCTCATTTGCGCCAAGCATTTTTCCATTCTCGTCCTGCACGCTCATTTCAACATTCGCGACCGGAATGCCGATTGAACCTGCCTTGCGAATTCCTTTGAGCGGATTTTTGGAAACGACCGGACTGGCTTCACTCAAGCCGTAACCTTCGATGAGCGGCACATGAAATTTTTCCTCGAATTCCTTCAGCGTCTGCATCGGCAACGGCGCGCTGCCGCTGATAAAAATGCGGATGGGCAGCGGCGTGGGCAATTGCGCGCCGAGAATCATCCTGTAAAATGACGGCACGGCGGGAAGAATTGTCGCGTGGCGCGAAAAAATTTCCTGCAACATCGCGCGCGGCGGATGCAGCGACTTCACCAGCACAATCGAGCCGCCGATGGTGAACGGCAGAAAAATGCCGACGGTCATCATGTAAGTGTGAAACATCGGCAGGATGACCGCGAAGCAATCGTCCTCGACCATCGCCAGCACGACGCGACAGCTTTCGACGTTGTGCAGCAGGTTGCCGTGCGAAAGCATCGCGCCTTTCGGTTTGCCGGTCGTGCCGCTCGTGTAAATGATGACGGCCAAGTCTTTTTCAGAACGCGAAGATGGAGAATTGAGGATGGAAGATGGATTGAGCGAAGCAAATTCTTCGACATGCAAAAATTTCAACGACGGGCGGGAAGCCAATAATTCTTTTTCGCCGGTGGACAATTCCGCATCTGTGATCACCACGTCAATTCCGGCATCGTTCAAAATGTAACCAACCTCGGCGGGTTTAAGAAAATTATTGATGGGGACGACGACTCCGCCTGCGTGCAAAATGGCGAAAACGGAAACCGGAAATTCCGGGCAATTTTTCAACCACACCGCGACGCGGTCACCGGGCTTCACGCCAAATTGATTTTGCAAATGCGCGGCTACTTTTTGTGATTGCGCGAAAAGTTCAGCGTAGGAAATTTCACGTTCACCGAAATAGACGGCGGTTTTTTGCGCGTGGTTTTTCGCGCTGTTTGAAAAAGCGGTGGCGAGATTCATGGAAAAATTTAACCACCAAGACACCAAGACACCAAGAAATTTCTAAACTTTGTGTCTTTGTGCCTTTGTGGTAAAGATTTAGCAACGTGATTGACACAGAAGAAAGATTGGCTGCGTTCCTGCCAAGATTGCACGCCGCCGATTGGGTCGCCCTCGATACCGAGGCGGACAGCCTTCACGCCTACCCGGAAAAAGTTTGCCTCATCCAAATCAGCATCACCCGCGATGACCGACTCGTTGATCCGCTTGCGGGATTCAAATTGGACGCGCTGCTCGACGCGCTGAATGCGCATGAGCTGATCATGCACGGCGCGGATTACGATTTGCGCCTGCTCGAAAAACATCACAAGTTCATTCCATCGGCAATTTTCGATACGATGCTGGCGTCAAGATTGTTGGGCGAAAAACAATTCGGTTTGAGCGCGCTCGTCGAAAAATTTCTCGGCATCAAACTGGACAAAGGTTCCCAGAAAGCCGATTGGGCGCAACGGCCGCTGACACCGCGCATGGAAACATATGCGCACAACGACACGCATTATCTCAAGCCGCTCGCGGACAAATTAAAATCCGAACTTGCGGCAAAAAATCGCCTGGCATGGCATCAGGAATCGTGCGCGCAGCTTATCGCCGACTGCACACAGCCGCAAATCGTCGATCGCGAAACGATTTGGCGCATCAAAGGCAGCTACGCGTTGAATCGCGCCGCGCTCGCTGTGTTGCGCGAGCTTTGGGAATGGCGCGAACACGAAGCCGTTCTTGCGAACCGTCCGCCGTATTTTATTCTGCGGCACGAAACCGTTGTGGACATCGCAGATGCCGCCGCTGCAAATCATCCGGTAGAAAATCTTTTATCGCCGCGAATGTCGCCGCGCCGCCGTGAAGGTTTGGCAAAAGCAGTCAAAGCCGGTCTCGCGCTTTCCGCAGAAAAATATCCGGAAATTTTGCGGCAGAAATTCCATCGCCCAAGCGAAGCGGAATTTCGCCGTTACCGCGAATTGGAAAAAATCCGCGATGCTCGCGCGCACGAACTTTGCATTGACCCGACGCTCATCGCGAGCAAGGCGACGCTCGGCGAGCTGGCGCGCGATTGGGACAAGCACGCGCCGGAATTGATGAACTGGCAGCGCGAATTGCTCAAATGATCGCCCCACGCGAATTTCTTGACGATACCACTTGGAGCGATGCTTCTTGCGAGCCGCTTACTGGTGATGCTTCCGCGCGCCGCTATTTCCGTCTGCAAAAGGGCAAACAAACTGCAATTCTCATGGACGCTTCGCGAATCCAGGAAATCGTCGCGCCATTTATTCAAATCAATCAGCACCTTCAACAACTTGGTTTCAGCGTGCCGACAGTTCTTGTGCGCGATGACGTGCACGGCTTTTTGCTGCTGGAAGATTTTGGCGACGAAACATTTTCACATTTGCTCGAAAAAAACTTTGACACGGAAAAACTTTTTACGCTGGCTACGGATGTTTTGATTGCGTTGCATAAAAATCCGCAAGCGGTTCCAAAGGATTTACGGACGTATCATCCGCAGAAAATGTTTGAGGATGCGGAATTGTTTGAGGACGTGCATGAAATTTCGGAAAGGGGCAGGGGAGAATTCAAAAAAATCTGGCTCGAAGCCTTGCCGCTGGCGCATCAGGTTCCGGTTTCGCTGCTGCTGCGCGATTATCATGTCACCAATTTGATGCTGCTGTCCAAACGCGAAGGTGTTCAACAGGCCGGGCTTCTGGATTTTCAGGACGCTTATCAGGGACCGGTCACTTATGATTTAGTTTCGCTGCTCGAAGATGCGCGACGCGATTTACCGTTTGGTCTCAAAGACAAAATGATCGCGCGTTATTTGGCTCAATTTCCAAATCTCGACCGAAAACAATTTGAAACTTCGATGGCAATTCTCGCTGCGTTGCGGCACACACGCGTGTTGGCCGTGTTTGAAAAATTGAGCCGTGAAGGAAAATTAGATTACAAAAAACTTCATTCGCCGCGAGTAGAACGCATGTTGCAGGAAGCGCTGCGTCATCCCACACTTGTCGAGTTGAAAAATTGGTTCACGAAGTATGCGCATTAAAATCAAACGAGCGATGGTGCTGGCCGCCGGTTGCGGCACGCGGCTGCTGCCGTTGACGGAGCGGATGCCTAAGCCGCTCGTGCCGGTCGCGGGCAAGCCGATGATCGAATACGCGCTCGACAAGCTCGTCGCTTACGGCATCGAAGAAGTCGTCGTCAACGTCTCGCATCACAAGGAGCAGTTGATGGATTATTTGTCTGCGTTCAAAGGTTTGAGCTTCAAGATTTCCGAGGAAGCCGAGCCGCTCGAAACCGGCGGCGGATTGAAGAAAGCACTGCCGCTTTTGGGCAACGAACCGTTCTTCACCATCAACAGCGACATTATTTGGTTCGATGAAAAGGAAAGCGCGCTCGAACGCCTGACGCAGACTTGGGACGATGCGAAAATGGATTTTCTTTTGCTCGCGCAATCGAAGGCCAAAGCTGTCGGGCACGACAAAGGCGAAGACCATTTGTTCATCAAGCGCGAAAACACCATCGGCTGGAACGAACAGGACGCGCCTTACATCATCACCGGAATTGGAATTCTTCATCCGCGCGTTCTGCAAAATACGCCGGACGGAAAATTCACGGTCAAAATCCTCTGGCACGAAGCGATGAAACAAAATCGTCTCGCTTGCCTGCCGCATCATGGCCAATGGTTTCAGACTGGAACGATTGCGGACATCAAGAAAGCCGAAGCGCATTTCGGCAATTGCGAATAGCAACGCGACGCCCGCGATTTCTTAAAATCTTTTTGGGATGGACGATTGGAGCCGATTGGCGTTGAATCTCTATGTTATGAAAATCATTTGGCTGATTTTTGGAGCTTTTCTCATCACGGCAACTTCGCGGGGCGTGGACACCAATACAATTGTCAGCATCAACCTACCAACCACGATGGACTATGACGTGCATTTTTCTGGCTCAAAAGACGATAATACGCCGCATTTCATTTCCTTACCCTTCATGTGGCACGGCATCGGTAAATCCGGGCGGGAAGAAAAATATAATGCCAGCATTGAAAATTTTCCGTTCATCCGCACCCGATGGAAAGTGCAAGATTTAGGAAATGATCACGTTAATTTATTTAGTGCTCATATTGTTTTTGTTCCGCTTTTCCCTATTCAAGGCCGCGTCCGCGTCCTGTCGGCTAATGATTTGTATGACCAACTTGGCAATCCTTATTCGCATTATACGAAATACCGATGGATCACCAACGCGCTAGAAAAGGCAGAACAGGAGGCCGTAACAGCTCGCGCGATTGCGGATAAAAAAAGAGCGGAGCAAGGTCAGGTTGCGGCAGTTAAGTGGCTGCAACCACAGGCCACCAACGGCGACACCTCGGCACAATGTAGTCTTGGCATCCACTATTTGAATGGGCAAGGCTGTGAAACAAACCGCGAACTCGGAATTTACTGGCTGAAAGAACAAGCGCCGCGCAGAATGGGTTTCGCCTTGCTCAATTGATTGTGGCCGCGACCAATAAGGCGAATCTTGGCAGCATGGTGACGACCATCGGTTTTTGACATAAAAAGTCAATCCACGTTCACCGAACGTCGCGATGCTTTCTTGTCGGCGTGATGTGATTTATCGGCGAGCATCTTTGCTTTGGCGCGACGGGAACGTTTCCGTTTCTGGCGGCGAATCTTTTCAATCTCGGCGCGGCGCGCGGCAACAAAACCATTTTTCATGGCTTCAATCTTGTCGAGCAACAGGCGGCGCGCGATGAAGCGGTTGAGTCCCTGCTGTCGCGTCTCCTGACATTTGACCTGCAAGCCGGTCGGACGGTGCAGCAACATCACGCAGGTGGAGGTCTTGTTGACGTTCTGCCCGCCATGCCCGCCGGAGCGGACAAAATTTTCCTCGATGTCGGCCTCGCGCACGCCCAACGCGGTCATGCGTTGCGCGAGTTGATTTTCTTTTTCAAGGCTGACGGGAAACGCGCCCATAACTCACCTTACGACTTCAAACGCAAATCCTTTTAGATATTCCGTTTCAGGAATCATCGGGATGACCGGATGATCGGGCGATTGCGAATAGATTGCGACGCGGCGTAGAACCCGTCGCGTATCAAATGCAGCAGACAGCAGCGAGTCCAGAAACAATTCCGCGTTGACATGATGCGAGCAGCAGAACGTCGCAAGCGTTCCGCCAACTTTCAAAAGTTTCAGCGCGCGCAAATGGATTTCTTTGTAGCCGCGCAAGGCATCGGGAACAGAAGCGCGATTGCGCGTGAACGACGGCGGGTCGAGGATGATTAAATCGAATCGTGGAATCACGCGCTCGTGCGGCTTTACCGCCGTTGCCGTCTTGAGCCAGTCGAAAACGTTGATCGCTTCGAACGAGCATTTGTCCGCAAGACCGTTTGCTTTTGCATTTCGTTTCGATGCTTCGATGGCATCCGCGCTTTGGTCGAGCAAGTGGACGTGCGCCGCGCCTGCGCGCGCCGCGTGCAAACCGAATCCGCCGAGAAAACTGAAGCAATCCAAAACCTGTCCGTCCTTCGCGAATTGCGAGACGGCCTGATAATTTGCCTGCTGGTCGAGATACAATCCGGTTTTGTGTCCGGCGGCCAAATCCGTTTCGAACTTCAATCCGTTCAGATTCACCGTTGTCGTCCAGTTTTTTGGCTGGTCGCCCGGAGCATTTCCTCGACCGACAGCTTCAAACAACACTTCATTTGATTCGCCAAGTCCCTCGAACTTGCGCGACGCAATGTCACTGCGTTCCAAAATCGCGCGCGGCGAGAAAATCTTTTGTAACACGGCGACGATTTGCGATTTTCGTTTGTCCATGCCGAGCGAAGAAATCTGCACGACGAGCATGTCTTCGTATTTGTCAACGATGAGGCCGCTTAAGAAATCGCTTTCCGCATTCACGACGCGGAAGGACGTCGCATTTGGCAAATGTTTCTGCCGGATGGCGAGCGCGACACGGATTCGTTCCTCGAAAAATTTCTCGTCCACGTCAATGCGTTCCGGCGAGAGCACGCGCACGACGATGCGCGATTTGGAATTGTAAAAACCCGTGCCGAGCAAACGCTGGCGATGGTCTTTGACCTGCACGAGGTCGCCGTCGGCGGGCGGTTCAGTGACGCGAAGAACTTCGCTGGCGTAAATCCACGGATGACCCGCCACGATGCGGTCGGCTTCGCCCGGTTTTAGCAAGACAGTCGGCAATGATTCCATAATTTTGTAGACAGATTCGCGCCGGACAATCCGCCGCGAGTGAACATGAAATCAGAAATGTTCGTTCAATGAAAGTAAATCCGGTGGGGCGAGGCTCATGACGAGCCGCAACTAAACACTTTTGTCGTCGGCTCGCGAGGGCGCTCGCCCCACCATTTTTTGAAACTTTTACTTGCAAGAATCGCGGAACGGGAGGATAAACAATTAAGCCTATGAAAACAAGCGTTCCCATCAGCTCGCTGTTGCATCACAAGGGATCAACAGTGTGGTCCATCGCGCCGGAAGCCACCGTCTTCGACGCCATCAAACTCATGGCCGAAAAAAATATCGGCTCACTCCTCGTCATGGCGCACGGCACACTCGTCGGCGTTTTCACCGAACGCGATTACGCGCGAAAGATTGCGTTGCAGGGCAAATCGTCCAAGGAAACCCGCGTGCGCGAAATACTTTCTGCCAAAGTCGTCACCGTCACGCCGGACGAATCTGTCGAGGAATGTATGCGCATGATGACCGAGCATCGCATCCGGCATTTGCCCGTGATGCAACGTGACGAACTCGTCGGACTCATTTCCATCGGCGACCTCGTGAACTGGATCATCTCGGCGCAAGACGCGGCCATCGAGCAAATGGAACGCTACATCGCCGGCGGCGTGGCAGCGTAACCGTAGCGGCGTCTCGGCAGAGCGCCGCATCCTTCAAGAAAATAAATAATCCGGCTTTCTGCCGAAAGCCGCTACGCCTCTTTTGGGTTAGCTCCTTGCCAGTCCGGCTCGGACCAACCTTGGGCTGATTGATGGAATCCCGTTGGGATTCTGATTCACAAAGGCTGGCCTTGAAAAGATTTCGGAATCAGCCGAACAATTGAACATCAAATGCGGGAATTACGTTGGGAATGCGGGGGATTATTTTGAATCTGTTCCGTTCATCAAATAACCCTGCGTTCCAATTGACTCGCGGAATGTTGGGTTCAATTGAACCGCCTTTTTGAAATCGGCCTGTGCGCCATTTGTGTCACCGTTGGAATTCTTAAAGGTGCCGCGATTAAAATAGCCGACCGCGTTATCGGGCTTGATTTCAATGATTTTGTTGAAGTCGGCCATTGCGCCGTCCACATCGCCTTTGGCTTGTTTCATCAAAGCGCGAAGGCTATAGGCGTCAATTGAATCTGGTGCGAGTGCGATCGCCTTGTTGCAATCGGCCAGCGCGCCAGCCGAATCATTTTTGGTTGATTTGATTCTGGCACGATTGACATAGCCCACAGCGTTTGTCGGCTGTAATTCAATGACTTTGTTGTAATCCGCAAGTGCAGCATCCCAATTGGTTTTAAATGATTCCATCAGGCCGCGAGTATCGTAGGCATCGGCATACCGAGGGTTGATTGCGATGGCTTTGCTGCAATCAGCCACCGCACCGTCTAAATCGTCCGTGTTTCCCTTCACCGCGCCGCGTATGGCATATGCATAATAATCATTGGTATTTCGATAGCCTTGGTGAAATCGGCTAGTGCGCCGTTCAAGTCGCCTTTGACAAATTTCGCATAGCCGCTGTCATCGTAATTTGTTGCATCATCGCCAAACGCGGAGGACGCGACGGAAAACAAGACAAGCAGCCATGACGTAATTCGTATTGATGTCTTCATAAATCAAAACATTGAAATAAATCCATTTGATTACAACTTCAAATCCTTATCCGTCACCGCGCCTTCGGACGCACTCGTGACGTGCATGGCGTATTTCGCCAGCACGCCGCAGTTATAATAAATCTTTGGCATATTAAATTTCCGGCTCACCTCGCGCGCCGTGCCAGACGCGCAGGATTTCCAGAAACTTTTCCTTTTGATGGACGCGATAAACGATGCGGTAATTTTTTACGACAATCTCGCGGATATTCGGTTGATTGCGTTCCGGCACAACGCGGCCAAGTTCTGGAAATTTTTCCAGCGAATCCACGCGGTCAAAAATCAAATCGCCAAGTTTAAGCGCCGCCGGATTGTCTTTGGCGATAAATGCGGCGATTTCGCGCAAATCTTCGCGTGAGCGGAGCGTCCAGACTATTTTGAAATCCACGATGCAAATTCCCTTTTTACCTGTTCGTGCGGGACAACTTCACCCCGGTCGGCCTGCTCTTCGCCTTCGCGAATGGCGGCAAGGAAATCAATCTCCCTGCCGATGTCCTGCAAGTTCGCGTCTTCTGGAAGGCGGTTCAGCAATTCAACGACAAGTTGTTTATCGCTCATGAATGTAATCTAACAAAGAGCGATTTGTTTGCAAGCCGGAGCATTACACCTTCAAATCCTTGTCCGTCACCGCGCCTTCCGATGCGCTCGTGACGTGCGCGGCATATTTCGCCAGCACGCCGCGTGTGTAGCGGGGCGCGGGCTTCTTCCACGATTTGCGGCGGGCGTTCAGTTCTTTGCCGGTGACTTCGAGCGTCAGTTCGCGTTTCTCGGCATCAATCGCGATGGCGTCGCCGTTCTTCACGAGCGCGAGCGGCCCGCCGGCGTAAGCCTCCGGCGTGATGTGCCCGACGACGAAGCCGTGGCTGCCGCCGGAAAACCGTCCGTCGGTGATGAGCGCCACGTCCTTGCCGAGTCCCTTGCCCATGATGGCCGACGTGGGTGAAAGCATCTCGCGCATCCCCGGCCCGCCGCGCGGCCCTTCGTAACGGATGACGATGACATCGCCCTTCACGATCGTGCCGTCGAGAATTTTTTCCATCGCGTCTTCTTCGGAATTGAAGACGCGCGCGCGTCCGGTGAACTGCAAACCTTCCTTGCCGGAAATTTTTCCGACCGCGCCTTCGGGAGCAAGGTTGCCGCGAAAGATGACGAGGTGGCTGTCCTTTTTGATCGGCTTATCGAACGGCTGAATAATTGTCTGGTGCGCCGGATACGGTTTCACATTGTGCAACGTCTCGGCAATCGTCTCGCCGGTGACGGTCATCGCGTCGCCGTGCAAAAGATTTTTGTCGAGCAACATTTTCATCAATGGACGAATGCCGCCGATGGCAACAAGTTCGGACATGAGATGTTTACCGCTCGGCTTCAAATCGGCGAGCACGGGAACGCGTTTGCCGATGCGCGTGAAATCGTCAATGGTGAGCTTCACCTTCGCGGCGTGCGCGATGGCGAGCAGATGCAGCACGGCGTTGGTCGAGCCGCCGAGCGCGATGACGACGGTGATGGCGTTCTCAAACGCCTGCTTCGTGAGGATGTCGAGCGGCTTGATGCCGCGCCGCAGCATTTCCACGACGGCTGCGCCCGCGCGACGGCAATCGTCCATCTTCGCGGGTGAAATGGCGTTTTGCGCGGAGCTGTTCGGCAGACTCATGCCAAGCGCTTCGATGGCGCTGGCCATCGTGTTCGCGGTATACATTCCGCCGCACGAACCCGGGCCGGGAATCGCGCATTGTTCGACAGCTTCAAATTCCTTGTCAGAAATTTTGTGATTGGCGTGCGCGCCGATGGCTTCAAAGACGGAGACGATGTCCAACATTTTGTCTTTGGGGGGGCGAGCGTCCTCGCGAGCCGAAGACGATTCACTTTCACCAGACCGGCTCGCGGGGACGCTCGCCCCACCGGTCAAGCAGCCGGGCAGAATCGTTCCGCCATAAACGAACACGGCGGGACGATTCAACCGCGCGATGGCGATGAGCGCGCCGGGCATATTTTTATCGCAACCACCGATGGCCACAAATCCGTCCATGCCCGCGCAGCCGACGACGGTTTCAATCGAGTCGGCGATGACCTCGCGCGAGACGAGCGAATACTTCATGCCTTCGCTGCCCATCGAAATGCCGTCGGAAATGGTGATGGTGTTGAAAATGATCGCCTTGCCGCCGGCGGCGTTCGCGCCTTTCTCGGATTCGAGCGCGAGTTTGTCAATATGCATGTTGCAGGGCGTGACGTTGCTCCACGTCGAGGCGATGCCGATGATGGGCTTGGCAAAATCTTCCTTCGTGAAGCCGACGGGATAAAGCATGGCGCGCGCGGCGGCGCGTTCATCGCCGTCGAGCAAAAGGCTGGAATTGGGGCGCAACGGATCGGCGGATTTATTTTTTTTCATCTGCGGGAAATGTTGCCGGAAAAAAGATTCAGCGGCAAGGTGCTTGCATGGCCACCGTTTTGAATTGAAAAGACGGGCGCGCTCGGCGAAAATGAAACTTCGGTGGAGAGATGGCAGAGTGGTTTAACGCGCACGCCTGGAAAGCGTGAATACCCAAAAGGTATCGGGGGTTCGAATCCCCCTCTCTCCGCCATGGTTTTTTTCCAACTTGGTGGACAGGGCGTGGCGCATGAGGCATGGGTTCTGATTCCTGTCGGGCTTCGCCCACAATCTCGTTGACATGAAAGTATGCATGGCGAATTCTTCCAAGAGAACCCATGTTCAAACATTTTTCAATTTGCCTGCTTGCCGTCCTGATTGCAACGGCAACCCGGGCGCAGCAGGTTTCCGTGGCAGCGGATTTCCGGCGGGATGTCCAGCCGCTCTTGGAAACGTATTGCTACGATTGCCACGCGGACGGCGTGGACAAGGGCGGCGTGGCGTTTGACAAATTCAATCCTGACGCCAGTCCGGCGGACAGCCGCGACCTCTGGTGGAAGGCGTTGAAGAATTTACGCAGCGGCATGATGCCTCCGGCAAAAAGAAAAGAACGCCCGACAGCGGAGGAACAGCAGCTTATCACGAAATGGATCAAGGCGGATGTGTTTGGCATTGATCCGAAAAATCCCGATCCGGGCAAGGTCACGGTCCGGCGGCTGAACCGCGTCGAATATCACAACACGATCCGTGATTTGATCGGGGTTGATTATGACACGCAGGTCGAATTTCCGCCGGACGACACGGGCAACGGCTTCGACAACAACGGCGACGTGCTCACGCTCTCGCCGATGCTGCTGGAAAAATACCTGAACGCAGCCCAGGAAATTATTTCAAAAACAGTGCCGGTGAGATCAAAAGTGTTGGCGGAAAAAATAATCAGCGGCGCAAGTTTCAATGAGGACCGCGGCGATGCCAGGGGCGGGTTGTCATTGTCCTATTACGAAACTTCGTCTGTTTCAAACACTTTTCAAATTGAACACGCCGGACGCTATCAACTGGTTTTGAACATGTCGGCCAATGAGAAATATGTGGACAAGATTTTCGACTATAATAAATGCCGGTTCATTTTCACGTTGGACGGGCAGGAACTGATCAAAAGAGATTTTAATCGCGAAGCCGGCAAGCAACTTCATTACGAATTCGACGAACAATGGTTGGCGGGCGAACATAA